>DASZFS010000390.1:0-4959 GCA_035939575.1 Vicinamibacterales bacterium | reverse complement strand
ATGTACGGCCAGTGGCGGAAGAAGCCGCTGGGGAGCTAGGGTGACGATGCAGATACGAACAGTGGCGCTCGGGCTCAGTCTCGCCTGCGCCGCGGCCGTCGGGGCGGCCGCGCAGATGAAGAACAGCACGCTGCCGAGAACGGCCGACGGTCATCCTGACCTGACCGGCACGTACGACCTCGCGATGCTCACGCCGCTCGAACGGCCGAACGGGATGCCCGACGTGCTGAGCGACGAGGCAGCGGCGAAGCTTCAAAAGCAGGTCGTCGATCAGAACAAGGCGCTCGACCGCCCGATTGACGCAAACCGCGGCGCGCCGCCCAAAGGCGGCGACGGATCGGTCGGTCCCGCGGGCAATGTGGGCGGGTATAACAACTTCTGGCTGGACCGAGGCTCCGAGTACAGCATCGTGGACGGCCAGCGCCGGACCTCAATCGTCATCGATCCGCCGGACGGCAAGGTGCCGGCAGTGACAGCGGAGGCGCGCCAGAGGCAGATGGGCCGGCTGGCTCAATTCCGACCCACCTCGGATCAGACGGAGAGTAAGGACCCGGGACTCGAGCCGGCCGGCGCGTACGACGATCCCGAGCGCCGACCGCTGGGAGAGCGATGCCTGCTGGGGTTCGGATCGACGTCGGGTCCGCCGGTTCTGCCGAACTACTTCTACAACAACCTGCATCAGATCGTTCAGACACCCACGTACGTGATGATCCTGACCGAGATGGTCCACGACGCGCGGATCGTCCGCATGAACGCCAATCATCTGCCCTCGACGATCCGGATGTGGCTCGGCGATTCGATCGGGCGTTGGGACGGCGACACGCTGGTGGTGGACACGACGAACTTTACAGACAAGACCCGGTATCGCGGCTCCACGCCTGACCTTCACGTCGTCGAGCGCTTCACGCGCGTGGATGCGAAAACCGTCAAGTATCGCTTCACCATCGAGGATCCGAAGACGTGGTCGAAACCGTGGACCGGCGAATACACGTGGCCGGCGACGAACGAGCGCATCTTCGAGTACGCCTGCCATGAGGGCAACTACGCGATGGGCGACATCCTGCGCGGGGCACGGCTGCGGGAGAGTCAGACGACTGACAAGAAGTGAGAAGTGAAGTGAGAAGTTATGAGTTACGAGTTATGAGTTAGAAGTTGGCGAGTTCGAAGTGAGAAGTTAGAAAGGGAAAAGGACAACGCTATGCGGAAATTGTTCGTGCTCGGTGCTGGTCTGGTGCTGGCGGCTGTTCCGGTCATGGCGCACCACGCGTTCGGCGGCGAGTTCGACCCGAACAAGCCGGTGCTGCTCAAGGGGAAGGTCGTGAAGCTGGAGTGGGTGAACCCGCACGCGTGGCTTCACGTCGAGATCACCAAACCCGACGGCCCGCAGGCCTGCCAATTCACGCCCAACACGAAATGCGAGGAGTGGATGGTTGAAGGCGGCACGCCGAACACGCTGCTGCGGCGCGGCATCACGAAGGAATCGCTTGTGGCCGGCACCGAACTGGTGATCGACGGCTACCAGGCACGGGATCACTCGCTGCTGCGCGCAAACGGCAGGAACATCACGTACCCGGACGGCCGGAAGCTGTTCCTGGGCTCGTCTGGCACCGGCGCGCCGACCGACGGCGCCGATCCAACCGAGGCACCCAAGGGCCGGGGCCGAGGGGGAAAATAACCAATCCGCCTCAGAGGCCGGCTGAAGAGTCTGAGGTGGTCTGAAGACTCATGGTCCCGTGCAGTTGCCTACGCCCTCGATTTCTGACTGCCTGTCCACCTCTTGAGAATCTTTTATTTTGGGGCGAGGCAACTGCACGGGACGATGAGTCTTCAGGCCCACACCGAGCCATCAGTGTCGCTTCCGAGGCATTGATGAGGTGTCTTCTACCCTGAGAATCCGATCCACCGCCCGCCAGCTCCGACGCCGAACCACAACGCCAGCGAGACGAGCGCGACGAGTTTGAAGACAACTGGCGGCACTCGCGCCTCGTCCGCCTGGACGACTCTCCGCTGCACTGTGAACGTGAACATCATTGCCAGCGCGAGCGACGTCATCTTCACCCAGAACGGCGTGCTGTAGTAGCACTTGGTCGCTTCCGACATGAACAGCGCGAAGCCTGTCACCAGCATGATGACGAGGCTGCCGATGAACCATGGCTGTGCCTCACGCGCGACGTCGGGCAAGGACTGACGCCGCAGTCCGAGGCCGAGCAGGCGGAGGTTCAGCATCAACACCGCGCCGCCGATGACCGCGAGCGCCAGAAGATGCACGGACTCGATGATCGCGAATGCCCACGATGAATTCTTGATCGCGTCCCCGACGGTCGTCGTCTCGAACCATTGGAAGTAGGGCAGAAGCATCTGGTTATCTGGTTATCTGGTTGCCTTACATATCCGGTCAACGCGACTTGTCGACGCACCCAGCGGCCCACTTCACGAGAGGCCGTTGCGGCATGTCGCAATCGAACCAGTTGTACGCGATCATCCGGCCGCAGACAATGATGGCGGCCCACAGCGCCAGCGAGGCCGCGCCCGCGAAACGCGCCCGGCGCGGAGTCACGGGGTCGACATCCCAGCGCGCGACCTGCTTGTGCACGCCCGCGTGGAACACCCACGCATTGACGCCCGCCAAGACGAGCGCGATGACCTTGAGCCGGAAGAAGATGTTCTGATACGACCGGATGGGGATCGCGAAGAACAGCAGGGCGCCGCTGATGAACATGACGATGAAGCCGGCCACCATCCACGGGACGAGCCGATCGGTGACCTCCGAGACCGCCACGCGGCGCAGCGCCAGACCCAGCAGCCGCAGGTCGAGCATGACCGACATCCCGACGAAGAGGCACAACGTCAGGACATGGACCGACTCGACGAGCGGGTACATGTAGAGCGACTCGTGGAGCGCGATGCTCCACGTGGTGCCCGCGAGCCACTGGCAGAACGGCAAAAGCGTCACGAAGCCGTTATTATACGGGCATGCGATTTGCCGCTGTCCTGCTCGCGACCGGCGGCGTGCTCAGCACGCCTCTTCAGGCACCCCAGCAGGCTGCGCCGCGGGCTATCGGCACGATGGCGGAGCTCATGTCGAAGATCATCTACCCGGCATCCGACGCCGTGTTCTACATCGAGACCCGCACGCCGAAGAATGATGCGGAGTGGGAGGAGCTGCAGGGCCGGACGCTGATGCTCGCGGAGTCGGCAAACCTCCTGATGTCACCGGGCCGTGCCCGCGATCAAGAGCGCTGGATGGCCGATACCGTGCTGATGCGCGACGCGAGCGCCGACGCGTTCAAGGCCGCGAAACGGCACGACGTCCCGGCGCTCGTGGCCGTCAACGATGCGCTCTACGAGTCGTGCGTCACGTGCCACCGTCACTATCGCCCGAACTATGGGCGTGGAGGCCGGGGCGCGCGATGAAGGCGGCGGTGGTCGCGGCGCTGGGTGGGCTGGCCGTCCTGGCAGCGGCTCCTTCGGCCCGGTTCGCACCGCACGACCTCGAGGGTGTGTGGGGGTTCGCGACGCTGACGCCCCTCGAACGGCCGCCCGAGTTCGCGGCGAAGCCATTTGTATCGGACGAGGAAGCGGCGGCGTACGTGCGCCAGACGATCGAACGGGGCAACCGCGACCGGCGCGATGGCGGCGCTGCGGTCGACGTGGGCCGCGCGGTCAACGACTACTGGTTCGAGCGGGGCACGGAGCTCGCGACCGTCGGCGGAAAGAGGGTGACGTCGCTCGTCGTGGACCCGCCCGACGGCCGCGTGCCCCCGATGACGGCGGATGCGCGGGCGAAGGCCGCGACGCGGGCGGCCGACGCGCGCGCCCACCCGGCCGACGGCCCGGAAGACCGATCGCTGCAGGAACGGTGTCTGGCGTTCAACGCTGGGCCGCCGATCCTGCCCGGACCGTACAATAACTTCGTCCAGATCTCGCAATACCCCGATCACGTCGTTATCTTCACCGAAATGATTCACGACGCGCGCGTCGTGCCGCTCGATGGCCGGCCCCATGCGCCCTCCGGCGTCGAGCTCTGGCTGGGCGATTCGCGTGGGCGCTGGCAAGGCGACACGCTGGCGATCGACACGACGAACTTCACCGGCAAGACAGGCTTCCGCGGTGCTGACGAGCGCCTGCATCTGGTGGAGCGTCTGACGCGCGTCGACGCGGACACCCTGCTCTACGAGTTCACCGTTGAGGACCCGACCGTGTTCACACGGGCCTGGACGGCCCGGCTGCCGATGACGAAGACGACCGTGCGCATCTACGAATACGCCTGCCACGAGGGCAACTACGCAATCGTGGACATCCTGCGCGGCGCCCGCTTTCAGGAACCCAAGTAGTCAGCGCTCACACGCGGAATAGCGGACGTCCACCGGGCCGCCCGGGCCAAGGCATCCCGGCGATCATGAGCAACGTCGCGACGCCAAAGCACACAAGCAACCGAATTCGCTTCGCATCGGCCGACCGCGCCTTCCGCGCCAGCACGCGGCCCGCATGCGCCAGGATGACCGCGCCGAACATCGCCGTGATGTGCTCGACGGCCCAGAATCGCGCGGTCGGGTCCTTCATCGCGTCGCCGAAATGCGCCAGGATCTCCGACATGTTGTGGCTGAGCCCCAGATAGAGAATCAAGCCGATCAGCATCTGGATGTCCAGCGCCATCATTGCAATCATCGCCCAACGGTCAGTCGTCGCATCCTGCCGCCGAAGCGCGGCCAGAACCGTACCGACGCTGGCGACGAGCGCGATCCAGCGAATCCAGGAGTGAATGAAGAGGACGGTCGCGTACATGCCGATGACGGTATCACAGGATTAGAAGCGGTCTCCTAAATGCCTCCGCAGAAGCGACATTGATGGCTCATGAACGGGGCTGGAGACTCATGGCCGCGTGCAGAGGCCTGAAGACTTATGGTCGCGTGCAGGGGGCTGAAGACTCATGGTCGCGTGCAGTTGCCTACGCCCTCT
>DASZFS010000389.1:0-66638 GCA_035939575.1 Vicinamibacterales bacterium | reverse complement strand
TTCATCATCGAGTTCTACCGCGGCGACGACCGGGGCACCGTTGGCATGTTTTCGACGTCTCAGTTCATCTCGCTGCTGCTGGCGCCGCTGGCGATCGGCATGCTGGTCTACCTCTCCCGCGTGGTCGCCCCCGAGCCGAAGCGGGCCAGGAAGGCGGCGTGAACGCCCCGGCAGAAGCGGCACTCGCGATCAGAATGGGGCTGAAGACTCATGTCCGCGTGCAGTTGCCTCGCACCCAAATCAAGACTCTAAAGGGCTGGACAGCGTCGTCGGAGATCGAGTGCGTAGGCAACTGCACGCGGATCATGAGTCTTCAGCCCGCATAACGAGATAGTCAGATGCATCGTTTGATCGTCCCGGCGGACAGCGACAGACTCCGCCTGGACCGATTTCTCGTGTCGGTGCTGCCCGATCGGTCGCGCTCGCAGATCCAGCGTCTGATCAAGGACGGCCGCGTGACCGTCGACGGCCGCGAGGCCCGCGCAAACCTCGCGGTGAAGGTCGGCCAGGCGATCGCTGTCGACGTCCCTGAGCCCGTTGACGCTGCGCCGCGCGCCGAGGCGCTGCCGCTGCCGATTCTCTACCAGGACCGCGACATCGTCGTCGTCGACAAGCCGGCGGGGATGGTCGTGCACCCGGCGGCGGGCCACGCGAGCGGGACGCTCGTCAACGCGCTGCTGCACCACGTGGACGACTTGAGCGGCGTTGGTGGCGAAAAGCGGCCCGGCATCGTCCACCGGCTCGACCGCGGAACGTCGGGCGTGATGGTGGTGGCGAAGCACGATCGGGCGCACGAAGAGCTCTCACGCCAGTTTCACGATCGCGAGGTTGAGAAGGAATACACCGCCCTCGTGTGGGGCGAGGTGATGGCGGGCCGTCGGATCGATGCGCCCATCGGCCGTGACCCGTCGGATAGAAAGAAGATGTCCGCGGCGCCCGCGCGTGTCAGACGCAGTCGCGAGGCGGCGACGCGCATCACCCACGCCGAGCACTTCGGGCGGACGCTGACGCTCGCCCAGGTGGCGATCCACACCGGGCGCACCCATCAGATCCGTGTCCACCTGAGCGCGATTGGCCACCCCGTCGTCGGTGATTCGCTGTATGGCGGCGTACACCGGCGCGTGCCGGGCGACCTCCGCGCCGTGACCCACCTGGAGCGGCCGTTTCTCCACGCGGCGCGCCTGGTCTTCACGCATCCCACGGACGGCCGCCGGATGGAGTTCATGAGCCCGCTGCCAGCGGACTTACAGGGAGTGCTCGACGAGCTGCGCGAGGCGTTGGGGCCAAAATGAGACTTCGCGCCTTCGCGCCTTCGCGCCTTCGTGGCGTAGTTACTGACACTTCTCAGGTTCTTAGAATGCCCATCATCTACGAAGGTCGCGTATTCTCTGTCGAGGTAGAGCGCCGCCGTTTCCCCAACGGGCGTACGCACGAAGTCGAGATCGTGCGACACGCGCCGTCAGTCGTCCTCGTGCCAATCGAACCGGACGGCCGCCTGGTCATCGTGGGGCAGTATCGGGCGCCGCTCGATCGCGAGACGTGGGAATTCCCCGCTGGCCGGGTCAATCCACGCGAGCCGGTCGAAGACGCGGCGCGTCGGGAGTGCGAGGAAGAGATCGGTCGAGTGCCGGGTCGGCTGGAGCGCCTGGGCGCGTTGTATCCCGCTCCCGGTTTCTGCGACGAGCAGCTGATCTTCTTTCGGGCCTTCGACCTTCGCCAGCCACCCGCGGACTCACCGCATCACGCCGATGAAGACGAGGACATCCGGGTTCGGACCGTCTCCGTGGCCGAAGCGCGCGCGATGGTCGCGAGCGGCGAAGTCGTCGATCTCAAGACGGCATACGCACTGACGCTTCTGTAGTCGTCCGTGTGCCGCTCTTGCCCTCTTCCTTCTTCCGCTTCACGTCCTCGCGCTTGTCGGATGACACCGGCACGAGCGCAAGCGCCAGCACCTCGTCGATCGTCGACACCAGGTGCACGACGAGGTCCTTCCGCAGCTCGGGCGTGAGATCTTCGTTGACGTTCTTGCCGTTCTGCCTCGGCAGGATGACTTCCTTGATCCCGACGCGCCGCGCGGCCAGCACCTTCTCCTTCACGCCGCCGATCGGCAGGACCCGCCCCGACAGCGTCAGCTCGCCCGTCATCGCGATGTCACCGCGGACCGGCCGGCCCGTCAACTCGGACGCCATCGCGGTTGCCATCGTGACGCCCGCCGAGGGACCATCCTTGGGGATCGCCCCCGACGGCACGTGGACGTGCATCTCCGCGTTCTTGAAGAAGTCAGGATCGATGTTGTACTCCTTCGCGTGGGCGCGCAGCCAGGATAGCGCCGCGCGCGCCGACTCCTTCATGACGTCGCCGAGCTGCCCGGTGAGCGTCAGCGACCCGGTTCCCGCCATCCGCGATGCCTCTATGAAGAGAATCTCGCCGCCGGCAGGCGTCCAGGCCATGCCGATGGCGACGCCGGGGTCTTTCGTGCGCTCCTCCATCTCCTCGTCGAGGAAACGGGGCGCGCCGAGCATCTCCACAACCGCCTCGGCGGTCACCTCCATTGGCGTCTCGTTGCCCTCGGCGCGCCGCCGCGCGACCTTCCGGCAGAGCGATCCGATCTCACGCTCCAGATTGCGCACACCCGCTTCACGCGTGTAGCCGCGGATCACCTGCCTGAGCGCGGCATCGGTGAACCGGATGTACTCGGCCGTGAGGCCGTGGTTCTTCACCTGCTTGTCGACCAGGTGATCCAGCGCGATCTCGAGCTTCTCCTCCTCGGTGTATCCCGCGATCTCGAGGACCTCCATGCGATCGCGCAGCGGTGCCGGAACCGGATCGAGCACGTTCGCCGTGGTGATGAACAGCACGCCGCTGAGATCGAACGGCACGTCGAGATAGTGATCCCGGAACGTGTTGTTCTGCTCCGGGTCGAGCACCTCGAGAAGGGCCGACGACGGGTCGCCGCGGAAATCCGCGCCGAGCTTGTCGATCTCGTCGAGGATGAACACCGGGTTCTTCGATTCGGCGCGCCGGAGCCCCTGGATGATCTGGCCGGGAAGCGCGCCGATGTACGTCCGCCGATGGCCGCGGATTTCGGCCTCGTCGCGCATGCCGCCAAGCGACACGCGCACGAACTTGCGGCCGATCGACTCGGCGATGGATCGCGCCAGCGACGTCTTGCCGACGCCGGGGGGGCCGACAAAGCACAGAATCGGCCCCTTGACGTCCGGGTTGAGCTTACGGACCGCCAGGTATTCCAGGATCCGGTCTTTAGCCTTCTCGAGACCGGAATGGTCCGCGTCGAGCTTGTCCTTCGTCTTCGGCAGATCGATGACTTCCTCGGTCCGCTTCGACCACGGGAGCGCGACGAGCCAGTCCAGATAGGTCCGCGACACCGTGTACTCGGCCGCCGCAACCGGCATTTTCGACAATCGATCCAGCTCGCGCAGCGCTTCCTTCTTGACCAGCTCGGGCATGCCTGCGGCTTCGATCTTCTCCTGGAGCTCCTCGATCTCTTTCGTCTGATCGTCGCCTTCGCCGAGCTCGCGCTGAATGGCCTTCATCTGCTCGCGCAGGAAGTACTCGCGCTGGTTCTTGCCGACCTCGGACTGCACCTGCGACTGGATCTTCGAGCCGAGCTCGAGCACCTCGAGCTCTTTGATCAGGATGCGATTGAGGTTGTCCATCCGCGTCCTGA
This sequence comes from Vicinamibacterales bacterium, assembly GCA_035939575.1. GTDB lineage: Bacteria > Acidobacteriota > Vicinamibacteria > Vicinamibacterales > CAVVIG01 > DATKHR01. Next base: position 62,950 of record DASZFS010000389.1, on the reverse strand, counting down.
TGTCGAGCGTCTCGAGCACCTCCTGCTTGACCGCCGTGCTGATGGTCGACAGCGACGACGCGATGAAGTCTGCCAGCCGTCCGGGCTCGACGATGTTCGTCGCGAGCGTCTGGAGATCGTCGGACAGGAGCGGCGACAGCGACACGACCTGCTGGAAGTTCGTCTTGATGTTCCGCGCCAGTGCGTCGATCTCGAGCCGATCGTCGTCGTTGGTGCCCTCGTTCGCCGCGCTGACGCGCGCGCGGAGATACGGGTGCGTCGACACCACTTCGTCGAGCCGCAGCCGCGCGAGCCCCTGCACGATGAGGCGCAGGCTGCCGTCGGGAAGCTTGAACATCTTGTGGATGTGCGTCGCGGTGCCGACGGTGTGCAGGTCGGCCTGCACCGGCTCTTCGACCGCCGCGTCACGCTGCGTGAACACGGCGATGAGCTTGCCGTTCGCGATCGCGTCGTCGATGAGCCGGACGGAGCTCTCGCGCGCGACGGCGAGCGGCATGAATGAATTCGGAAAGAGGACCGTATCCCGAAGCGGGAGGATCGGCAGCTCGGATGGAATCGAGAGCGGCCGATCGCCGATCGAGACGTCCTCAGGTTTGAGGTCCTCGATGTGATCGCTCACGGCGACCTTTCTATTGCGGATTGGGACTTGAGGCTTGCGGGTCGATTGCGGAATCGTGGACGCGGTGAGTGCAGATTGCGGAACTGAATCCGCAATCAATCCGCAATCCGCACTCCGGACTCCACCATTAGACGTCGAGGAACAGCGAGGACGTGCCGCGCCGCGCGTTCGCCTGGCGCTCCCGCTGCTCGACGACCTCGCGCTGCGCCTCGCAGTCCTTGCAGCGGACGGCGAAAGGTAGCGCGCGCAGACGCTTCTCGGCGATTTCGTCGCCGCACTCGTAGCAATAGCCGTAATCGCCCTGCTCCAACCGGTGGAGGGCGTCATTGACCTTGTTCAGCGTCTCCGATTTCATCTGGATCAGCGCGAACTCGAGCTCTTCCTGGATGTCGGCTTCCGAGCTCTCGACCGCGTCGAGTACCTCGTTCAGCTTGCCACCCCAGGTGCCCTCCTCGCGGACGCCACGCATCTTCCCCTGCACCTCGGCCTGGATTTCCTTCCGGCGCTCGTCGAGCATGTGCTTGAGCTCCGCGTACCGAGCGCGGGACATCCTAGCTTCAGCTGCGACCTTCTGAGTGTCTTTGTTTGCCATGACGCCGCTCCTTCTTAGCTCCGCCGCTATAATTGCCGCCGTGTTATGCAAATGAATTGCCAATTCTATACTGGGCCAAAGTCACAGTTCAAGCCCAAAGTTCTGGATGCCCCCGCTACCTTCCGAGGACGAGAATTCACCTGAAACGAACGCTGCCGAAACATGACCGCAGCCACCAGCCCTATCAAACGCCTTTGAATCAATACTTTGAAGCATCGCTTTCGAGCAAGTCAACCGTTTGTTCAAAAAGTGTTGATCCGTTAGACGCCGGAAAGCCGGCTACGGTTCTTGCCACGGGGCTCCAGCTTGTCCGCAAATGGAGACGATCGTGTGTCGCGAATTGTTGAGACATGACACATCATTGGAGCCACACACTCACATTAGTGAAATTACCCACGAATATTGAAATTGAGGACTCGGCAGGATTTGGTTGTCCGGTCAGTCTGGTTATTTGCTCATTGAAAGGCCTGACGCCACCCAATAACCAGATAACCAGATCTCATCATTCCCGGAGGCCTACTGCACGCGCATGGTCCTGAGCGAGGCATTGGGCACCACCCCCCGCTCCACGAGCAGCTCCCCGCTGCGCCGGCTGCCGCTCTTCAACCACCGCTCGTACAGCCGCAGCAGGTCGCCGTTCGACGTGCAGGACGTGCGCTCGCTCACCTCGCTCAGAACGTCGACGAAATCGACGAACTTCTCCCCGAGCTCGGCGAACACCGGCGACCAGGTGTCCGTCTCCGACCGGCTGAGTGCGTGGTACGCATAGCCGCCGATGGCGGCGTAGTAGTCAACGTCAACGAGGTGCCGCCGGAGCGAGTCGGAGAAGAACCCCGACAGGAACAGCGATCGATCGCCGATCCGCTTCAGTCCGGCCCGCTGTCGCATTCCGCCACGCTCCAGCGCGCGCGCGAGCTGCAGCGCCAGCGGCGCGTCCGCGTCGCCGTCTTCGTCCGCGCTGCGCGTGTAGCCTGCGAGCAGCCGTACGATGTAGAACGTGGTGAGCTCGTTCGCCGCCAGCCGCTGGTGGGCGATCGCGCCCTCCACCAGCTCTTTGAAGAAATCAACGACGTAGGCGGCCGCCGTTTCGCTTCGCGCCATACACCCCGACGCTGCAAAGGGTGTTCCGGTGCGATCTGTGGGAAATCCGCGTCAATTGTACAATGGCTGTCTCGTGGTTTGCCCACTCTGCGGTACGCGCAAGGCGCGACGGGGTTGTCCCGCCACCGGCCAACAGATCTGCGCCGTCTGCTGCGGTACGAAGCGTCTCGTGGAGATCGCGTGCCCGAGCGACTGCGCCTGGCTGGCCAGCGCCCGCGAGCATCCGCCAGCCGTCAGCGTTCGCCAGCAGCAGCACGACGTCTCGCGCCTCGTCCACTTCGTGCGCGACTTCAGCCAGCGCCAGTCTCAACTTTTCTTCCTCATCGGCGCCTTCCTCAGGACCTATCAGGCCCCCGAGCTGCAACCGCTCCTCGACGAGGACGTGGCCGAAGCCGCAGCGGCGCTCGCGGCGACCTTTGAGACCGCCGGGCGTGGCGTTATCTACGAGCATCGCCCCGCATCGCTCTCCGCCGAGCGACTGATGACCGAGCTCAAGCCGCTCCTCGCCGAAGCGGGCAAGGGGGCCGGATCGTCTTTCGAGCGCGATGCCGCGGTCGTCCTCAGGAGGGTGACCGAGTCGGTCGAGTCGGTCCGCGCAGACGAGCCCAACGAGCGCGCGTTCCTCTCGCTCGTCGCCCGCGTCATGCGCCCGGACTCAACCTCCCCCGGGCAGCAGAACCCGGAGAACCCCGGGAACCCAGGGCACCCAGGGTACCTTGTGAACCCAGCGAAACCGCTCTCTAAGTTGATCCTCCCCTGATCGCACGGATATAATTGGGGTTTTGGCTCGAGGCTCAACCCGCGCCAGCGTTGAGGCCTCGAGTGTTGGAAGTGAGTATGGCCAAGCAGTGTGAGATTTGCGGCAAAACCCCCGTCGTCGGCCGGCAGCACAGCCACGCGAACAACGTCAGCGCGCGGCGCTTCGAACCGAACCTTCAAGTCGTCCGCGCGGTCATCAACGGTGGTGTGAAGCGGATTCGCGCCTGCACGCGGTGCATTCGCTCGGGAAGAGTGACAAAGGCCGCGTGAAACAGGCGTTCTCCACCGCCGGGGCCCCGAAAGCCATCGGGCCGTACTCGCAGGCCATCCGCGTCGGCCAGCTTCTTTTCCTTTCCGGGCAGGTGGCGCTGGATCCAGCGACCGGCCAGATGCTGGACGGCGACGCCGCGGTGCAAACGCGGCGCGTGATGCAGAACCTCGCAGCCGTCCTCGAGGCAGCTGGCCTGTCCTTCGCCGACGTCGCGCGCACGACGATCTATCTCGCCGACATGGCCGACTTCGCAACCGTCAACGAGGTCTACGGCTCGTACTTCTCTGAGCCGTTCCCCGCGCGCGCGACGGTACAGGTCGCGCGCCTGCCGCGCGACGCGCGTGTCGAGATCGACGCCATCGCAAGCTTCTGAAGCCGGACCGTAGAAGGGGCTGAAGACTTTGAGCCGGGCCGAAGACTCATGATCCGCGTGCAGTTGCCTACGCCCTCGATTTCTGACGACGCTGTCGAGCTCTTGAGAGAGTTTTGATTTTGGGGCGAGGCAACTGCACGCGGATCATGAGTCTTCAGCCCAATCTGAGACTTGCGATGTCGTCTAGCTGCTGCGGCCCGCCCTCTCGACTCCAAGCACCCCCTCGATCCCTTTCAACGACTTGATCACCTTCTCCAGGTGCTTGAGATCGCTGATCTCCACGGTCATGTCGAGCCGCGCGCGGCGATCTTCGTCGGTGCGGGCTTCCATGTTCCGGATGTTCGTGTTCAGGTCCGCGATCTTCGCGCTGACGGCTGCGAGAAGCCCTTTCCGATCCTCCACCTCCATCGTCAGCTTCACGGTGTAGCGCGCCGCGGTGTCCGTGCCGGCGGACTTGTCCCATTCGACCTCGATGCGGCGCTCCGGGTCGTACAGAAGGTTGACGACGTTCGGGCAGGTCGCGGAATGCACCGAGACCCCTTTGCCTCGCGTGATGTAGCCGACGATTTTCTCGCCGCGAATCGGGTTGCAGCAGCGCGCCCGGAAGACCATGAGGTCGTCGAAGCCGTGCACCTTGATCTTTTCCTCGCCGCTGCCCAGCACGCGGCGGACGACCGCCGCGACGGGACCATCGGGCGGCCGCTCGCGGAGCTTGTCGTCCGGTATGAGCTTGAGGAGGACCTGCTTGGTCTGAAGCTTCCCGTAGCCAATCGCGGCGTAGAGGTCATCGGCCTTCTGGGCGCCGAGCTCGGGGAGCGCCGCCGCGAATTCCGGGCTCTCCAGCATGGTCTTGACGTTCAGATCGTAGCGGCGCGCATCTTTCTCGAACAGCTTGCGCCCAAGCTCGGTGGCGCGTGCCTTCTCCTCCCGGCGAATCCAGTGTTTGATCTCGTAGCGCGCGTGCGACGTGACAACGAAATTCAGCCAGTCCCGGCTCGGCTTGTGGCCATTCTGCGTCACGATCTCCACGATGTCGCCGTTCTTCAGCTTGCTGCGCAGCGGGACCATCTTGCCGTTGATGCGCGCGCTGACGCACTGGTGGCCGACATCGGTGTGGATTGAGTACGCGAAGTCGATCGGCGTCGCGCCGCGCGGGAACGACTTGACCAGGCCTTTCGGCGTGAACGCGTACACGTCCTCCGGATAGAGCTCGACTTTGAGGTTCTGGATGAACTCGCTCGGGTCGCGGACCTCGCGCTGGATGTCGAGCAGCTGGCGCATCCAGCGGAAATAACGTTCGTCCCGCTGGTCGCCGATCCGCCCTTCCTTGTACTTCCAATGCGCGGCGATGCCCTCCTCGGCCATGCGATGCATCTCGATCGTGCGGATCTGCACCTCGAACGGCGTGCCGTGCTCGCTGATGACCGACGTGTGCAGCGACTGGTAGCCGTTCGGCCGCGGCATCGCGATGAAGTCCTTGATGCGGCCCGGGACGGGTGACCACGTCTGGTGGATGATCCCGAGCGCCGCGTAGCAGTCCTTGACGCTGTCGGTGACGACGCGCAGCGCGATGAAGTCGTAGACCTGCTCGAGCTCGATCTTCTGCTTGTGGAGCTTCTGGCTGATGCTCCACAGCCGCTTGATCCGCCCGTCGATCTCGAGGATCGGCACCTGCGCCGTGGCCAGCGTTGCGGTCAGGGTCGTCTTCAGCTCGCCGATCAGCCCCTCGGTCTGCCGGCGCTTCGCGTCGACCTGCGCCCGGAGCGCCTCGTAGGCCTGCGGCTCCAGGTAGCGGAACGACAGTTCCTCCAGCTCGTTCTTGACCTTGCTCATGCCGAGCCGGTTGGCGATCGGCGCGTAGATATCGCGCGTTTCCTGAGCGATCTTGATGCGCTTGTCATCGGGCAAGTGGCTGAGGGTCCGCATGTTGTGCAGCCGGTCGGCCAGCTTGACGAGGATGACGCGGATGTCGTCCACCATCGCCAGGAGCATCTTCCGGAAGTTCTCGGCCTGCCGCTCCTCGTTGGACGAGAACGGGATCGCGCTGATCTTCGTCACCCCTTCGACCACGTGGGCCACTTCCGGCCCGAACAGCTCCTGGATCCGCTCGATGGTGGTCAGGGTGTCTTCGACGACGTCGTGGAGCAGGCCGGCGGCGATGGCGACCGCGTCGAGCTTCATGTCGACGAGGAAGTCGGCCACGGCGAGGGGGTGGATGAGATAGGGCTCGCCTGAGTGGCGCACCTGCCCCCGGTGCTCGAACGCCGAAAAGACATAGGCGCGCCTGAGCAGCTCGACGTCGGCGTCCGGGCTGTACGCGCGGACTTTCTCCAGCAGATCCTCGAAACGAATCATGGGAAACGATGGCTAAATCACGAAAAACGGTGTCTAAACCAATAGTAAACCGCGCCTTGACGTACGTTTTTTGGCTTCACTATACTGGCCCGGTTTTACCTGCGATTATTTTCCCGGATCTTCTCGCATGTCGTTAGGGGGCTCAATGCGTTCTTTGTCGGGTGCGCCGCTGGCTGCGGCCCTGGGATCAGCGGTGCTGGTCCTGGGATCAGTCATGGTGGCCGGTTGCGGTCGGGTCGGCGAGCTGCAGGCCAAGAAGGCCTTTAAAGAGGCCAATCAGGCCTACCAGCAGCAGGACTACAAGAAGGCCGCGGAGTTGTACGAGCAGACGATTCAGGCGGCGCCCGATAGCCAGCCGGCTCATCAGGCGCATTTCTTCCTCGGAAACAGCTACGACAACCTGTACAAGCCGAGCAAGAAAGGGGAGGCGGACAACGACGCGCTCCTCACGAAAGCCGTCGACAATTACACGAAAGCCGCCGAATCGCTCGCCGTGTCGACCGACCCGATCGACAAGACCCTCGGCAAGCGCTCCATGGAGTACCTGGTGAGCACGTATGGCTCCGAGAAGCTGAACGACCCGGGGAAGGCGGAGCCGGTGCTCCAGAAGATGATTCAACAGGATCCGGGCGACCCGACCTACTACTTCCAGCTCGCGAAGCTTTACGAAGACGCGGGCGTCTACGACGCCGCCGAGCAGATGTACGTCAAGGGCAAGGAGGCCAAGCCCGGCGACTCCGCGGGCTACATGCAGCTCGCCGGCTACTACAACCGGCAGGGCCAGTTCGACAAGACCATTGAAGCGCTCGAGCAGCGCGCGGCGCGCGAGCCGAACAACCCCGAGGCCTACTACACGATCTCCACCTTCTACTGGGACAAGGCGTTCCGTGACGCGCACCTCAAAGAGGCTGAAAAGAAGGACTTCGTGGACAAGGGCGTGCAGGCGATCGACCACGCGCTCCAGATCAAGCCGGACTACGCCGAAGCCCTCGTCTACAAGGGGCTGCTCCTTCGCCTCAAGGCGAACATGGAAAAGGACCCGAAGGTTCAGAAAGAGCTGCTCAACGAGGCGGACAAACTCCGGGACAGGGCGAACGAGCTGCGCAAGAAGACGGCAGCGGGCACGAACGACTGAGCCGGCCCTTCCACCGGCAACCCGACAATTTCGTTGGATCCTGGGCTGTCAGGTACCTGCCTGGCAGCCCTTTTTTTGTTTGCACGACCGTCATACCATCCGGCCTCGGCTGAGGGTAGAATCCCGCTTTCGTCAACAACATCATCTCCAGTAGCGGGAGCTCAGCGATGCAACAAAGGTATTGGTCGCCGTGGGTGTGTGCCGTCGGTGTGGTCCTGGCAATCTCCTTCTCCGCGCGCCCCGCGGCTGCGCAGGGCGTAACCACCAGCGCGGTCACCGGCGTGGTCAAGGACGCACAAGGTGCCGTGATTCCGGGCGCCAGCATCTCGGCAGTTCACGAACCGTCGGGCACCAATTACGAGGCCGTTACTCAAGCTGACGGCCGATTCTTCATCCCGGGGATGCGCGTCGGCGGCCCATACAAGGTGACCGCATCGCTCTCAGGCTTCACGACCGAAGTCCAGAACAACGTCACGCTGTCGCTCGGCGTCGCGTCCGACTTGACGTTTTCATTGAGAGTGGCTGCGGTCGCCGAGACGATCACGGTGGTCGCCCAGTTCGACCCCGTGTTCAGCTCGACGCACACCGGCGCCGCGACCGCCGTAACCCGCGACGACTTGGCCACGCTGCCGACGGTTAACGGACGCATCAACGACATCGCGCGGCTGTCGCCCGAGTACACCGGCAACGGCAGCAATGCTGGCGGCTTCGCGGGCCAGGACAACCGGATGAACAACATCACGGTCGACGGCTCCTACTTCAACAACTCGTTCGGTCTGGCGGGTCAGCCGGGCGACCGCACGGGTGTCGCGCCGATATCCCTCGAAGCGATCGAACAGATCCAGGTCAGCGTCGCGCCGTACGACGTCCGCCAGGGCAATTTCGTGGGCGCCGGCGTGAACACGGTGACGCGCAGCGGCACGAACAGCTTCACCGGGTCTGGCTACTACCGCTATCGCAATCAATCGTTCGTCGGCACCGACGCCGCTGGCAACACCGTCAACCCGGGCACCTTCAAGACGACCAACGCGGGCGAGTGGGTTGGCGGACCGATCATCCAGAACCGGCTGTTTTTCTTCGAGAGCTTCGAGAGCCAGACCGACACGCGGCCGCTTTCGACCTTCGTGGCGAATCCGGGCGGCGTGCCCGCCGGCGGCAACACAACGCGTGTCCTGGCATCGGATCTCGACGCGCTCAGCTCCTTTCTGAGCTCCAAGTTCAACTACAACACCGGTCCGTATCAAAACATCAGCAAGACGACGCCCGGCAAGCCGTTCCTGGTCAAGGGCGACTACAACGTGAACAGCCAGAACAAGGTCACGTTCCGCTACAACCAGCTCAACTCGGATACGCCGGTCAATTTGTCCACGTCCTCGTCACTCGGCAACCCAGGTGGACGATCGCCGTTCACGACGAACTTCCTGAACTTCGCGAATTCCGACTACTCAATTCTCGAGAACATCCGCTCGGGTATCGGCGAGTGGAACTCGGTCTTGGGGAGCCACCTGACGAATACGTTCATCGCCGGCTATACCCATCAGGACGAGAGCCGCGGCGCGCTCGACACCTTGTTCCCATTCGTGGATATCCTCGACGGCAACGGCGTCGCCTACACGTCCTTCGGCTCCGAGCCGTTCACGCCCAACAACGAGCTCCGCTACAACACGTTCCAGGCGCAGGACAGCCTGACGAAGTTCGGCGCGCACCATTCGCTGACCGTCGGCGCCTCCGTCGAGAAGTACCACTCGGAGAACGTCTTCTTCCCCGGCAAGCAGAGCGCCTACGTCTACAACTCGCTCGCCGACTTCATGACCGACGCGAACGGCTACCTTGCCAACCCGAACCGCACGACGTCACCGGTGACGCTGCGCAGGTTCCAGGTGCGGTATCTGAACATCCCGGGCCTGGACAAGCCGACGCAGCCGCTGGACGTGTGGTACACGAGCGGCTACGCGCAGGATGAGTGGCGGCCGAAGACGAACCTGACCGTCACCGCGGGCCTCCGCGTCGACGTCGCGAAGTTCGGTGCCACGGGTTTCGACAATCCGGCGGTCGACCAGTTGTCGTTCCGCAATCAGGATGGAAGCCCGATCCAGTACAACACCGGCGCCCTCCCGAAAGCGTCGCCTCTCTGGTCGCCGCGCGTCGGCTTCAACTATGACCTGGCCGGCGATCAGCAGACGCAGCTGCGCGGCGGCACCGGAGTGTTCACCGGCAAACCGGCATACGTCTGGATCTCGAATCAGATCGGCAATACCGGAATGTTGACCGGCCTTGTCCAGGTCGACAACACGAGCGCGTTTCCGTTCAACCCGAACCCCGACGCGTACAAGCCGAAGTCGGTAACGGGCGCGCCGGCGGCGAGCGTCGATCTCGCTGTCACCGACCCCAACTTCAAGTTCCCGCAGACGTGGCGCACCAACATCGCGGTCGATCGTCGTCTGCCGTTGGGCCTCGTCGCGACGGGCGAGTTGATCTACAACCGCGACGTGAACGGGATGGCGTACTTCAACGCGAACCTGCCGGCCGCGCAGTCGGCGTACACGGGGATCGACAGCCGGCCGCGATGGGTCGGCCCGGTCTGCGCCGCGACAGGGCAGGTCGGCCCGTGCGTGAACCGCATCAACAACGCGGCCGGCGATCAGATTATCGAGAACATCGTCCTGACCAATCAGAACGTCGGCCGGTCGTGGACGACCGCCGCCAGCCTGTCGAAGCCGATGTCGCACGGGTTCACATTCAAGGGTGGGTACAGCTACACGAACGCGAAGAACACCGTCGACCCCGGCTCGATCGCCGCGGGGTCCTGGACGGGCAATCCGATCGTGAGCGATCCGAACAACCCGCCGCTCGGATACTCCAGCTACTCGCCCGGCCACCGATTCTTCTTCGCGCCGTCTTACACGAAGCAGTACTTTTCGCTCGGCGCGACGACGATCGCGGCGTTCCTGGACGGGCACACGAACGGCAACGGCAGCTACGTCTTCGCGCAGGACGCGAACGGCGACTCAGCCGCCAACGACCTGATCTACATCCCGCGCGACACGTCGGAGATGAACTTCAAGCCGCTGAACACAGGCGGGAAGACATTTACCGCAGACCAGCAGGCTGCGGCCTTCCAGGCCTACATCCAGCAGGATTCGTACCTCAGCAGCCATCGAGGGCAGTACGCCGAACGCAATGCCGTGTTCTATCCAATCGTGACGCGCCTGGACCTGAGCGTGGTGCAGGACGTCTTTCACAGCCTCGGCGGGCACCGCCACTCCGGTCAGGTTCGTCTCGATATCCTGAACTTTGGAAACCTGGTGAATCACAATTGGGGCGTCGGACAGATATTGCTGCAGCCGAGAATTCTGACGAATCCGTCCGCAGATGCCCAGGGGCGGCTCACCTACAACCTCGCAACGATCACTGGCGCCAACGGCCTGCAACTGATCGACCACTCATTCCTGCAGACGGCTGGCGTGGGTTCACCGACAACGTTGCCCGACGTCTACGTGATGATGCTCAGCTTCAGGTACACCTTCCAGTAGGTCGCAAGGCCGCCGATGGATTGACTATCCATCGGCTGAGCTTGTCTCTCTCTACGAGCCCTTGGATCAGAGGCGGCCGAGAGGCTGTCAGGCGATGCCTGGCAGCCTCTTTTTACGTAGTCGCTCCAGCCCGCAAGGGTAAAATTGCTCGGTTTTTCGAGAGTAATTCTCATTCCTTTGGAGCAGGAGTACGCAATGACATATCCGAAGTGGTCGCGTCTGGTTTGCGCGATAGGCGTGGCGGGGATCCTGGGGCTCGGCGTAACGACGGTCGCGTTCGCCCAGTCACCCACTGACGGCGCCATCGGCGGCCTCATCACGGACCAGTCGGGAGGGATTCTTCCGGGCGCCACGGTCAGCGCACGCAACGTCGCGACAAACGCCGCCGCGACCGCGACGAGCGACGGTTCCGGACGTTTTCTGGTCATACGCCTGCAGCCCGGCATATACGCCGTCGAGGTCAGCCTCGGCGGCTTCTCAACGTTCAAGCGCGACAGCATCGTCGTCGAGGTCGGACGCGTCACCAATCTGGACGCGTCGCTCGGCGTCGCCGCGCAGATCGAAACGGTGCAGGTCATCGCGCAGGCGCCGGTCATCAACACGGAACAGTCCGACTTTTCCACCAACATCAACCAGACGACCATTGCGAACCTGCCGACCAACACCCGCCGCTGGTCCACCTTCGCCCTGATGACACCGGGCGCCGCGCCGGACGGCACGTTTGGACTGGTTAGCTTCCGCGGGATCTCCGGGCTGCTGAACAACAACACGGTCGACGGCGGTGACAACACCCAGGCGTTCTTCGCAGAAGAGCGCGGGCGCACGCGCCTCGCCTATTCAGTCAGCACCGACGCCGTGCGCGAGTTCCAGGTCACGACGTCGAACTATTCGGCCGAGTACGGTCGCGCGGCCGGCGGCGTCGTGAACGCCGTCACCAAGAGCGGAACGAACGAGCCGCACGGCTCGGGGTTCTACTTCATCCGCGACAACAGTTGGGGGGCAGTCAATCCGTTCCAGACGCAGACGGTCCTGCAGAACGGCGTGAACACGACGGTCCAGATCAAGCCTGACGACCGGCGCCAGCAGTTCGGGGGGACCGTGGGCGGTCCGATCGAGAAGGACAAGGCGTTCTTCTTCTTCAGCTACGACCAGCAGGTTCGCAACTTCCCCGGTGTCGCGGTTCCGACCAACCCGGGCTCGTTCTTTGCGCCGTTCAGCGCCGCGGAGCTGGCGACGTTCACCTCACGCGGTATTTCCGGGACTCAGGCGAACGACGGCCTGAACTTCCTCCAGGGCCTCACCGGCGTCGTGCCGCGTACCGGCGATCAGACGCTGTTCCTGCCCAAGATCGATCTCAGGATCAACAACAACCAGTCGCTATCGGTCACCTACAACCGCCTGCGTTGGGACTCTCCGGCTGGCGTCCAGACGGCAGCCGTCGTGAACCGCGGCGTCGAGAGCTGGGGCAACGACGGCGTGAATGACGACTGGACGACGGCGCGGTTCAACTCCGTCATCGGCGCGCGAATGACGAACGAGGTCAAGTTCCAGTGGGGCCGCGACTTCGAGTTCCAGAGCAGCCAGGCGCCGCTGCCCGGCGAGCCGGTGTCCGCCGCCGGGACGACGCCGGCCGTTGATATTTCAGGCACGGGCGGAATCAGTTTCGGCAAGCCGAACTTCCTCGAACGGCGCGCTTACCCCGACGAGCGCCGGATCGACATCGGGGATACGTTCACGCTGGCGACCGGCTCGCATCTCATCAAGATCGGCGGCGACATCAGCCGCGTGTCCGACATCCTGGACAACCTGTTCCAGGAGGGCGGCGTGTACGCCTACAACAATCGCGTGGACTTCATCACCGACTACGAGACCCGCGCGGCCGGAGCGCCGACGAGACTGTACTCGAGCTTCACGCAAGGCCTTGGCCCGACGGCATTCACGTTCGCGACCTATGACTACGACGTGTTCGTTCAGGATACGTGGCACGCGAACCCCCGGACGACCGTGAATCTCGGCCTCCGCTACGACTACGAGAAGATGCCGTCACCCCAGATCCCCAACCCGCTGCTGCCGGCGTCGTCCGTCTTCCCGTCGGACAAGAACAATTTCGGGCCGCGCATCGGCGTCGCGTACGATCTCAGCGGCAAGGGCGACACGGTTGTTCGCGGCGGCTACGGCATCTTCTACGGCCGCATCATCAACTCGACCATCTCGAACGCCATCACCAACGTCGGGTCAGCGTCCGGGCAGCTGTCGCTGCAGCTGCTGAACAACTCACCCGGCGCGCCAACATTCCCGAACATCCTCGCCAGCCCGTCGGCGACGCCGGTCAGGCCGGACGTGGTGGTCTTCGGTGACAACACGCAGAATCCGACCGTGCACGAGTACGACGTGATTCTCGAGCACAAGATCGCGGCCAACACGGTCGTGTCGGTGTCGTACGTGGGGAGCGCGGGACGCAACCTCCCGCTGTTCATCGACGCGAACCTGCCCAACCCATCCGGAACGGTCACCTATCAGGCCATCGGCGGACCGCTCGACGGTCAGTCCCTGTCGATGCCGATCTTCACCGGAGCGCGGCCGAACCCGACGTTTGGACGCATTTCGACGATCTCGGACATCGTCGACTCGAAGTACAACGGTGTCGTGTTCCAGTTGAACAGGCGGCTGAACAACGGCCTGCAGGTGCAGGCCAGCTACACCGAGGCCAGGGCAACCGATGGTGGGCAGAGCTCGACGACGTTCACGTCGGGGAACAACGTGCTGAACCCGTTCGCTCTTGGTCTCGAGGACGGCACCTCCAGCTTCGAGATCAGGCATCGATTCGTGGCGAACGCGATCTGGAACACGAACATCGGCGCCGAAGGGACGATGACGCACACGCTGTTGTCCGGTTTCACGATCTCGCCGACGCTGACGATTGCGTCTGGCGTACCCTACACGGCCACGCTGACGGGCAACACGCCGAACACGGCGCGGGTGTCCACCGGCGTCCTCGGCGCCGGCGGGTCGAACCGACTCCCGACCATCGCGAGGAACGCCTACCTGCTGCCGACCACCGGGAACCTCGACCTTCGCCTGTCGCGCGGGTTCGCGCTCGGCGCCGGCCACAAGATCGAGGGGATCCTGGATGTCTTCAACTTGACGAACCGGTTGAACTACACCTCCGCCAATACACTGATGTACACCGTGGGCGGGACGGTTGCGGCGCCGACGCTGACCTACAACCCGACCTTCGGCTCGCTGACGAACGCGAACAGCAACTACTTCGTGTACACGCCGCGGCAGGTTCAGCTTGCGGCGAGGTACACGTTCTGAAAAGACTCGACGTGAGTCGGGATTCGGGATTTGGGCTCCCCCGAATCCCGAATCCCGACTTTCTTCAGTTAGTCCTGCGGTTTCTTGATCACCGCGCCGTTGGGATCGCGCAACATTTTCTTCGTAACAAACAGGCTGTTCTCGTCGTCGCGCGCGTCGACAACGGTGTAGTCCGACGGCACGACGAAGAGATCGTGTGACGGTTCGGCGCGGTTGATGTTGGTCAACCGGTATTCGACGTCGCCCGTCCGCGGATCATGGTGCCGCGACATCACGAGCACCTTCAGGGCCGGCGATTCCCATCGTTCGTCGACGACGTCGATCGGACGGTCGTTGCCGATGCGGCCGACCTCGATCTTCGCGGTCATCCGCTGACCGACGACATCGAGACCTTCCATTTTCGCCGTGCCCAGCGACTCGCCCGTCGGGGGCGGAGGAGGCAGCGGCGGGGGAGGCGGCGCGAGCTTTCCCAGCACGACGACTGATCCTGTCCCCGGGGCCGGGGGAGGTGTTGAAGGCTGCTGCCGGCGCGCTCCCGCGTACACGTTGGACACATTGGGCAGGCGCCGCGCCTTGCGGGAATTCGGCTCCAGGACGTAGCTGACGCCCGCCACCGGATCCATGATCGTAATGCTCGTCGGCGCCTCTCCGGAGGGACTGAGGTCGCCCAGTCCCAGGAGCGTCTGCTCGCGTCGCGTCCGTCCCTCGCTGTCGCGATACAGTCTCGCCGTCGTCACCCGCTCGATGTGCGTGCCGTCGGAAAGCGTCTGCGTCACGGTCGTGAGCCCCTCCCCGGAATACGGGGCGCCGCGCACGACGGGGCCATTCAGACGCTCACCGCTCACGTAGTCGAGTGTTGCATCGACAGCATAGACGAAGGGCTTCACGACGACGCCAGGCTGGGCCTGCACGCTGACCTCAGGCTGGACCTGGACGCTCCCCCCAGACTCGGCCTGGACGAATACCCTTCCGGGCTCGGTCGCGGTCTGGGCGCCGGCGGCCACGGACGCTGCGACCAACACGGTGCCGAGGAAACCTGCGTTGACACGTTCTCTCATGTCTGATCACTCCGTGCGCGCGGTTGGTGCCCGGACGAAACGGACGGCGCGCGCAAGGCCGTCCTCGCCGACAATCACATCTGCCAGCACCGTCCCCGTAATCTCCGTGCTGACGCTGTCCACGGGCAGGAGCCCGAACGTCGCGAGCGCCGCGCGCGGCACCTCGATCCGCACCACTTGTCCGTCGCTCATCGGGACTCCGCTGTAGGGAAGCGGGAGAAACGCGGTCGATACCTCGCCGCTCCCCCCGGCCCCCAGCGACCCCTGGCCTTCCGGGAACCAACGCCCCGCGCCCCGCGAGGCGATCCACATGGGCACCGCAATGGCCGAGACGAGCGTCGCCGCCATCGCAAGCCCGAACCACCGGCCGCCGCGCGATCGGCTTCGGTCGGGATACCGCACACGGAACTCCGCAAGCAGGCGCGCGTCCATCTCCGGCGCAACCCGCGCCACCCTCGCCGCATCGTCCCGCGCGACCGCCCGCAGCGCCGACGTCAATTCCCCGGAGCCATTGGTCATGCCGCCATTAGCCACTGACGAGCGCTCCAGTGCGCATGTCCTCGAGCTGCGCGGCAAGCTGCGCGCGTGCCCGATGGAGCCGCGAGCGAACGGTCCCGATCGGGCAGTGCATGACTACGGCGGCCGACGCGTAGTCCAGCTCGTTCAGCTCGCACAGCACGACGGCCTCGCGATGGGCAGGCGACAGCCTCGAGATGGCCAGCCGGACACGCTCGATGATCTCGGTTTGACTCAGGGCGTCGAATGGGTTCCCGGCTGCGGCCGTCGCCGCGTCAGAATCCGTGTCCGACACCGCCGCGGCATCGGAGTCCACGTCAGGCCACCGGTCGAGCCGCGGCCCCGCCATCCGCTTCAGCGCCTGGCGGCGGGCGATCCCCAGCAGATAGCTCAGGAGAGGGGCCCGGGACCCGTCGTATCGATCGAGCTGCTGCAGGAGCGCCAGAAACACCTCCTGGACGATGTCGTCAGCGCCGTCAGGTCCGCACATATGAACCGCGTAGCGATAGACCGCGGGTCGGTGGCGGGCGAACAGATCGGCGAAGGCGCGTTCGTCGCCTCGCCGCATCCGCTCCAGCAGCCGGACATCGTCCACTCAATGAGTATTACCGGGGAGGGTCCGGAAAGTTCCCGAGCAACTCCGCGGCAAAGTTCTAACTTCTATTTACCCCCCGCCGCGCCGCCGGCCTTCCGCATGCCCTCGGTAATGATCCCGACGCGATCCACGCCCGCGCCCTTGGCCGCGTCCAGGACATCGATGATCGACTGGTACCGCAGCGTCCGAGCGCCAGAGATGAACATCGTCTTGTCGTGACGCCCCGCATAGATGTCCCGCAGTCGATCCTCGAGACCGATCAGCGTGACAGCCTCACGGTTGATCGAGATACCTCCATCAGCGGCGTACTCCAGGACGATCTGGTCGGGAGCCACCTGGCCCGGGGGCCGAGTCTCGGCAGGCACCTGCGCGTCGATCCCCTTCTGGGTCAGCGGCAGCGCGGCCATGAAGATGACGAGCAGGACGAGCAGGATGTCGATGAGGGGCGTGACGTTCATGACGCTGATGGCGTTGATCTCCGGGCGGGCGCGTGACATCGGTCACCTCCGTCCGGTTAGACCCCGCCAAAAAGAAAAACGGCCGCTCCCCGTAAGGAAGCGGCCGCTTGATGTCCCTGTCAGTCGTGAGTTGTGAGACTCGCTTCTAATTCCCCCCCGTCGACGCGCCGCCGGCCTTCCGCATGCCCTCGGTGACGATGCCGACCTTCTCGACGCCCGCGCCTTTCGCGGCATCGATGACCTCGATGATGTCCTTGTAGCGGAGCGAGCCCGCTCCGATGATTAACATCGTCTTGTCCTTGCGCTGATCGAAAATGTTGCGCAGGCGGGTCTCGAGCTCCGCGACGGTGACGTCCTGCTTGTTGACCGAGATCTTCTTCTCGGCCGAGTAGTCAACCACGATCTGGCTGATGTCCGGCGTCACGTCCGTGGTCTTCTTGCTCTCGGCGGGCAGGTTGATGTCGACGCCCTTCTGCGTGAGCGGGAGCGCCGCCATGAAGATGACGAGCAGCACGAGCAGCACGTCGATGAGCGGCGTGACGTTCATGTCGGCGCTGGCGTGCAGCACCTCGCCTTTGACGACCTTGTCCGCGCCGAGATGATGGTGTGCGTGAGCCATTACTTGCCTCCCGCCGCGCCCTCGGCGCCCTTCTTCCGTTCGGTGATGAGACCGATGTCCTCGATCCCGGCGTTGCGGAGCTGGTCCATCGCGGCCATGACCGCGCCGTACTCCACCTCCTCATCCGCCTTGATGAGGACGACCTTCTCTTTCTTGTTCTCGAGGAGCTCGTTCAGGCGGGTAGCCATCTCCCCCTCTGTGACGGGCTTCGCGTTCAGGTAAAACGACTTGTCCTTGCTGATCGACAGGACCGTCTGGTCCTGCGTCTCGGGCTTGTCGGACGTGTTCGCGGCGGTCGGCAGCCGCAAGGCGACGCCTTGCTGCAACATCGGCGCAACGAGCATCATGATGATGAGGAGCACCAGCATGACGTCGACGAGCGGGGTGACGTTGATGTCGGATTTGATCCCGCCCTTGGCGCCGCCAAGATCCATTGCCATAACGAATTCTCCTCAGTGATCATCCTCAATGCTCATTGCTACGCGGTCTTCTTGATGAAGTAGTCAACGAGCTCGGACGAGGAGTTGTCCATCTCCACGTTGAAGTACTCGATGCGCGCCGTCAGGTAGTTGTAGATCCAGACGGCCGGAATCGCGACGACCAGCCCGAGCGCGGTCTCCACGAGCGCCTCCGAGATACCAACCGAGACGGCGCCGATGCCGGCCGAGCCGCTCGCGCCGATGCCCTGGAATGCGTTGATGACGCCGACGACCGTGCCGAGCAGCCCGACGAACGGGGCCGTCGATCCGATGGTCGCGAGAGCCGCGACGCCCTTCTTGAGGTCGGATGCCGTCAGGGCCGATGCGCGCTGAATGGAGCGGCGCACGGTGTCCATCAGGTCCTCGCGGTTCATGTTGCCGCCGCTTTCCTGCTGGAACTGGTATTCCTGCAGCCCCGCCAACACCACCTTCGCGAGATGGCTGTACCGGTAGTTCTTTGACGTGGACAGCGCAATCGCGTCCTTCAGGCGGCCTTCCTTGAGGTGCTTGGCCACCTGCGGAGCATAGACCTTCGACTGGTTACGCGCCTGTTGATACGTGAAAAACCGCTCGATGCCCACGCCGAGCGACCACATCGACATGATGAGCAGCACAACGGCCACTGCCTTGGCCACATAGCCCATCGACTGATACATCGCCATCATATCCACGGCTCATCCTCCTGGCTTACTGAAAAAAGCTCGAATCTGGTTATCGGGTTATCTCGTTATCTGGTTATTGGCGCCACCGGCTACTGCAGCGTGAAGTTGACCGTCACCGTCATGATGACCGGCACCGGCACGCCGTTCAGCGTCGTCGGCGTGAACTGCCACTGTCGAACCGCGTCGAGCGCGGCCGCGTCCAGCAGCGGGATCGACCGGAGCACTTTGGCGTCCTGCACCGCGCCCGTCGGGCCGATCGTCGCTTCGATGATGACGACGCCCTGGACGCGCGCCGACTGCGCGATCGCCGGATACACCGGCTTGACGTCGCGCACCTTGGTCGGGGTCTTGATGGCGCCGCCCACGCGAACCGGCGCGGCGGGCGGAGGAGGTGGCGGTGGTGGTGGCGGTGCGTCGGCCAGACCGCCGACGATCCCGCCGGTCACGCCACCGACCACGCCGCCTTCGACGCCGCCGATGGGGCCTTTCACAGCGCTCTCGATGCCCGTCTCAGGCTTGATCTCGCGCGGAGCCTCGACGGGGGCCGCCGCGGGGTTCACGTCCGGCGGCGGCTTCGGCGCCACGGCCGCAGCAGGCGGCGGGGGCGGCGGAGGCGGAGGGGGCGGCGGCGGGGGCGCCGCAACGAACGCCATCATCGAGGGCGGCGTAGGGAGCACGTCGGCCGCCATGAGCGGAATGATGACGATGGCCGCGAGCAACACCGTGTGCAGCAGGATGGACACGGGAACCGTGTACCACTTCTTGCTGCCCACCTTGATTGACGGCTCGACGACGTCGCCGAACATGTCACGTGGCACGGATGACTCCTCCTCCTCTACTGCAACTACGAACCACAAGCAGAACGGCGAGCAAAGCCCCCGATGGGCGACGACCGGGTCTTACAAGAGAGCGGCGAGCCCGCAAGGGCAAGGGCGCCGATTATAGTCAGTCGAAAAACTGAGAGTCAACGAGACTCATCAACTTAGACACCGAAAATCTCCGATCGGCCAGAAGTTTCTCGTGCTTCGGCCCCGAAGTTTGTAAAAAGTCGTACACGCCCCCTACGCGCCGGACCCGATGCGCATCCCATAGAACGACCGCAAGACGAAGACCATCGAGAGAACGAAGAAGACCGCGGCCAGTCCGTGGCTGAGCAACGGCCCCTGGTCAGCCGTCAGCCGCACAGCCAGCGACACCGCGAGGAGCCCGAACAGCGTCGTGAACTTGATGATCGGGTTCATGGCGACCGATGAGGTGTCCTTGAATGGGTCCCCTACGGTGTCGCCCACCACCGTTGCCGCATGCAGCGGAGTGCCTTTCGCCTTAAGTTCGACCTCGACGATCTTTTTGGCGTTGTCCCACGCCCCGCCGGCATTGGCCATGAAAATCGCCTGGTAGAGGCCGAAGAGCGCGATCGAGATGAGGTAGCCGATGAAGAAGTAGGGCTCGAGGAAAGCAAACGCCAGCGTCGAGAAAAAGACCGTGAGGAAGATGTTGAACATCCCCCGCTGCGCGTACCTGGTGCAGATCTCCACGACCTTCTTGCTGTCCTCGACCGACGCCTTCTCGACGCCGTCGAGCTTGATGTTCGCCTTGATGAACTCCACCGCCCGGTACGCCCCCGTCGTGACCGCCTGCGCCGAGGCGCCCGTGAACCAGTAGATCACCGCCCCGCCGCTCACCAGGCCCAGGAAAAAGGGCGGGTGCAGGAGCGAGAGCTTCTCGAGGTTCCGCGTCAACCCGAGCGTCAGCACGAAAATGATCGAGAAGATCATCGTCGTCGCCCCGACGACCGCCGTGCCGATGAGCACCGGCTTCGCCGTGGCCTTGAAGGTGTTGCCCGCCCCGTCGTTCTCTTCCAGCAGGTCCTTTGCGTGTTCGAAGCGCACGTCGAAGCCGTACTCGCGCTTCAGCTGTTCTTTGATGCCAGGGATGGCCTCGATCATCGACAGCTCGAAGACCGACTGCGCGTTGTCGGTCACCGGGCCGTACGAGTCCACGGCGATCGTGACCGGCCCCATGCCGAGGAACCCGAACGCGACCAGGCCGAACGCGAAGACGGCCGGCGCCTGCATCAGCGCGCCGAGCCCGAACAGGCTGACGTAGTACGCGATCCCCATCAGCGTGACGATGCTCAGCCCGAGCCAGTAGGCGCTGAAGTTGCCCGCGACGAACCCCGAGAGGATGTTCAGCGATGCACCGCCCTCCCGCGAAGAGGTCACGACTTCGCGAACGTGGGCCGACTCGGTGGACGTGAATACCTTGACGAGCTCGGGGATGATCGCCCCGGCAAGCGTGCCGCACGTGATGACGGTCGACAGCTTCCACCAGAGCGTGCCGTCTCCAAGCTCCGCGATCAGAAGGTAGGAGACGACATACGTCAAGACAACCGACACGATCGAGGTCAGCCACACGAGCGATGTGAGCGGCGCCTCAAAGTTCATTTTGTCGACGGTGCCGTACCGTCCCTTCGCGATTGCCTCGTTCACGAAATACGACAACGCGCTCGAGACGATCATCATGACGCGCATCACGAAGATCCACACGAGCAGCTCGACCTGGATGCGCGCGTCGGTGACGGCGAGCAGGATGAAGGAAATGAGCGCGACACCGGTGACGCCGTACGTCTCGAAGCCGTCCGCGCTGGGACCGACCGAGTCGCCCGCGTTGTCGCCCGTGCAGTCCGCAATCACGCCCGGGTTCCGCGCATCGTCTTCCTTGATGTTGAAGACGATCTTCATGAGATCGGACCCGATGTCGGCGATCTTCGTGAAGATGCCCCCGGCGATCCGCAGCGCGGCCGCGCCGAGCGACTCGCCGATGGCAAAGCCGATGAAGCACGGCCCCGCAAGCGTCCCGGGGATGAACAACAGGATGCACAGCATCAGGAACAGCTCGACGCTGATGAGCAGCATCCCGATGCTCATGCCGGCGCGCAGCGGAATCGCGTAGATCGGGAACGGCTTCCCGCGCAGGCTGGCGAACGCCGCCCGCGAGTTCGCGAACGTGTTCACGCGAATGCCGAACCACGCCACGCCGTAGCTGCCGGCGATCCCGATCAGGCTGAAGATCAGGATGATGGCGACCCGCAGCGCGTCGTTGTGCTCCAGCACCCCGAAGTAGAAGATCATGATGACCCCGATGAAGATTTCGAGGATCAGGATGAACTTGCCCTGCGTGATCAGATAGGTCTTGCACGTCTCGTAGATCAGCTCCGAGACTTCGCGCATCGACGGGTGCACCTGAAGCTTGCGGAGCTCCGTGAACGTCAGCAGGCCGAACAGGAGGCCGAGCGCGCAGACGACGAGGCCGGCCATCAGCAACGTCCGGCCGTTGACGCCGTGAAAGTCGACCGTCGCCAGGTCCGGCAGCACCAGGTTGGCTTCGCCCCCGGCCACTTCTCGGGACGCGCTCTGCGACGCCGCCGGGTCCGGCTGCGCCGCCGCCACGGGCTGGCAGAGCGCGATCACGGCGGCCCCGATCAGGACGGTGACGAACACGGCGACGCCAAGCCGCCCGAGAAATCTCTGAACGGTCACAACCATCACACCTCGCAAAAGCTGGGATTATAGACGTACCTTGGGCGGCAATGCCATGCCGCCGGTGAGGAAAATGCGGATGCCGTCCTCGACGGAAATGTCGGGGAACACCGCCCGGTCACGCTCGCAGATGACGATGTCGCCCAAGTAGAGGTTATTAGTCGGCACGAACACCGCCAGCAGCGGCTCCGGTCCACGGCCGCGATCCGCGGTGAACTCGCGCGTCAGGAACCCCAGCGTGTAGCCGCGCCGCGGGTCTTCGATCATGACTACGCGCTTGAAGCCCGATTCGCTGTCAGGGTTGAACGCCGCAACCAGCTGCTTCACCGGCGAATAGATCTTGTTGAAGACCGGCACCCGCAGCAGCCACGCTTCCGTCCGCTGCAGCACCCGGCTGCCGATCACATTTCTGGCGAACGCGCCCACGAGCACGACCGCCACCGCCGTCGTTGCAATGCCGAGGCCGGGTATCCGCCGGCCGAGCAGCCGGTCGTAGAGCGGCGTGGTCGCGCCGTCAACGAGGTTGAAGAGCCAGATGAACGCGGCGACGCTGATGAACAGCGGCACCATGACGAAGAAGCCGGCGATGAAGTTGCGCCGGAGCCACTGCACGGCGGCCTACCTCCACCCGCTGGCCATCGCCGCGAGCATCGCCGCCCCCAGCACGATGCGATACCACGCGAACGGACCGAAGCCCGATCGCCGCACGTAGTGGAGAAACGGCTTGACCACGGCGAACGAGGCCGCGAAGGCCATCACGAAGCCCACCGCAATCTCCAGACCGCGCGCCGACCCGAGCTGGTGCCGCGCCTCGAACGCATCGTGCGCAAAGGCCGCCGCCATCGTCGGCATCGCGAGGAAAAAGGAGAATTCAGCCGCCGCGCCGCGGTCGACCCTCAACAGCAACGCCGCGTAGATGGTCCCGCCCGATCGCGACACGCCCGGAATCAGCGCCAGCACCTGCCCCATGCCGATCGCGAGCGCCCGGCCGACGGGAATGTCGTCGACGTTCTCGACGTCCGGCCGCGGGCGGAAGCGCTCGACGACCAGCATGATGATGCCCCCGATGATGAACGCGGCCGCGATGACTGCGAAATTCCCGTACAGAACGTCCTTGACGAACTTCGAGAGCAGCCCACCGGCCACAATCATCGGCAGCGTCGCGAGCAGAATCATGAATGCGAACCGCCGCGCCTGCGCCTGCGACGGCAGCCCTGTGACGACCGCCACGATCTTCTCGCGGTACAGCCACATCACCGCGAGAATTGACCCCAGCTGGATCATGGTGGTGAACACGCCACCAGGGTCCTCGAAGCCGAGCAGGCGCTCGCTGATCAGGAGGTGCGCGGTCGACGACACGGGGAGAAACTCGGTCAGCCCCTGTATGACGCCGAGGAGCGCGGCTTTGGCTAAGGTAGTCAACTGAGAACTGAGAAGTTAAAAGTTAAAAGTCGAAGCTGTGAGTAACGAGGACAAGCGGGACACGGCCGTCGGGAGCCCGGAGATCAGTCTTTTACCTCTCAACTTCTAACTCATGACTCACGATTCATAACTCACAACTTCTAACTTCTAAGTTCTAACTTCTACGTTCCGTTAGGAAGCTCTGGCGGCCTTCTTCTGAGGCTTGGTCTTGCGCTGCGGCTGCTGCGCGCTGGCCAGCGTGGTCGCCGGAGCGTGCGCCGCCGCCCGCGTCGGCGCGCTCCCGCGCCAGAAGCTGATGATGGCCGCCGCGATGAAGACGCTCGAGTAGGTCCCGGTGATGATGCCCACGATCATCGTGAACGCGAAACCGTGCAGGACTTCACCACCGAAGAAGAAGAGCGCGAGCGCGGTCAGCAGCGCCGTGCCCGACGTGATGACCGTCCGGCCCAGCGTCTGGTTGATCGACACGTTGATGACGTGCAGCAGCGAGTCACGCCGCATGGACCGCAGGTTCTCGCGGATCCGGTCGAAGATGACGATCGTATCGTTGGTCGAGAAGCCGGTAATCGTCAGAATCGCGGCGATGACGTTCAGCGTCATGTCGTAGCGGAAGAACGCCAGAAACGCGAGCGTGATCAACAGATCGTGGATGGTCGCGATGACCGCGCCGACGCCGAAGCTGAACTGGAACCGGAACGCGAGGTACAGGAGCAGGCCGAGCAGGGAGAACACCGTCGCGAGCAGCGCCCGGCTGCGCAGTTCCTGCCCCACCGCCGGTCCCACGATCTCCGTCCCGAGACGCTTGAAGCCGCCGACGTTGCTCTGCCGGAGCGCGCCCTCTACCTGGTCCGCGACCGAGGTCAGCGCCGTGCCCGACTCCGCGCCGACGTTCGGCACACGAATCAGGAATTCGCGCTGCGTGGGATCGCCGAAGCTCTGGACGATCGCGTCTTGACCGAACGCCTTGACGACCGGCCCGCGGACCTGATCGATCGACGTCGGGTTGTCGAACTGCTCGATGATCTCGGTCCCGCCGGCGAACTCGATGCCCAGCGGAATGCCCCGCGTGAACAGGACGAACGCGCCGGCCATGATGATGGCCCACGACACCGCGATGGCGTGGATGCGCCACTTGAGAAAATCGAAGTTGGTGTGCTTGAAGATGTGCATGCTTGTAAGGGCCGCCGGAGCGGCGCCGCCTCAGATGCTCAACGTCGCCGCTTGCAGCTGCTGGCGCCCGCCCAGCACCAGCTCGAACAACGTCTTGGAGACAAAGATCGACGTGAACAGGTTCGACACCAACCCGAAGAAGAGCGTCACGGCGAATCCGCGGATCGGCCCGGTGCCGAACTGGAACAGGAACGCGACCGAAATGAGCGCCGCGATGTGCGTGTCGAACAGCGTCCAGAACACGCGGCCGAAACCGGCGTTGATCGACGCGCGCACGCCGCGCTGCGCCTCGAGCTCCTCTTTGATGCGCTCGAAGATGAGGACGTTCGAGTCGACGCCGATGCCCATGGTGAGGACGAATCCCGCGATCCCCGGCAGCGTCATCACCGCGCCGATGTACGCCATCAGCCCGAGCAGAATGACCAGGTTGAAGAGCAGCGCGACGACCGCGTTGATGCCCGAGAGCCGGTAGTACACGAGCATGAACAGCACGATCAGGAACAGCCCGATCGCCGATGCGATGACGCCCGAGCGGATCGAGTCGGCGCCAAGCGTCGGACCAACCGTGCGCTCCTGCAGGTAGGTCAGCGTCGCGGGCAGCGATCCCGACCGCAGCACCAGCGCCAGGTCCTGCGCTTCCTGCTGCGTGAAGCTGCCCGAAATCCGCCCCTCGGTCGAGATGCGGCCGTCGATGCGCGGCGCGGAATGGACCCGGCCGTCGAGGACGATCGCGAGCTGCCGCCCGATGTTCTCGCCCGTGACCTTGCCGAACTTGCGCCCGCCTTCGTTGTTGAGCGTGAAGCGGACCGCGGGCTGGTTGTTCTCGTCGAGCGTCGGGCTGGCGCTGCGCAGGTCCCGCCCCGTCACAGCGGCTGCCGCCCGCAACACGTACCAGACTGTGCCCGAATCTCCGGGCGCGCCGCTCGAGCCCGGCACCAGCTCCATGCCCTGCGGGACCTCGCCGTTGACCAGGAGCGATTCGCGCGTGGGGGACGGTCCCTGCTCGACGATCTTGAGATCGAGCCGCCCCGTCGACTGGATGATGCCCTTCGCCCGCTCGACGTCGCTCACGCCGGGCAGCTGCACGAGAATCTGATCGCCGTTGTTCCCCTGCTGCGCGATGCTCGGCTCGGTGACGCCGAGCTCGTTCACGCGACGCTCGATCGTCTGCCGCGCCTGCACGACCGCCTCGTCGCGCAGGTTGTTCTGCACGTTGGGCTTCATCGTGAACGTGTACGAGCCGTTGACGCCCGAGCCACGGTCGAAGTTGGCCTGTACTTCCTGGGCAGCCTGACGGAACGCCGCATCCTGATCGGTCGGCACGCCGTCCACGCGGAACTGCGTCGCGCCGACGAGCGTCAGGCTGGTCGACGCGATCTTCCGGGTCTGCAGCTCCTCGCGCAGCCGCTCCATGTCGTTCTGCGCCTCGGCGCGCAGCGCATCGTCGGTCTGCACGCGGAGCACGAGGTGCACGCCGCCCTTCAGGTCCAACCCCAGCTTGACCTGCTTGTCCATCAGGAGGCTGGGCGCGGGCAGATGGTAGCGGCCGGCCAGCGTCGGATACACGCCGACCGACGCGAAGATGAAGAAGACGGCGATGATGGTGATGACCTTCCAGCGCACATTGGATGACATGTCAGAATCCCTGCAGCCCCTGGCTTCTCAGTTGGCTTCTCAGCATTGCCCCATGAGCCGACATCTATTGTGGCGCCGGCTCGACGACCGGCGGCTGCCCCTGGTAGCCCCCGATCGACGCGCGCGCAACCTCGACGCGGACCTTGTCGGCGATCTGCACCTGCACGCTCTGCTCGCCGAGTCGCGTGATCTGCCCGTAGATCCCGCTCGTCGTCACGATCCGATCGTTCACCTTCAGATTATCCAGGAACTCCTGCACCTTCTGCTGCTTCCGCTTCGTCGGCAGCAGAATGATGAAATAGAAGATCCCCAGGATGAGGACGAACGGAACAATTTGTAAGAGGGGACTACTCGCGCCGTCGAACATATCCAGCCCTGAAACTCTCGAACCGCCCAAACACTATAGCCTCTCTGATGGCTCGCAGTGTGTCAAGGTAAAAGTATAGATTATGCAACGTGTTAAGGGTCGCGGCGTTGATCTCGCCCGCGAGGAAGAGATGTCGTAGATAGGCACGGGACACCGTCCGGCAGGTATAGCAGCCGCACGCCGGATCCGGTGGCCGGTCGTCTTCGGCGTACCGCGCGTTCTTGATATTGATGCGCCCCTCGCGGGTAAATAATTGCCCGTTTCGAGCGTTCCTGGTCGGCAGGACGCAGTCGAACAGGTCGATCCCCCTGGCCACGGATTCAACCAGGTCTTCAGGCGTCCCCGTGCCCATCAGATAGCGCACGCGATCGCCGGGCAGCCACGGGGTCGTCCCCTCGACCATCGCATACATCACGTCGGACGGCTCCCCGACGCTGAGGCCCCCGATGGCGTACGACTCGAAGCCGATCTCGACGGTCCGCTGCGCGCTCTCCACCCGCAGATCCTCGAACACGCTCCCCTGGACGATGCCGAACTGCGCCTGGCCAGGATTCGTCACGATGACCCCGTCCACCGGCGGGGATGCCTCTCGGTTGGTCCGGTCGCGCAGAGCGACGAAGCGATCGCGTCCACGCTTCGCCCACCGCAGCGTACGCTCCATCGACTCGCGCGCGGTGGCGGTGTCCGCGGGATGCGCCAGGCATTCGTCCAGCACCATGGCGATGTCCGACCCCAGCTGTGCCTGGATATCGGTCGCCTTTTCCGGCGTCAGAAGGTGCGCTGATCCATCCAGGTGCGATCGGAAATGCGCGCCCGCTTCGTCCACGCGGCGCTGCGCCGCCAGGCTGAAGACCTGGTAGCCGCCGCTGTCAGTGAGAATCGGTCCGGTCCAGCCGATGAACCGGTGCAGGCCGCCGCGGCGCGCGATGAGGTCGTCTCCCGGCCGAAGATAGAGGTGATAGGTGTTGCTCAACAGGATCTCGGTGCCGATCGATTCGAGATCGCGGTGCGTGATCGCTTTGACCGCCCCTTGAGTGCCGACCGGCATGAACGCCGGCGTGTCCACCAAACCGTGCGCGGTCGTCAGCACGCCGCGGCGGGCGAGACCGTCGGTGTGCGTCACGCGGAACCCGAAGGACACGTGCTAAGTTTAACCGCGACGTCATGAAGAAGCTGCGCGTCGGCGTCATCTACGGCGGCCGATCCGGTGAGCACGAGGTGTCACTGGCATCGGCGGCGGCGGTCTTTCAGAACCTCGATCCCGGGCGCTACGAGGCAGTGCCGATCCTCATCGAGAAGGACGGCCGGTGGGCATTGCCGGGCCGCGCGCCGACCATCATGAGCGCGGCCGACGTCATCAACAGTCGCGCGCAGCTGCCGCCCGGACAGAATCCTGAAGCACACCTCGTCGCCCACCCGGGTGGCGACACGCTGCTCACCATCGATCGCCAGCGCTCAACCGTCGTCGTATCGGGACTCGGGCTCGACGTCGTGTTCCCCGTTCTCCACGGACCGTATGGCGAGGACGGCACGGTGCAGGGTCTCCTCGAGCTTGCGAACGTCCCGTACGTCGGCGCCGGCGTGCTCGCCTCGGCGGTCGGGATGGACAAGGCCGTGATGAAGCTCGTCTTCGCCGCCCGGCACCTGCCGATTTGTGACTACGATGTCGTGCTGAAGCGCGATTGGCAGCGCGACGAGCGCGGGACGCTGGCCGCAGTCGTTTCGAGGCTCGGCTTTCCGGTGTTCGTCAAGCCGGCCAACCTCGGATCGAGCGTCGGAATTTCCAAGGCCAAGCACGCGACCGAGCTCAGGGCCGCCATCAAGCTGGCCGCGGAGTTCGACCGCAAGATCGTGATCGAAGCCGCAGTCCCGGACGCCCGCGAGATCGAGTGCGCCGTCCTCGGCAACGACGATCCCGAGGCCTCCATCCCCGGTGAGATCATTCCGTCGCGCGAGTTCTACGACTACGAGGCGAAATACCTCGACGAGGGCTCGCAGTCGATCGTCCCGGCCGCGATCAGCGATGCGCAGGCCGGCGAGATCCGCCGGCTCGCCGTCGCGGCCTTCAAGGCGATCGACGGCGCCGGGATGGCTCGAGTGGACTTCCTCCTCGCCCGCGACAGCGGGATGTTGTACCTCAACGAGGTGAATACGATTCCCGGCTTCACGACGATCAGCATGTACGCCAAGATGTGGGAGGCGAGCGGCCTGCCCTACCCCGCGCTCATCGACCGGCTCATTGCGCTGGCCGTCGAGCGCCACGCCGAGAAACAACAACTCCGCACGAGCATGTGACTCCGCTGGTCCTTCTCGCGCTGACGCTGCTGGCGCAACCCGCCGTGGCCGCGCTGACGGAAGCGCCACGGCTCGCCGCCGTCTACGACGCCATCTTGAGCGCCGAGTTCGACGAGGCGGAGTCGCGCCTGCGCGCGGCCTGCCCGCCGGCACCCGCCGGTGCCTGCGCAGCGCTCGAGGTCGTCGAACTGTGGTGGCGGATCAACATCTACCCGGAGAGCCGTCTGCTCGACAAGCGGTTCAGCGACGCCGCCGCTGCGGCAGTCGCCGGCAACAACGCCTGGACCGCGCGCGAGCCTCAGCGCGCGGAAGCCTGGTTCTACCTGGCGGGCGCGTACGCGCCGCTCGTCCAATGGCGGATCCTGCGCGGTGACCGTCTCGCCGCGGCCCGGGATGGCAACCGGATCCGCGCTGCGCTCGAGCGGGCGCTCGCGCTCGACCCCACACTCGGCGACGCGTACTTCGGCATCGGCCTCTACCACTACTACGCGGATGTCGCGCCCGCGTACGCCAAGGTCCTGCGATGGTTTCTACTGCTGCCCGGCGGCGATCGCCAGCGGGGCCTGAGGGAAATGACGACCGCACGCGAGCAGGGCGAGCTTCTGAAAGGAGAGGCAGACTACCAGCTGCACCTGGTGTACCTCTGGTACGAGAACCGGCCGGCCGACGCGATCGCGCTCCTCGAGTCGCTCGACCGGCGCTATCCGACGAACCCGCTGTTCCTTCAGCGCATCGCGGAAGCGCGCGACGTGTACATGCACGACGCGCAGGGAAGCGCGGACGCCTGGCGCGCGCTGCTCGATCGCGCGCGCGAACGGCGCGTGTACATGCCATCGATCGCCGAGACTCGCGCGCGTCTCGGGCTCGCTGCGGCGCTCATTACGATGGGCAACCTCGACGCCGCGCACGCACAGCTGCAGATCGTCATCGACGCGAAGCCCGTCGCGCCGGTCGGCGCGCGCGCGCGCGCCGAAGCGCTCCTGCGTCAGACGCACCGGCAGTGACAATTTTGACAACACGCGCACGTTTGTGCTTGACAGTGTTGTTTTCTCGTCCATAATCTACATCTGGTATGAGGGAGTCGACATCAGCCCACAACTTGTGAGTTGAGAGTTGTGAAGCGTGAAGATGCCTCGAACCTCAGCCTGAGGGCGTCGGCCCCGGATGCGCGTGCCAGGCGGCAGCCACCCGGCAATCCCGTGAGCGTCCTCTGAAGCGAATCCCACACTGAAGGGGGGGATAAGAGACAATGGCGAAGAAAGCCAAGGGCGGGAAGAAGAAGGCCGGCAAGAAACGGTAAGCCGACCTCATCCCGTGGAAAAAAGGGGGCGGCCGTCGCCCCCTTTTCAATTTTCTGCAGCACCCTCACCGTTCCCACAGCACCGCAGCGTTCCATAGCACTCTCATCGTTCCCATAGCACCTCCCCTCCCCCAGTCACCCCGTCTTTACATGTGTGCAGCCAGAATCCGCCCTGACGTTGCGCCTTTTGGAGCAGCCTGTTATCGTGAAGAATCCTGATGAAGGCGTTGTCGGCCCGCTGTGTCGCTCTGCTCTGCACCGTGGCCTGTGCAACGGTTGCGATCGTCACGCTGGGGGGGTCGACCGATCGACGCGTTCGTACCGAAGACCGCAACGCCGACGGTCGACCGGACGTCTGGCGTCAGTATGACCTTGGCGGGCAGCTCGCCGAAGTCGCCATCGACACGAATTTCGACGGCCGCTCGGACATCCAGGAATACTACGGCCGCGGCGGGCTCGTCCGCCGCGAATCGGATCGGAACTTCGACGATCGGGTCGATCTGATTGAGGAGTTCGACGAAGCCACACACGAGCAGATCAAGTCAGTCGTCGACCTCGACTACGACGGCAGCGCCGACCTGCTCGTCCTCTTCCGCGACGGCCGCCCCGTCTTCGCACAGCGCGCCGGCCCTCGCGCCATCCAGCTGCCGCAGCCCTCCGAGAGCGCTCCCCACGATTCTGAACGTGCTGATCGACGTGCCGCAGACCCGTTGGCCGGGCTGGCGGATCCGTTCCGCGGGCGCGCGGCGGTCCGAGGCGCGGCGGCCGCCGATGCGAACGCGATCGGCGACGAGTGCCTCGGCCCGTCCACGTCAGGCCTGCCTGTGGCAGGCGTCGAGACCGTCGATCCGCGAGCGTGCTCGACAGCGCTGGTGTTCGGCGATGTCCACGCCGCTGCACACACCTCGCTCCTTCCTCGATCACCGCGCGGCCCGCCCCTCACCTAGCGCACCACCTGTCGGAATCTCAGCTGGTCGCGGTTCGCATCGCGGCCGCTGAAGTGAATCAATCAGAGGAGATGACATGCGCCTCGTGTGGCGTGGGTGCGTCGGATGTGTACTGGTGGGCTGCGTCGCGGCCAATGCCGCCGCGCAGACGGTCCTGACATGGTCCGACGTCCGCGCGAAGTTCCAGGCAACGAATCCGACCCTGCAGGCGGACCAGATTGGGATAGACGAGTTGCGGGCCACCGAGATCACGGCCTTTCTGCGGCCCAATCCGCAGCTGACGGTCACGGTCGATCAAATCGGCCACACCGATCCAACCAACGGAGAAGGTGGAGGTCTGTTCGACGCCGCGAACACGACCGTCGCGGCCAACTACCTGCACGAGCGGCAGCACAAACGGGAGCTGCGGCGGGACAGCGCGCAGGGCGCCACCGCAGTCGCGGTGTCCAGCCACGCCGATCTCGAGCGCACGCTCATCTTTACGCTCCGGACCGCGTTCGTCCAGGTGCTCCAGGCAAAAGCCTTCCTCACGTTGGCACAGGACAACCTGACCGAGTACGACCAGGCGCTCGCGCTGAGCCGCGCGCGCCTGCAGGCAGGTGATATCGCGCAGATCGATCTGGATCGGCTCGAGCTCCAGCGCGTTCAATACGAATCCGACGTGCAGACCGCGCTGGTGAACCTGCGCCTCGCGAAGATCCAGCTGCTCAGGCTTCTCAACGATCAGACGCCGGTCGATCAGTTCGATGTGACAGGCCCGTACGACTTCACGGCGCGGCCCCAGGCGCTCGACGAGGTCCGGCGCATCGCCCTCGATACCCGCCCCGATCTCAAGGCCGCCCTCGCGGCGATTGAGAAGTCCAAAATCGACCACCAGCTCGCGATGGCGAACGGAACCGCCGACCCGACGTTCAATGTCGACGCTGGTTTCCCGGCGCTCTCGCAGGTCTGGCTCAGCTACAACCCGCCGCTCCGCGAGTACGTCGGCTTCGGCGTCACCGTGCCCCTGCGCTTCTTCGATCGGAATCAAGGCGAGAAGGCCCGGACGGAGCTCGACATTCGTCGTAACGAGAAGCTCGTGGATGCGGCGCGATTGCAGGTGTTCAGCGACGTCGATACCGCGTACGCAACCGTGGTGAGCACGGTCGCGCTCCTGCAGCCGTACAAAGACCGGTACCTCGATCAAGCCACGCGCGTACGCGAGACGGTGACGTTCTCCTATCAGGCGGGCGGGGCGTCGCTCCTGGACTTCCTCCAGGCGCAGCAGGAGTACAGAGCCGTGCAGGTCAGTTACGTGAACCTCATCGCGGCGTTCCTCAATGCCGTGAATCAACTCAACATGGCCGTTGGACAAGAGGTCATCCCTTGAAAGAAGCAGTGGGCAGATTGATGCTGACCGCCGCCGGACTCATCCTCACGTCCGGGGCGTTCCTCGGCGCGGGTTGTACAGCGCGCGGAAATACCGACGCCGCGGCGGGAGCGCCACCCCCGGCCGCCGTCGAGCGCGACGGCGAAGGCGGCGTCATCCGCGTCGACCATCCGGACCAATTTCCGCTGGCGACGGCGACGAGCCGAGACGCCAGACCGGAGCTGAGCGTCACGGGCGTCGTCAGTCCGGATGTGTCTCGAGCCATACCGGTCGTCTCGCTGACATCGGGCCGGGTGATTGACCTTCGCGCGCGCCTCGGCGACGTCGTCAAGAAGGGTCAGGTGCTGCTGCGCGTGCAGAGCGCGGATATCTCCTCGGCGTTTTCGGACTACCGGAAGGCCCTGGCCGACCAGGCGCTGGCCAGGAGTCAACTGGACCGCGCAAACGCCCTGTTCGAGCGCGGCGCCATCGCGAAGAAGGACGCCGAGGTCGCGCAGGACGCGGCCGACAAAGCGCGCGTTGACGTGGAGAATGCGACCGAGCGGCTCCACGTCCTGGGAATGGATGCCAACCGGGCGCCTACCGCCATCGTCGACATCGTCGCGCCCGAGTCAGGCGTGATTACCGAGCAGAACGTCACCAACGCCGCCGGCGTGAAGTCGCTGGACAACGCGCCCAACCTCTTCACGATCTCGGACTTGTCGCGCGTCTGGATCGTGTGCGACGTCTATGAGAACGACCTGCCGACGGTCCGCATCGGTGACACGGCGGAGATCCACCTCAACGCGTATCCTGACCGCGCGATGACGGGGCGCATCAGCAACATCGGATCGATTCTCGACCCGACGATCCGCACCGCCAAAGTGCGCATCGAGGTCGCCAATCCCGGCCTCATGCGGATCGGCATGTTTGCCACCGCGACCTTCCGCGGCCAGACCACCGAGACGCGCGCCGTCGTGCCCGCGACCGCGATCCTGCACCTGCACGATCGCGAATGGGCGTACATCCCGGTCGGCGATGGTCGCTTCGAGCGCCGGGCCGTCGTCGCCGGCCAGATGCTTCCCGGCAACATGCAGGAGATCGTATCCGGTCTCAAGCCGGGAGAGCGCGTCGTCTCGAACGCGCTGGTGTTCCAGAACACGGTCGAACAGTGATCGTGCAGAGAGCAGGACAATGCTTCGCGCGCTAGTCGATTTTTCTCTACGCAATCGGCTGCTGGTCCTCGCGATTGCGGTGCTGCTCTTCATCTGGGGCGTGATCTCGTTTCGCAGCCTGCCGGTGGAGGCATATCCCGACGTCGCGAACAACTACGTGCAGGTGATCACGCAGTGGCCGGGCATCTCGGCGGAGCAGGTCGAACAGCAGGTCACGATCCCGCTCGAGATCGCGATGAACGGGATCCCGCATCTGGAGCACCTGCGGTCCACGTCGCTGTTTGGCCTTTCGAGCGTCATGCTCATCTTCGACGACGAGTCGGAGAACGACTGGAACCGCGTCAAGGTGCTGGAGCGGCTGTCCCAGGTCTCGCTCCCGACCGGCGTGCAGCCGCAGATGGGCGCGGACTGGAGCCCGGTCGGACAGATCTACTTCTTCACGCTGCACAGCACGAACCCGGCGTACGACGTGATGGACCTGAAGTCCATCGAAGACTGGACCATCGAGAAGCAGTTCAAGTCGGTGCCCGACGTCGTCGGCGTTGCGAGCTTCGGCGGCCCGACGCGCGAGTATCAGGTACGCGTCGATCCGAACAGGCTGATCGCCTACGGCGTCAGCCTGGGCCAGATCGAGCAGCAGCTCTCGAACAACAACGTCAACGGAGGCGGCAGCTTCATCGAAGCCGGACTCCAGCAGATCAACGTGCGCGCCGTCGGCCAGGTGAGAACCGTCGCCGATATCGAGAGAACCGTCATCGCCAGCAAGAACGGCACGGCGGTGCGCGTGAAAGACGTCGCGACGGTTCAGGAGGGCGCCAAGATCCGCCTCGGTCAGTTCGGCAAGGCCATCCACCGCGCCGACGGGAAGATCGTCGACAATGACGATGTCGTCGCCGGCATCGTGCTGCTGCGCAAGGGCGCCGACGCCGATTCGACGCTCGACGCCATCCACGCCAAGGTGCTGGAGCTCAACGCGCATGTGCTGCCGGCAGGGGTCAAGATCGTGCCCCACCTGGATCGCAGCGAGCTCATGCACGTGACGACGCACACGGTGATGCACAACCTCACCGAGGGCATCATCCTCGTGTCGGTGATCCTGTTCGTGTTCCTGGGGAATGTCCGGGGCGCGCTGATCGTCACGCTGACGATTCCGTTTTCGCTGTTGTTCGCGTCGATCTGCCTGAACCTGCGCCACATCCCGGCGAACCTCCTCTCGCTCGGCGCGCTCGACTTCGGCATGATCGTCGAGGGCGCGGTCGTGATGATCGAGAACATCGTGCGGATGCTCTCGCATCGCGACCGGGAGAATGAGACCGTCGCCAATCGGATCAGCGCCGCCGCCCACGAAGTCCAGCGGCCGGTCTTCTATTCCATCGCGATCATCATCATCGCCTACCTGCCGATCTTTACCTTGCAGGCGGTCGAAGGCCGGTTGTTCAAGCCGATGGCCTGGACGGTCGCCTTCGCGCTGCTCGGCGCGCTCCTCTTTTCGATGTTGGTCAGCCCGGTGCTGGCCAGCCTCGTGTATCCGAACGGCACCCGGGAATGGCACAACCCGATCATGAGCGCGCTGACGCGGGCGTACGCGCGCGCGCTGAGCCTCGCCATCGAGTGGCGGTGGGTGACGGTGACGGTCGCCGTGACCGCGCTCGCCGGGACCTACCTCCTGAGCCGATCGATTGGGTCAGAATTCCTTCCGCACCTGGACGAGGGGGCGATCTGGGTGCGTGGCACGTTTGCGCCGAGCACCGGACCCACTGAGGGCATCCGCATGGCGAATCGCGTGCGCGTGATCCTGGCCTCCTTCCCGGAGGTCACCGTCGCGACCAGCCAGGTCGGCCGGCCCGATGACGGCACCGACACCACCGGATTCTTTAACACGGAGTTCTTCGTCGACCTGAAGCCGAAGGACGAGTGGCGGCCGGTCTTCCATCAGAACAAGGATGAGGTCATTGCGGCCATCGACCGGGAGCTCGAGAAGATTCCCGGCGCCATCTGGAATTTCTCTCAGCCAATCGCCGACAACATGGAAGAGGCCGTGAGCGGCGTAAAAGGAGAGCTCGCGATCAAGGTGTACGGCGATGATCTGCGCGCGCTCGAGGACACGGGTGACCGCATTGTCAACGTCATGCGCACGGTGCCCGGAATTCAGGACCTCGGCCTGTTTCGTGTCGTCGGTCAGCCGAACCTGAACTTCACTGTGGATCGCGACGCCGCCGCGCGGTACCAGATCAACACGGCGGACGTCCAGGATGCCATCCAGACCGCCATCGGCGGCAACGCGCTGACCCAGGTGCTTCAAGGCGAGCAGCGCTACGACATGGTCATGCGCTACCTCCCCAAGTACCGGAATTCGCGGGAGGCAATCGAGCAGACACGGCTCGTCGCGCCGTCCGGCGCGCGCGTCTCGCTCGCGCAGCTGTGCAAGATTGATGCGATTGACGGCGCGTCCGAGGTCTACCGCGAGGGCAACCAGCGGTACGTGGCGATCAAGTACGGCGTCCGCGGCCGCGATCTCGGCAGCGCCGTCCAGGAGGCGATGGCGAAGGTGAGCGGGCAGGTGAAGCTGCCACCCGGGTACCGGATCGACTGGGCGGGGGAGTATGCCAGCCAGCAGCGCGCGCAGCGTCGATTGAGCATCGTGATCCCGCTCACGCTGCTCGTCATCTTCATGATTCTCTATTCGATGTTCGGGTCCATGAAATGGGCCGGCCTGATTCTCGTCACCGTCGCCATGGCGCCAATCGGCGGCATCGTCGCGCTGTTTCTGACCCGCACCAACTTCAGCGTCTCGTCCGGCATCGGCTTTCTAGCCCTGTTCGGCGTCTCGGTGCAGACCGGCGTCATCATGGTGGAGTACATCAACCAGCTGCGGTCGCGTGGCCACTCGATCTTCGATGCCGCCCAGCACGGCGCGGTTCAGCGCTTCCGGCCCATCCTGATGACCATGCTCGTGGCGTCCCTCGGGTTGGTGCCGGCCGCGACCTCCCACGGGATCGGATCGGATTCACAGCGGCCCTTCGCCATCGTGATCGTTGGCGGCCTGATGGCGGTCCTGGCGATGAGCATCTTCCTGCTGCCATGTCTCTATGTCTGGGTGGCCGGGGACGGCGACGCGCTGCCCGAGCCGGACGCGGATCTCGACGAAGCGGAGTGATCGCCGATGACCAAGGAGACGGTTCGACGCCACATCCTCGAGATCGGCATCATTCCGTCGGTCCGGACGTCGTCGGCGGACGACGCGCGCTTCGCGGTCGAGACCGTGGCCGAGGCGGGCATTCCCATCGTGGAAATCACGATGACCGTGCCCGGTGCGCTGGTGGTAGTCGCCGAGCTCGCCGGCGCGATGCCGGAGCTTGTCGTCGGCGCAGGAACGATTCTGGACATCGAGACGGCCCGCCGCTGCGCGGACGCGGGGGCGCGCTTTTTGACCAGTCCGGGCCTCGACCCCGAAATCGTGGCATTTGCGCTGACGGCCGGTATTCTCGCCATGCCGGGCGCGCTGACACCCACCGAAGTGACGACAGCAGCGCGGGTGGGCGCTGATTTCATCAAGATCTTTCCGTGCGCCCCGCTCGGGGGTCCGAGCTATATCCAGGCGCTGAAGGGACCGTTTCCTCACATCCCGCTGGTGGCGGCTGGTGGCGTGAATCAACAGACCGCCGCTGAGTTCATCGTGGCCGGGGCGGCCGCGATTGGCGTGGGCAGGGAGCTGATCCCCAGGAAGGCCGTCCTGCAGCGGGACCGGCATTGGATTGGCGAGCTGGCCCGCCGATTCCTGAGCATCATCCAGGAGGCACGTGGTCACGCGGACGCATAGCACTGTCGCGCGCTTTCTGCTCGCGAGCCTCGTCGCCGCGGCGACGACCGTCGGTATCGTGGACGCACAAAGACCTGAGCCGCGGCCGGACGCTCGGGCGCCGGGCGTCAGGCTGAAGACGGGCTGGCGGCTGCTCTTCCACGACGGCTGCCGGTTTGCCGTGCCGGGGTCATGGCGTTCGGACGCTGACGGAGCGCTGGTCTCTGCGCCTGACGGCAGCAACATCTCTGTGCGAATGATCCGGATTACCAGCTGGTCCGCGCACAAGGCGCAGATTCGAGCCGCGTTTGGTCGCGTCAACATCCTGCACGACGACAGCGATCACCGGCTCTGGTTCGAGATCGGCGACCGGCCTCGGATCCAGCACTACATCGATGTTGCAGATGGACTGAACGCCTGCGCCGGCCTGCTGGAGCTTCACACCTCGACGACGCGTGATGCCGAAGAGACGGCGACCGGAATCGCCGACAGCATTGGACCTGCGCCCGACAAGCCGCCGCTGGATTTCAGCGGCATACCTGCTATCGAAAGATACGTGGAACGGATCGCAGCTCACTTGCGATAATTCCGGGGGCGTTTCGGCAACCGCCTTCGGATCGGACGCCTGACCGTTATCGATGCCCCGAAGATTTGCGCATCTGTCGCTCGGAATACTCCTCCTTTTTGCCGGCGCGCGGGGGCCCGCAGCGCCTTGGGCAGGAGGCGGGGCGTTCGTCCCGTATGTAGCGCCGATTCTTCCCCAACGCGCCGCAGCTGACTTCGACGCGGACGGACACCCTGATGTCGCGGTCATTCAGGACGGCCGCGACGGTTCGCGCGTCGTCGTCACGCTGTCCGGGTCGCGTGACGCGATCGCGT
The DNA here is from genome assembly GCA_035939575.1 of Vicinamibacterales bacterium. Taxonomy (GTDB): domain Bacteria; phylum Acidobacteriota; class Vicinamibacteria; order Vicinamibacterales; family CAVVIG01; genus DATKHR01. The sequence goes on along the minus strand of DASZFS010000389.1, from coordinate 24,631 downwards.
TGAGCACGGACGCGGTCAGCGTCGCGGCCAACGACATCGACCACGACGGGGACGCCGACCTGGTGGTGGCGACCTCCTCGAATCGGGTCGTGGTCTGGATCAACGACGGCCGCGGGCACTTCATGGAGGAGCCGCCGTCGCCCTCGCAGGACCTGTCCCCTGCGACAGCGTTCTCGAACGCCCTGCGAGATGAGCTGCTGGCGGTTGGCCCCACCGTACCGCAAATCGTTGCGTCCGGTCGTCGTCATGAGACGGCCGTCGTGGCGGCCAGAGTTCGCCCCCCGACCGCTCCGCTCGCTGTCGGCCTGAGCTTCCTGTCGCTTCCCTCGCTCCGCGGCCCCCCTCTCACGACCCCGCCGAAGTAGTCGCGCGCTGACGCGCCCAGAGATGCTGGCGGGACGGCGCAGGCGTGTGCGCCGGCGCGCGTGTGCAGCACTGTCCGCCGATCGTCCGACATCGTGACGCCGGCCGGGCAGCGATCTGGACCGACGGGTGTGCAAACGAAAACCACGAGTAAGGACGTACGAGCATGTCGCAACGGGGCGTGCAGCTGGTGATCGGCAAACTGCTGACAGACGCGGAATTTCGGCAGCGCTTCAAGGCGCAGGCGAGAGCGTGCCTTGCGGATCTGCGCGGGCAGGGAATTGAGTTGAACGAGACCGAGATGGCGGCGCTGGTCGAAACCGATCCGCGCATGTGGTCAACGACGGCGAAGCGGATCAACCGCCGCCTGCATGGCGTGATGAGCGTCACGTCCGAGCGGGTGAGCCCGCGCCTGTCGAAACATTTGACCCAACGGCAGGAGCGGGTGCTCGCAAAGGTGTGTGAAGGCTTGAGCAACAAGGAGATCGCGACCGCGGAGGGCGTCTCCGAGAGCGCGGTCAAGGCAACGGTGCAGCAGCTCTTTCACAAGGCGCGCGTGCGCCGGCGCTCGCAGCTCGTCCGGTGCGCGATCGAAGGCGCCTTCATGAGGAGTGGCGATGATCCGCGGCCTCGTTGATTTTGCGCTCGATAAGCGGTTCCTGGTGCTGGCGCTCGGGCTCCTGCTGCTCATCTGGGGGGTCATCTCGTTCCACGCATTGCCGATCGAAGCCTACCCGGACGTCGCCAACAATTACGTCCAGGTCATCACCCAATGGCCCGGCCGTGCGGCCGAAGAGGTGGAGCAGCAGGTCACGATCCCGATCGAGATCGTCATGAATGGGCTTCCCCACCTCGAGCACCTCCGATCGACAACGCTGTTCGGGCTCTCGAGCGTGATGCTCATCTTCGACGATGAGTCCGAGAACGATTGGAACCGCCAGAAGGTCCTGGAGCGGCTCTCCCAGGTCAACCTGCCGCAGAACCTGCAGCCGCAGATGGGCACCGACTGGAGCCCCGTCGGGCAGATTTACTGGTACACGCTGCGCAGCACGAACCCGGCATACGACGAGATGGAGCTGAAGGCGCTTCAAGACTGGACGCTCGAGAAGCAGTTCAAGTCCGTCCCAAACGTCGTCGACGTCGTCAGTCTCGGCGGCACGACCCGTGAGTACCAGGTGCGCGTCGATCCGAACAAGCTGGTGGCCTATGGCCTCACCATCGGACAGGTCGAGCAACAGCTCGCGAACAACAACGTGAATGCGGGCGGGAGCTTCATCGAGGCAGGCCTTCAACAAATCAACGTGCGCGCGGTGGGGCTTGTCACCAGGGTCCAGGACATCGAGCAGACCGGGCTCAAGTCGCAGACCGGGACGCCGCTGCGAGTGAAGGACATCGCGAACGTCACCCAGGGGGCAAAGATCCGCCTGGGTCAGGTCGGCAAGACCATTCACCGCGCTGATGGCCACCTCGTCGACAACGCCGACGTCGTGGAGGGCATCGTCCTGCTCCGAAAGGGCGCGGAGTCGGACTCGACGCTCCAGGCAATCGAGGCGAAGGTCGTTGAGCTCAACACGCATCTCCTGCCGCCAGGCGTCAAGGTCGTGCCCCACCTGGACCGCAGTGATCTCGTGCACTACACGACCCACACGGTGCTGCACAACCTCACCGAGGGCATCATCCTGGTCGTGATCGTGCTGTTCCTGTTCCTTGGGAACGCGCGCGGCGCGCTCATCGTGGCGCTCACGATCCCGTTTTCGCTGCTCTTTGCCTCCATCTGCCTCAGCCTGCGGCAGATTCCCGCCAATCTGCTCTCGCTCGGCGCGCTGGACTTCGGAATGGTCGTCGATGGCGCGGTGGTGATGGTCGAGAACATCGTGCGGCATCTCGGACGCCGCGACGTCACCAAGCCGGTGCTCGCCCGGATCCGGGAGTCCGCGCACGAAGTGCAGCGTCCGGTCTTCTATGCGATCGCCATCATCATCACGGCGTATCTGCCGATCTTTACGCTGCAGCGGGTCGAAGGCCGCCTATTCAAGCCGATGGCGTGGACCGTCGCCTTTGCGCTGCTCGGCGCGCTCATCTTCTCGATGCTCGTGGCGCCTGTGCTCTCCAGCCTGTTCTTCCGGGAAGGCGCGACTGAGTGGCGGAACCCCGTCCTGACCTTCGTGCGCGAACGATACCGGCGGACCGTGCGGGCGGCGATCCAGCGGCGATGGCTGACCGTGGGCGTGGCAGCCGCATGCCTGGCGGTGAGCGTCTTCGTGGCGACAAGCGGTATTGTCGGCTCCGAGTTCCTGCCGCACCTCGATGAAGGCGCGATCTGGGTGCGTGGCACCCTTGCGCCGAGCACCGGACAGACCGAGGGCGTCCGCTTGATGAACCAGGCGCGTCTGGTTCTGGCCTCATTCCCCGAAGTGACGGTGTCGGTGAGCCAGGTCGGCCGCCCCGACGATGGGACCGACACCACCGGATTCTTCAACACCGAGTACTTCGTCGATCTCAAGCCCAAGGAACAGTGGCGGTCGATCTTCCACCAGGACAAGGAGCAGTTGATCGGCGCGATGGATCACGAGCTGGAAAAGCTTCCAGGCGTGCTGTGGAACTTCTCACAGCCGATCGCGGACAACATGGAAGAGGCCGTGAGCGGGGTGAAAGGCGAGCTCGCGGTCAAGTTGTACGGGGAGGACTTGAGAACGCTCGAGGCCAAGGGCGACCAGATCGTCGGCATCATGCGCGGGATCAAGGGAATCGAGGACCTCGGGCTGTTCCGCGTCGTCGGGCAGCCGAACCTCAATCTCGTCGTGGACCGGCAGCAGGCCGCCCGCTATCAGATCAGCGTCGCGGATGTGCAGGACGCCATCCAGACGGCCGTGGGTGGCACGGCATTCAGCCAGGTGTTGCAGGGCGAGCAGCGATTCGACCTCGTCATGCGGTATCTCCCCGAGTACCGCAACACCAAGGAGGCGATCGAGCGCATCAGGCTGGTCACACCGACCGGCGAGCGCGTCGCGCTCGCGCAGCTGTGTGTGATCAACGTGTCCGACGGGGCAAATGAGATCTATCGCGAGGGCAATTCCCGGTACATCGCCGTCAAGTACAGCGTCCGCGGCCGCGATCTGGGGAGCACCGTCGAGGAGGCCATCAGGAAGATCCAGGAGCAGGTCACCTTGCCGACGGGATACCGGATCGACTGGGCAGGCGAATATGCCAGCCAGCAGCGATCCCAGCGGCGCCTGGCCATCGTGCTGCCGCTGACGATTCTGATCATCGTGATGATCCTCTACACGATGTTCAACTTCTACAAGTGGGCGCTCCTGATGCTGGCGAACATGGCGATGGCGCCACTCGGCGGCCTGCTGGCCCTGCTCGTGACCGGCACGCATTTCAGCGTGTCGTCCGGCGTCGGCTTCCTGGCGCTGTTTGGCGTCTCGGTGCAGACCGGCGTAATCATGCTCGAGTACATCAACCAGCTGCGGGCGCGCGGGCATTCGATCGCCGATGCCGCCGTGGAAGGCGCGATTCTGCGGCTGCGTCCAATCCTGATGACGACGCTCGTCGCGACGTTGGGTCTCCTGCCGGCGGCGATGTCGCACGGGATCGGATCGGACTCCCAGCGCCCCTTCGCGATCGTCATCGTCGGCGGCCTCATGGTCGGCATGACGATCAACCTCGTGCTGCTGCCGACGCTCTACGTGTGGTGCGCGGGTGATCGCGACGTATTGCCGACGCCCGACGCCGACTTCGACGAAACCGAGTCATGAGCAAAGAGACGCCCTCGCCGCAATTGATGCTCCGGCGACTCGCGTGGCTCTCGCTCGGCATGTGCCTCCTCGCCGGCGCGCGGTGGGGCGCGGACCGTCCGGCACGTGGAGCGTTCGCGCCCTATGTCGCGCGCGCGCTGCCGCAGCGCGCCGCGGCAGATTTTGACGCGGACGGACGCCCCGATGTGGCCCTCATTCAGGATGGCCGCGACGGTTCACGCGTCGTGCTCACGCTGTCCGGATCGCGTGACGCGGTCGCGTTGAACCTCGACGCCGTCAGTGTCGCCACCAGCGATGTCGACCACGACGGGGACACCGATTTGGTCGTGGCGACCTCCTCGAACCACGTCGTGATTTGGCTCAACGACGGCCGCGGGCACTTCACAGAGGAGCGCCCGGCGCCGTCGCGGGACCTGTCGCCGGAGACGACGGTCGTGAACGCGGCGCGGGATGGGCTGGCGGCGGTTGGCCCCGCCGCGCCGCAAGTCGCGGCGCCCGGTCGCCGGCGTGAGCCGCCGGTCGTGTCAACCCGGATTCGCCGTCCCAGCGTGTCCGCGGTTGTCGGCCCGGCCTTCCTGGCGCTGCCCGCGCCTCGGGGCCCTCCTCTGTCCGCCAGCCTCACGTAACCGCTCACTGACAGTTTCGGGAAAGAGAAGGTTGGCTCCACGGCGGGAGTGTGCGCATCGGTGCGCCTGCCTCCGCGATGGCCGGCCGACAGAGTGAGGACAAACGAGCATGTCGGAACACGCCGTGCAGCTGGCGATCGGCAGGCTGCCCAGATACCTGATCGGTCTGACCCTGCTCACGCTGCCTGGTTGCGGGCGCGACGCGTCGCGAGCGGCGCTCTCCATCGCCGCCGTGCGCCTGACCTGCGGGCCGATCGCCCGAGGCGTGCAATGCCGCTTGCTCGCGCTCTCTCGTGACGCCAGCCAGGCCCCGCGGGATGTCACCCGCGAAGCCGCGTGGCACCTGTCTGGCGTCCCCGGCGCGCGTATCTCCAGCCCGGGGATCGTTGAGGCCGCGGGGGACCTTGGGGACGCCGAGATCGTCGCGGACTACCTATCCCTGTCGGCGCATCGGATGGTGCGCTTGAGTCGGACTGGTCCCGGGCAGGTGCTGGCCGTCCTGAGCGGTCGCGCCCTGACGGAAGACAAAGGCGCGCTGCGGCCCGTCGCCACGGTGAGGCTCGAGGTGGTCAGCGGACCGGATACCGGCAAGTCGGTGATGACCGATCGGGACGGCGGCTACGAGCTGGCTGGCCTGGCGCCCGGGAAGCTGGAGTTGCGCGCCACGAGACCCGGGTACGACGTGACCAACGCATCGGTGTCGCTCGAAGCCGGCGACGCACGCCTCACCGTGCTGATGGAACACCGCTCGTCGCCCGCCGGCGGCGCCCCACTATCGGAGACCATGCGCCTGCCTGCAGGGAGCGTCGATGATCCGTCGGCTGATTGATTTCGCGCTGCGCAGCCGCGTGCTAGTCTTGGCGACCGCGCTGCTCTTGTTCGTCTGGGGCATCGTGTCGTTCCATAACCTGCCGGTCGAGGCGTATCCGGACGTCGCGAACAACTACGTGGCGATCATCACGCAGTGGCCCGGCCGCGCGGCCGAGGAGGTGGAGCAGCAGGTCACGATTCCCATTGAGATCGTGATGAATGGTCTGCCCCACCTGGAACACCTGCGGTCCACGTCGCTCTTCGGCTTGTCGAGCGTGATGCTCATTTTCGACGATCAATCCGAGAACGACTGGAACCGGCAGAAAGTGCTCGAGCGGCTGTCACAGGTCGCGCTGCCGCAGAACCTCACGCCGGTAATGGGCACCGACTGGAGCCCGGTGGGTCAGATTTATTTCTATACCCTGCGCAGTACCAATCCCGCCTACGACGTGATGGAGCTGAAAGCCCTGGAAGACTGGGTGCTCGAGAAGCAGTTCAAGTCCGTCCCGAATGTCGTCGACGTGTCGAGCCTCGGCGGCATGACCCGCGAGTATCAGGTGCGCGTCGATCCAAACAGGCTGGTTTCCTACGGTCTGACGATCGCTCAGGTCGAGCAGCAGCTCGCCGGCAACAATGTAAATGCCGGGGGAAGCTTCATTCAGGAAGGCCTCCAGCAGGTCAATGTGCGCGCGGTCGGCCTCGTCACCAACGTCCGTGACATCGAGGACACGGTCATCAAGACGCAGAACGGCACCGCGCTTCGGGTGAAGGACATCGCCGAGGTGGCACAGGGAGCCAAGATTCGGCTGGGCCGAAACGGCAAGGCGATCCATCGCGCGGACGGTCGGATCCTCGATGACGACGATGTCGTGGAGGGCATCGCGCTCCTGCGGAAGGGAGCCGAAGCGGATTCCACGCTGAAGGGCATAGAGGCAAAAGTCCAGGAGCTGAACGATCACTTTCTACCGCCAGGCGTAAAGATCGTGCCGTTCCTCGATCGCAGCGATCTGGTGCACTACACGACCCGCACCGTGCTGCACAACTTGACCGAGGGCATCATCCTGGTCGTCGTCATCCTGTTCATCTTTCTCGGCAACGCCCGTGGCGCGCTCATTGTCGCCCTCACGATTCCGTTTTCGCTCCTGTTTGCCGCGATTTGCCTCGACCTGCGACAGATTCCCGCCAATCTGCTCTCCCTCGGCGCGCTCGACTTCGGCATGGTGGTCGACGGCGCGGTCGTCATGGTCGAAAACATCGTCAGGCATCTCGGCCGCCGGGACGTGACGGCCGCGTCGCCGATGGTTCGGATTCGCGAGGCGGCCCACGAGGTGCAGCGCCCGGTCTTCTATGCGATTGCGATCATCATCACCGCGTATCTGCCGATCTTCACGCTGCAGCGGGTGGAGGGCCGGCTCTTCAAGCCGATGGCCTGGACGGTCGCGTTCGCGCTCATGGGTGCGCTGATCTTCTCGATGCTCGTCGCGCCGGTGTTGGCCAGTGTGCTGTTCCGGAGCGGGGCGCGCGAGTGGCGGAATCCCGTGTTGACCTGGCTGACGGAGCGTTACCGGAGCGCACTGCGCTGGGCGATCCACCGGCGCTGGCTCACCGTCGGCGTCGGCGCGGCAGGGCTCGTGGCGGCCCTATACCTCGCGCTGAGCGGCGTCATCGGCTCAGAGTTTCTGCCGCATCTCGACGAAGGAGCTGTCTGGGTGCGCGGCACCCTCGCGCCCAGCACGGGACCCGATGAGGGCATCCGCCTGGCCAATCAGGCGCGCGCGCAGCTCGCATCGTTTCCCGAGGTCACGGTCGCGACGAGCCAGGTCGGCCGGCCGGATGACGGCACCGACACGACGGGCTTCTTCAATACAGAGTACTTCGTCGATCTGAAGCCCAAAGAGCTCTGGCGGCCCGTGTTCCACAAGGAAAAGGACGCGCTCATCGCGGCGATGGCTCGCGAGCTCGAGAAGATCCCAGGCGTCATCTGGAACTTCTCTCAACCGATTGCCGACAACATGGAAGAAGCGGTCAGCGGCGTCAAGGGGCAGCTGGCCGTGAAGATCTACGGCGACGACCTCCGGCTGCTCGAAGCGAAGGGCGACGAGATCGTCGGGATCATGCGACGGATTCCCGGCATCCAGGACCTCGGCCTCTTTCGAGTCGTCGGACAGCCCAACCTGAATCTCGTGGTGGATCGGAAGCAGGCCCGCCGCTATCAAATCAATGTCGCCGACGTTCAGGATGCGATCCAGACAGCAGTAGGCGGTCAGGCGATCACGCAAGTGCTCCAGGGCGAACAACGCTATGACCTCGTCATGCGGTACCTCGAGCCATACCGCGACACCAGGGAGGCGATCGAGCGCATCCGGCTCGTCGCTCCGACGGGTGAGCGCGTGGCCATCGCCCAACTCGCCAACATCGAGATGAAGGACGGCGCCAGCGAGATCTATCGCGAGGAGAATTCGCGGTATGTCGCGATCAAGTACAGCGTGCGCGGCCGGGACCTGGGAAGCAGCGTGGAAGAGGCCATCCGGAGGGTCAACGCGCAGGTCAAGCTGCCCGCCGGTTATCGAATTTCATGGGCCGGCGAGTACGAGAGCCAGCAGCGGTCGGAGCGCCGTCTCCTGGTCGTCATCCCGATAACCGTGCTCGTGATCTTCATCATCCTGTACACGATGTTCAGCTCCTTCAAATGGGCGCTCCTCATCCTCGGCAACGTCGCCATGGCGCGAATCGGCGGGCTGCTGGCGCTGCTCGTGACGGGTACGAACTTCAGCGTGTCGTCCGGCGTAGGCTTTCTGGCGCTGTTTGGCGTGTCGGTGCAGACCGGCGTCATCATGCTCGAGTACATCAACCAGCTGCGCGCGCGCGGCCACACGATCATGGATGCAGCGGTCGAGGGCGCAATCCTGCGGTTGCGGCCGATCATGATGACGATGCTCGTGGCGACGCTGGGCCTGCTCCCCGCCGCGCTCTCGCACGACATCGGGTCCGACTCCCAGCGGCCGTTCGCCATTGTCATCGTGGGAGGCCTGGTCGCGGATCTCGTCATGAGCATCTTCCTGCTGCCTACGCTTTATGTCTGGATAGCCGCCGAGCGCGACGTGCTGCCAACGCCTGAGGCTGACTTTGACGAGACCGAGTAAACAGCCGAAGATAGCTCTCGCAATACACGAGAGGAGACGTCGCGATGACCTTCAAGGCGCTCTGGCTCGCTATCTTCGGATTGCTCCTCGGCACATCGCTGTATGGGCAGGAACTTGCGGGAGACTGGCAGGGCACGCTCCAAGCCGGTAACCAGCCACTACGCCTCATCATCAAGTTCAAGCGCGCGGACAGCGGCGGATGGACTGGCGCGATGTATAGCATCGATCAAGGCAACGATTGGGGCGCGGGCACAGCGATCAGCGCGATCACGCTGCAGGGCGCACAGTTGAAGTTCGTCGTCGACGGCGTGCGTGGCACGTATGAAGGTCAGTTCACGAGCGACGCGTCATCGATTGAGGGAACGTGGACGCAGCGTCAACCGCTGCCATTGGTCCTGCGGCGCGCCACGCCGGAGACGGTGTGGAAGGATCCTGCCACGCACACGATTCGGTTCGTGACAGTCGACAGGAACGTCAAGCTGGAAGTTCTCGACTTCGGTGGATCGGGACGCCCGCTCGTGTTCTTGGCCGGCATGGGCAACACGGCGCACGTCTTCGACAAGTTCACCCCAAAGTTCACGGCGACGTGTCACGTCTACGGCATAACGCGACGCGGCTTTGGCGATTCGAGCGTGCCGCCGGACGGCTACGCCGCCGATCGCCTCGGCGATGATGTCCTGGCGGTCCTCGACGCGCTGAAGCTCACTCGGCCCGTGTTGGCGGGGCACTCGATCGCCGGACAAGAGCTGAGTTCAATCGCGAGCCGCCATCCCGATCGGGTCGCCGGATTGGTCTATCTCGATGCAGGCTACACGTATGCCTTCTATAACGCGGACCGCGGCGACGTCGTGCTCGACTCGATCGACTTGAGGCGCAAGTTGGACCAGTTGGTCAACGGGCCCGTCGACAACCGCCCGACGATCAAGGAACTGCTGGCGGAGTTGCCACGGTTCGAGCGGAACCTGCAGGCGCGCCAGAAAGAACTGGACGCCATGCCACCCGCGCTCCTCGCGACAGCACCGGGGCCGCAGCCAAGCGTCCCGCGCGCCATCATGGCTGGTGGTCAGAAATACACGAACTTGTCCTCGGTCCCGATTCTGGCAATCTACGCGCTGCCACACGATCCTGGTCCATTCGTCGCGAATGATCCGGCAGCGCGAGCCGCGCGTGAAGCAGAGGACCAGGAGACGACCGGCGTCCAGGCTGCAGCGTTCGAGAAGGGTGTGCCCTCGGCGCGCGTGGTCCGCATTCCCCACGCTAACCATTACGTGTTCCGGTCGAACGAAGCCGACGTGCTCCGGGAGATGAACAGCTTCTTGGCGGGTCTCAAATGAGCGCCACCAGCCTCCAGCCCCCTTCTGAGTTATCAGTGGCGGTTCTGCCGATGCATTTAAGAGATAGCTTGTAGCTACCAGCCACCAGCTACCGATCGGTCATCCTCTCCCCATCCCACACCCTGATGCTTCGGATCACGTCCCACTGCTGGATCTTGTCGACGACATCCATGCCGGCCACAACGCGGCCGAAGACGGTGTATTTCGCGTCGAGATGCGGCTGCGGCGCGTGCGTGATGAAGAACTGGCTGCCGCCGGTGTCGCGCCACGGGTCGAGCGCCATTCCGACGGTCCCTCGCAGGTAGGGCCGCTGGTTCATCTCGTCCCGGATCGTGTAACCAGGCCCGCCCTCCCCATCGCCGCGCGGATCGCCGTCCTGCACCACGAAATTCGGGACGACGCGGTGGATGCTCAGGCCATTGAAGTAGCCCTTCCGCGCGAGCGTGATGAAGTTGTCCACGGTGAGCGGCGCATCGAGCATCGCCAGCTCGACCTGAATCGTCCCTCGATCGGTGTCGATGTAGACGATGGTCGAGACGGGAGGCGCCGTCAGGCGCGCCGCAGAATACGTGTCGGGCGTCACAGTGGTGGGCGCGGGGCGGATTTGGGAGTCGATATCAACAGGGTTCGCAGGGTTCGATGGGTCCAGCGCCTTCAGCAGGATGGCCGCCCGCACGCGGACGGCCCAGTCCTTGTCGCTGAGTGCTGTTCTCAGCGTAGGCACCGCAACGGAACCGTACTGGCTCAAGGCCGCGAGCGCCGCCGCGCGAGCGGTATAGGTGGTGTCCCGCTGCCCTTGCTGGTACGCATCGCTCAACGCGGTTGCCGCGTCGGGCGGCTTCAGCTCCTCGAGTCCGCTCGCCGCGGCCGCCCGCACGACTGGATCGTCGGCCTTCAACCGCTCGACGAGAATCGCCGCTGCATTCGGCGTCTTCAACGCCGCCAGCGCTGCCAGCGCCGCCGGCACGACGCGCTGATCCTGATCCCCCAGGAGCGCCGTGAGCCTTGGCATCGCCACCGCCGGCGGCAGCGTCCCGAGAAGCGTCGCCAGCGTGGCGCGGACGCTCCAGTGCGGATCGGGATCGAGGCCCGACAGCACCGCGAGCAGGTTGTCGGGATCGAGCGTCGCCGTTGATCGCAGCGCCGCTGCGCGCATCGTCGGGCTCGGATCGGTCAACAGATCCAGCACATCGTCGATAACGCTGGGTGGCAGTTGCTGCGCCGCGTCCGCCGTGGCGTGGAGCCCCCCGATCGCGCTGACCACTTCCAGCTTGACGATCGGATCGACCTTGCCGTCGTGGAGGATTTTCTGGAACGGCTCCGCCGCGGCGACGTCGCCGATCGTGCCGAGCGCGCGGATCGCTTCGATGAGCACGCCACGATCGCCGCTCGAGAGCAGCGGCATCAGCACCGGAACAGCCGCCCGATCTTTGATTTGGCCGAGCCCCTTCACGGCGAACGCCCTGGCGTACGGGTTGGCGTCGCCGGCGAGCGTCACGAGCGCCGGCATCGCGCGCTTGTCGTCCAACCTTTGAAGCGCGTACGCGATAGGCCACCAGCGGACGCGCGGCTGGCCGTTCACGTCGAGCACGGCGGCCGCCAGCGCTGGATACGCCTTCAGCCGCACCAGCGCGAACACGCCCAGCCGGCATGCGGCGGTCGGTGTGTCGCGGCGGCTATCGTCCTCGTCGCCAGGCGGCTGCTCGCCCGACTGGACCATCTGACCGACCAGCTGACCGACCAGGCCGGCGATCGGATCCGCCGCGGACGGGTCGCCAATCAGGCCCAGCGCCTCGGCCGCGCTGCCCTGCACGAGCGGCGACTGATCGGCCAGCGCGGCGACGAGCGGATCCTTCGCGCGCCTGTCGCCAATCAGGCCGAGCGCGAACGCCGCCATCTGCCGGACCTCGGCATCCGAATCCGACGCAAGCACCGGCAGCAGCGGCGCAATGCCGTCGGCGAGGCCGACGCGCCCGATCGCGAGCGCGGACCGGCGACGCACCCGCGCTTCGGGATCCGACAGCATCCGGACCAGGTCGGGTACCGGCGGCGGCGCGGGCGGTGGCTCGGCTACCGGCGCCTTTCGTCCGCGTGTCCGCCCAGGCGGCGCTGGCAGCGCTATCGGGGCTGACGGCGGCGGCGCCGCGGGATCGCGCAGGACGCGTTGATCCTCGAGCCGCAGGATCCACGACAGCTTCTGCTCGAACGGTGGACCGGCCGGCACGAAGACCGGCGCGGGTGCGGGCGGCGCGCTGGCGCACGCCGCGATCACCAGCGCGAGCGTCGCCAGAATCGCCAGCGCGGCGGCGCGGCGCGTCATCGAAAGCTCGCGGATCTCAGCGTCGCTCGCTCGGCCCGGTCCCAGCACACAACCACTCCCAGTCCCGCACCGGCCGGTACCGCCACGGTCCCGTCGGCCGCGACGTCAATCGGAGGCTCGATGAGATCCGGGACGAAGTAACGCTTACTCGCCGCGATGTCGCCGGGCATCGAAAAATTGGACAGCGTGGACAAATGGACGTTCGCCGCGCGGCCGATGCCCGATTCAAGCATGCCGCCGTGCCAGACTGGAACGCCGTGCTCGGCGCAGAGGTCGTGCAGCCGGATCGACTCCCCGAACCCCCCGACGCGCCCCGGCTTGATGTTGATGATGCGGCACGCGCCCGCGGCGATCGCATCGCGCGCCGCGCCGACGGTCTTGATTGACTCGTCGAGGCAGATCGGCGTCTTCAGCCGCCGCTGCAGACGCGCATGGTCCGCCACGTCGTCGTAGTCGAGCGGCTGCTCGATCATCATCAGATCGAAGGCGTCGAGACGTGCGAGATGGTCCGCGTCCGCGAGCGTGTACGCCGCGTTCGCGTCGACCATGAGCGGGATGGCTCCGAACCGGTCGCGGATCATCTCCACGACGCTGATGTCCCACCCGGGCTTGATCTTGATCTTGACGCGCTGATAGCCCGCCGCGAGCTCCCGCTCCACCTTCGACGCGAGCTGCTCCAGCGAGTCCTGGATGCCGATCGACACGCCCGAAGCAATGCGCTCGCGCGTGCCGCCGAGCGCGCGCGCGAGCGGCTCCCGGCGCTGGCGCGCGTACAGATCCCACCCGGCCATCTCCACGGCAGCCTTGGCCATGTTGTGGCCGCGAATCGCTTTCAGCGCGGGAAAGATCTCGCGCGGGTGCACGAACGTCGCCCCGACCACGCGCGGGACGATGAACTGGGAGATGATGTGCCAGACGGTGTCGTTGGTCTCCGCGCTGTAGTACGGATCCTGCTCGGCGACGCACTCCCCGTAGCCCGTTTCACCCTCGCCTTCGACGCGAACAACGACGAAGTGTTTCTCGTGGATGCGGCCGAAGCTGGTCTCGAAGAAGTGGACGAGCGGGAGCTTGAGGAGACTCAGCTCCAGGCGTTCGATCTTCACAATATTTTGTACTCCGGGAACCCTCCCCGGTGGCTCCGGGCCCCTGCCCCCGGAGCGCGATGATATCATCGGCGCGCCTTGCCGTTCCGTTCCATCGCGATTGAAGGGCCGATCGGCGCCGGGAAAACTGCGCTGGCCGAGCGGCTCGGCACGCGGCTCGACGCGACCGTCGTCCTGGAGGAAACCGAGAATCCATTTCTCGCCGATTTCTACGCCGACCGCCCGGGCTCGGCGCTGCAGGCACAGCTCTTCTACCTGCTCAACCGGCATCGGCAGCAGACGAGCCTGCGGCAGGCCGATCTCTTCAGCCAGACCACCATCTGCGACTACCTGTTCGACAAGGACAAGATCTTCGCGTACCTGAATCTCGACGACAACGAGCTGTTCATCTATCAGCGGCTGTACGAGCTGCTCGCCCGCGACGTGCCGCCGCCCGACCTCGTCGTGTATCTGCAGTCACCCACCGACGTCCTCCTGCGCCGCGTTCACAGCCGCCGGCTGGAGCCCGAAGCGGTTGCGCTTCAGCCGGACGATGGCTACCTGCGCGAGTTGAACGAGGCGTACCACCACTTCTTCTTTCATTACAACGCCACGCCGTTGCTCGTGGTTGAAACGTCCCAGTTCGACTCCGACGCCAGCGACGAAGCGCTCGACGATCTGATCAAGCAGATCCGCGCCATGGGCCCGGGCACGCGCTACTACGTGCCCAGGACGAAATGAGCGCTCGGCAATGTTAAGCTGATCGCTTATGGCTTGGTTCAAGAAGGCCAGGAAGCCGATCGCCGCGAAGGGCAAGGACGCGGCGAGCCGGGTCCCCGAAGGCCTCTGGGTCAAGTGTCCCGACTGCGCGCAGATCATCTACAACAAGGATCTCGTCGGCACACTCAATGTCTGCCCGAAGTGCGCCTACCATTTCCGCATCAACGCCAGCGAGCGGCTGCGGACGCTGTTCGACGGTGAGTGGATCGAGCACGACAAGGATCTGGTCTCCACCGACCCGCTGCACTTCACCGACACCAAGCCGTACAGGGCACGCCTGAAGGCGAGCGCGCAAACGACCGGTCTCAAGGACGCGGTCATCGTCGCGTCGGGCCACATCGACGGCATCGCCGTCATCGCCGCGTCGATGGAGTACGGCTTCATCGGTGGCAGCATGGGCGTTGTCGTCGGCGAAAAGATCACGCGCGGGATCGAGCGGGCGATCGCGGAGCGGAAGCCCATCGTCATCGTGTGCTGCTCGGGCGGCGCCCGGATGATGGAGGGCGCGCGATCGCTGATGCAGATGGCCAAGATCTGCGGCGCGCTGGCGAGGCTCGATCGCGCGAAGCTGCCGTATATCGCCGTCTTGACCGATCCAACGACCGGGGGCGTGACCGCGAGCTTCGCGATGCTCGGCGACCTGAACATCGCAGAGCCAAAAGCGCAGATCGGGTTCGCCGGGCCTCGCGTCATCGAGCAGACCATCCGGCAGAAGCTGCCGGACGGCTTCCAGCGCAGCGAGTTCCTCCTCGAGAAAGGCATGATCGACCTGGTGATCGATCGGCGCGAGATGAAGGCAGCGATCGCGAACGCCCTTCGCTTCATGGGCGCCACCAGCACCCAGCCATCCGCCTCCGCGGGCCAGCCCTCCACCTCCGCCCGCTCGATCAGCGCCGCGAGCTACGCCGGACCCCCAGCAACCAGCCACCAGCAACCAGCAACCAGCCCCAAGTCATAGGTGGATCCGCTCACCTACCTGTTCGGCCTCGAGCACTTCGGGATCAAATTCGGGCTGGACAACATGCGAGCGATCGTCGCGGCGCTCGGTCATCCCGAGCGGACGTTTCGATCGGTCCATATCGGAGGCACCAACGGCAAGGGATCGGTGACCGCAATGGTCGACGCCGGCCTGCGCGCCGCCGGCCACCGCGTCGCGCGATACACGTCGCCGCACCTTGTCGCGCTCAACGAGCGCTTCGTGGTCGATGGCCGTGCGGTCGACGATGACACCATGGTTGCCGCGATCGCCTCCGTGCGCGACGTCGTGGAAGCGCTGCGGCGCGACGGCGCGCTGGAGGTCCACCCGACGTTCTTCGAGGTCACCACCGCGGTCGCCTTCGAGATCTTCCGGCGTGCATCTGTCGAGCTGGCCGTCGTCGAGGTCGGGCTCGGCGGCCGTTTGGATGCCACCAACGTCATAATCCCGGAGGCCTGCGCCATCACCTCGATCGACTTCGATCACGAGCAGTATCTCGGCTCCTCGCTCGGTGTGATCGCGTGGGAAAAGGCGGGCATTCTCAAGCCGGGCGTACCGGTCGTCCTCGGCGGGCTCGACCCGGAGGCTGCCGCCCGCATCGAGGAAGTCGCGAACGAAATTGGCGCGCCGATCGTCCGCACATCCGCGTCCGACCTGGGCGAACGCGCCGTTGGTCTGTCCGGCCAGCATCAGCGCGGCAACGCCGCCGTGGCGCTCGGCCTGCTCGAGGTGCTGAATCGTCGCGGCATCACCGTCCCGCCTGCGGCCGTCGACGCGGCGCTCCTGGAGACGCACTGGCCCGGACGGCTCGATCTGCGCCGCTTGCCCGACGGCCGCGAGCTGCTGATGGACGCGGCGCACAACCCGGCCGGTGCCGCTGCGCTCGCGCAGTACCTGCGGGCGCAACCAGGGCCCTCGCTGCCGCTCGTCTTCGCGGCCATGCGGGATAAAAATATTGTTGGGATGTTTCGCGCCCTGCTGCCGGCCGTCGCCAGCCTCACGCTGACCCGCGCGACCAGCCCGCGATCGGCCGAGCCGGATGGACTCGCACAAGCGGCGCGCGAGATCGCACCCTCGCTCGAGATCGCAGTGGAGCGATCGCTGCCCGCTGCCCTCGATGGTGCGTGGCGCGCGGCCCTGACTGCCCGGCACGCCGCGCCACCCGTGTCCTCGCACCCCGTGTCCTCGCCCCCTGCCCGCATCGTTGTCGCCGGTTCCATCTTCCTCCTCGGCGACGTGATGCAGCAGCTCGGTTTACACTGGTGAACGTGTCCCGCGGCGTCCGGTGTCTGTACATGATGGTCGCGCTGATCGCCCTCGCGCAGGGCGCGGCTGCGCAACCGGCGCAGCCCCCGTCCGCACCGTCAGCACCATCCGCACCGCCGCCTGCTTCGCAAGGCTCTCAGCAGGAGCAGCGAAGCGACACCGCGATCGTCATCAGCCAGAAGCACTACATCAGGCAGGGCCATGTCGAGATCCACGACGCCGGGCAGAAGACCGACATCTATGCCGACATGGTCGAGTTCTTCGAGGACGAGGATCGCGCGGTGGCAACCGGGAATGTCGTGGTCGCACAGGGCGCGAACCGCATCTCGTCCGAGCGCGCAGACTTCAACACGAAAACCACTCTTGGCACTTTCTTCAACGCGAGCGGAATTGCCACCGTTCCGCCGCCCAAGCCGCAGCCCCCGAGGCCCGGTGCGATTGCGCTGCCGCCGCTCGTCGGCCAGGACACCGTTGTCTACTTCTTCGGGGAAACAGTCGAGAAGGTCGCGCCAAGAAAGTACAAGATCACGAAGGGTGGTTTCACGACCTGCGTGCAGCCAACGCCCCGCTGGGACATGAGCGCCTCGACGGTGCTCCTCAACATGGAGCACTACACGCTGCTGAAGAACGCCGTGATGACTGTCAAGGGCGTGCCCATGCTCTACCTGCCGGTGATGTACTACCCGACGAAGAAGGGCGATCGCGCCACCGGATTCCTGCTCCCGACCTACGGCGCATCGACGCTGCGCGGACAGTCCATCCACAACGCGTTCTTCTGGGCGATCGATCGCAGCCAGGATGCGACCATCGGCTACGACTGGTTCTCCAAGATCGGTCAGGGCGTGGGCGGCGAGTACCGCTACAACTTCGGCGCCGGCACTGACGGCAACATCCGCAGCTACATGCTCGACCAGCACGCGTCAGAAATCGTGGACGACACCGGCGCGACACAACCGATCGCGGCGAGCCGCAGCTTCGAGGTTCACGGCGGTGCAAACCAGTTGTTGCCGGGCAACCTCCACGCGCGCGCGCGTGTGGACTACTTCTCCAGCATCCAGACGGAGCAGACCTTCAACATCAACATCTACGACCTCACCCGGAATCAGCGCTCGTACGGCGGAAACCTCGTCGGCTCGTGGCGGACGTTCTCGCTGAACGTGACCGCCGATCACAGTGAGTATTACTACACGCCCACCCAGTCCGTCGTCTCCGGTAGTTGGCCGCGGATCACATTCTCACGCAACGAGCGCCCGCTGTTCGGGTCGGACTTCTACTTTTCGCTCAGTACCGAGTACGCCCACCCCTTGTCGCAGCGGCCTGGCAACGCCGACCCGGTGACCGGTGCCGCCACAGTGGACGACCAGAGCCTCAACCGTTTCGACTTCGCGCCGCAGATCCGCTACCCGTTCAAGAAATGGGGATGGTTGACGGCCAATTCCACCGTCTCCTGGCGCGATACGTTCTACAGCCGGATTCTCTCCCCGGTCGACCCGACGGGCGTGATATCTCAAACGATCACGAACGAGTCGTTCAACCGCACGTTCTTCAACTACCAGACGCAGATCGTCGGGCCTGTCTTCAACCGCATCTGGGATACCCCGAACAATGGGTATGCCGAGAAGTTCAAGCATTCGATCGAGCCGTCGTTGACGCTCACGAAGACCAGCGACATCGACAATATCGGAAGGCTCGTGTACTTCGACGGGACCGACGCGTTCGTCGGCGGGACCCAGATGACCTACGCGCTCACGAACCGCTTCTTCGCGAAGCGACGGCTGACGCCCGGGCAACCTGGCCAGGCGCGCGAGATCTTCAGCGTCGATATCCGACAGAGCTACTACAACAACCCGGCCGCCGCCTCATTCGACCGCCAATATACGAGCACGCTCATCGGCGGCGCCGCGCCGAGCAACTACTCGCCGATCTCGCTCTCCGCGAACGCCGTGCCGACCAGCGCCTTCACCGGCTCTGTAAGAGCGGAGTTCGACAGCCACTACCACAAGCTCCGGACCATCTCGGTCAACGGCACCTATTCATGGACACAGCTGGTGCAGGCAACGCTGGGCTGGAGCAAGAAGGCGCTCATCCCCGGCCTGGCCGGCTTCGATGACCCGACCCAGCTGGATCACTACATCAACGGCTCGACGACGGTCCGGACGCGGGAGAACCGGTACGGATCGACGTACTCCTTCAACTATGACGTCCTGCGATCGTCGATGCTGACGCAGAGCATCACCGGCTTCTACAACGCCCAGTGCTGCGGCCTGGCGATGCAGTACCAGACCTACAACAACCCCTACGGCTATCTGACCTCCGACCACCGCTTCTTTCTTTCGTTCACGCTTGCGGGCCTCGGCAACTTCTCGCCGTTCAACGGCGCGCTGAGCGGCGTCCCGCGCTAGTTCGCCGCCGATGTCGTCGACGACCATCGTCACCGGCGCGGCGGGATTCGCGGGCGGCCACCTTCTGGACCTCCTCGCCGCTGACGCGGCGACCGGGGACACGATCGTCGCGTGGCGTCGTCCGCGCGCCGGAAGCGGGAGCGCACCCGGCCGAACAGACCCGCTCGGGGCGGGAGCGATTCGGTGGGAAGACGTGGACCTCCTCGACCGCGACGCCGTGCGCGCCGCCGTTGCCCGCACGCGGCCGTCGATGGTCTATCACTGCGCCGGCGAAGCGCATGTTGGCCAAGCCTGGAATCGCACCGAGACCACGTTTGCCACCAACGTGCGAGGCACCCACTACCTGCTGGACGCGCTGTCGCGCGTTGACGCGGATTCCCGCGTGCTCATCCCGAGCTCCGCGCTCGTCTATACGCCGGCCGATCGACCGCTGCGGGAGGACGACGCGCGCGTGCCTGACACCCCGTACGGGCTGAGCAAGCTCGCGCAGGAGATGCTCGCTGAGCATGCCGGTCCCCGCGTCACCGTGACAATCGCGCGCGCGTTCAACCACATTGGCCCGCGCCAGGATCCGATGTTCGCCGCATCGGGCTTCGCCCGGCGCATCGCGGACATCGAGCGCGGTCGATGGGAGCCCACGATCACGGTCGGCAACCTCGACACCCGCCGCGACCTCACCGACGTCCGCGATACGGTCCGTGCCTACCAGCTGATCCTCACCCGCGGCGCGCAGGGCGACGTGTTCAACGTCTGCTCGGGCGTCGCGTTCGTGATTCGGGATCTCCTGGATCGCCTGATCGGCCGGGCGCGCGTTCCCGTCCGCATCCAGGTCGATCCGGCCCGCTACCGTCCGAACGACGCGCCGCTGCTCGTGGGAGATCCGGGCCGCATCCGCGATCGCCTCGGTTGGGCGACGCGCATTTCCATGGATCGGACAGTCGACGATCTGTTGGAATATTGGAGAGATCAAGCGTGAGCGCATGCGCGTCCTCCTGACCGGCGGAACCGGCTATCTTGGAGGCGCGGTTGCGCGGGCGCTCGCAAGCCGCGGTCACGATCTTGTGCTGTTCTCGCGGTCGGCGAGCCGGAGCGGGCTGCCCGGGACGCCAGTCGACGGCGACGTGCGCGACGCGGACGCGCTACGGCGCGCCGCCGCAGGCTGTGACGCGGTCGTCCACGCGGCCGCGCTGGTCAGCATCTGGAGATCTCCACCCACTGACTTCGACGATGTCAATGTTGGCGGCCTGCGAAACGCCATGGCTGCAGCCGACGCGGCGCGCGTCTCGCGCTTCGTCTACACGTCGTCTTTCCTGGCGCTGCCGCCTCGCGGTGAGTCGGCGCCGCTTGCGGCAAATGACTACCAGCGAACGAAGGTCGCGGCCGATCGGGTCGCCGAACAGGCGGTCCATGATGGACATCCGCTCGTTCGCTTGTACCCGGGCGTGGTTTACGGGCCGGGCGCGTTCACGGAAGGCAATCTCGTCGGGCGCCTGATCGCCGACCACCTGCGCCGGCGACTGCCGGCGCTCATCGGTCCCGAGAACGCCTGGTCATTTGCCTACGTAGACGACGTCGCGGCGGGACACTGCGCGGCCCTCGAGCGCGGGAAGATCGGTGAGCGCTACGCATTGGGGGGCGAGAACGCGCCGCAGCGACGCGCATTCGAGATCGTCGAACAGCTGACGGGCCGGCGGCCTCCGCTACGGCTGCCGTTTGCGGTTGCCGCCACCCTCGGCGCCGCCGAGGAATACCGCGTGAGGCTGTTTGGAGGCACGCCGCTCGTGACGCGCGGCGCCGTGGAGATCTTCCGGCACAACTGGTCGCTCGACAGCGCCGCGGCCGTGCGCGACCTCGGCTACACGATCACAGCGCTTTCCGAGGGCATCCGCCGCACGGTGGCCTCGCTGCCGGCCCGGTGAGTGACGTAACCGACGTAACTGACGTAACTGACGTAACAGTGGTGACGACTTCCTATTCCGAGAGCGCGCGCCAATGGGTGCACGTCGGATCCGGATGCTTCGCGCTCCTGCTGCGGTATCTCTCCTGGTGGCAGGCAGCGGCGCTCGCGGCCCTCGCGCTCGTGTTCAACGCCGTGGTGCTGCCGCGCGTGGGCGGACGGCAGCTGTATCGGCCCGTCGACCGTGCCCGCGGGTTTCCGCTCGGGATCCTGCTCTACCCTGCGTCTGTCCTCGCGCTGATCGTGGCCTTCCCGGCGCGCCTCGACATCGTCGCGGCGAGCTGGGCGATTCTCGCGGTGGGCGATGGCGCCGCGACGCTCGCCGGCCGGCGCGCGGCCATCGCGCCGCTCCCGTGGAATGGCGAGAAAAGCGTTGGCGGTACGGTGGCGTTCGTGATCTTCGGAGCGATGGCGGGCATCGCGCTCGCCTTTTGGACCCGGCCCGCTGTGACGCCCGCGCCGTCGATGGTGTTCGTCGTAGTGGCGCCGATGCTGGCCGCGCTCGTCGCCGCGCTGGTGGAATCGCTTCCAGTGCGCCTGGACGACAATCTCTCGGTTCCTGTCGCGGCGGGCGCGGTGCTCTGGATCGGCAGCCTGGCGTCGGACGCAGCCTGGATGGCGTCGCGCGGGACGATCGTGGCGACTCTCCCGTGGGCGATCGGCGTCAACGCCGTCGTCTCGTGGATCGGGTATCGCGCGAGAACAGTGACCGTGTCCGGGATGATCGGCGGGGCGGCCGTGGGCGCGGTGATCTACGCATGCGCCGGTGGCGCCGCGTGGGTTCTTCTCTTTGCGACGTTTCTGGTCGCGGCTTTCGCGTCGCGGCTGGGTTTGCGGAGAAAGGCGCTGCTGGGAATCGCTGAAGCGCGCGGCGGCCGGCGCGGCGCCGGAAACGCGCTGGCGAATTGCGGCGTGGCCGCCGCGGCCGCCATCGCGGCGGTCGTCACGCCGTATCGCTCGGAGTCGCTGCTTGCGCTCGCGGCCGCGCTGACAGCTGGCGGCAGCGATACCGTGGCCAGCGAAATCGGCAAGGCCTGGGGCCGTGGCACGTTCCTCGTGACCAGCTTCGGGCGCGTGGCGCCGGGGACACCCGGCGCGATGTCGCTCGAGGGAACGGCGGCCGGCCTCGTGTCCGCGCTGGGGCTCGCCGCGCTTGGCGCGCGCCTCGGGCTCCTCCCGTCCACGGCGGTCGTGGCGCTGGTCGGCAGCGCCACGGTCGGCGCACTGGTTGAGAGCGTCCTTGGGGCGACGCTCGAAGGGCCGGGTATTCTGAACAACGACATGTTGAACTTCATCAACACGGCCGTCGCCGCTCTGGCAATGCTGGCCGTGTTGGCCCTCGCATGACGCCAGGCAGAACATCCGCGCTGATCGACCTGGCGCGGCCGTTCACCCTGGTCGCGCCGGCGCTCGGTTTTCTGTCGGGCGCCCTGACGGCAGTCGGCGCCGCGCCGCCGGAGACGTGGACACCGTCGCTGCTCGTGCCGCCGATTCTTGGGGCGGCGATGGCCGCGACGCTCAACGCAGGCAATAACGCGCTCAACCAGATCTACGACGTCGAGATCGATCGCGTCAACAAGCCGAAGCGGCCGCTGCCCAGCGGACGCTTGACCGTCGCCGAGGTCTGGCGCTTCACGTCCGTCACCTATCTCGTATCGCTGGCGTTCGCGTGGTTCGTCGCGCCGGGCGGCCGGCACGAGTGCTTCTGGCTGGTAGTCGTGGCGGTCCTGTGCACGTTCATCTACTCCATTCCGCCGCTTCGCACCAAACGCCTCGGCATCTGGGCCAACGTCACCATCGCCATCCCGCGTGGCACGCTGCTCAAGGTGGCGGGCTGGTCGTCCGTGAAGACCATCGCCGGCATCGAGCCGTGGTACATCGGCGCCATCTTTGGCCTGTTTCTCCTCGGCGCGACCACCACGAAGGACTTTGCGGACATGAAAGGCGACCGCCTCGGCGGCTGCCGCACGCTGCCGATCCAGTTCGGCGTCCGCCGCGCCGCGTGGATGATCTCACCGTCGTTCGTCGTGCCGTTCGCGATGATTCCCGTCGGCGCGTGGCTGGGCATCCTGACCGGTGACTTCTGGCTGCTGCAGATCCTCGGGGTCGTGATGACGGTGTACGGCGTGTACGTCTGCTATCTGATGCTGCGCCGGCCCGAGGAGCTCGCCGTCGAGGAGAACCACGTCTCGTGGGCGCACATGTACCGGATGATGTTCGTGGCCCAGATCGGCTTTGCTCTGGCGTATCTGCTGTGACGCGCGTACCATGTCGCCATGATCCGCTCAAGACTGAAGATCCTCCTTGTCCTGCTCGTCGCCGCCTTTGCCCTGGCATCAAACGCGGACGCCGCGCAAAAGAAGCCGGCCCGGCACCCCCGGCACCGGACCGCACATTCGTCCTCCACGACCTCCACCGTCAAGAGGCCGGCGCCGCGCAGGACCACGAGGACCGGAACGAAAAGGACGGTCCGCCGTCCATCGCGGCACGCGAGCGCGCAGAGACCGACGACCAAGCCTCGGTGACCCTGTCGGAACCGTCGAGACCTGTTGACGTTCTCGAGCGTTATTGACGTTTTAGCTTGACAGCGAGCTGACCCGGGCCGATTATAGGCGAAGAAAAGACGAATCTCTTCGCCCCGGGAGGCCCGGCCGTGTCCTCGTCACCTCTGCTGCTCTTCGATCTCGGTCCCCGTCGGCCCACGACTCGCGACGTTGCTCTGACGGTCAAAGAGGGCGGCGCCGACGCGCTCACGGACGCGGAGCGCCGCGCCGACAACGCGCGCTATCAGGAGATCACCTGCCGATCGGCCCTGAACCCCGTCCAGGGCATGCCCTTCAACTGGACGCTCAACCCGTATCGCGGCTGCACCCACGGCTGTCACTACTGCTTCGCGCGCCGGTATCACGTCCAGTTCGAAATGAACAGCTCGGACGACTTCGCGAGCGTCATCCTCGTCAAGCACAACATCGTGGACGTGCTTGCCCGTGAGCTCGACCGGCCCACGTGGGCACGCGAACACGTTGCCTTCGGGACGGCGACCGATCCCTATCAGCCGATAGAGGGTCATTACAAGCTCACTCGGCGATCGATTCAGGCGCTCACGCGCGCGGCCACGCCGTTCGGCCTGATCACCAAGGGTCCGATGGTCGTGCGAGACATCGACGTGCTGCAGCAGCAGTCAAGGGCGGCGGGCTGCACGGTCTACATGAGCGTGCCCACGGTGGACGAGGACGCCTGGCGGACGCTCGAGCCCGGCACGGCACACCCTCTTCAGCGCCTGCGCGCGGTCCGCGATCTCGTGGAGGCAGGCGTCAGCGCCGGTGTGCTGATGGCGCCAATTGTCCCCGGCTTCTCATCGTCTCGCAGCAAGGTGGAACGGACAATCAAGGCAATCGCCGATCACGGCGCGCGCTTCGTCGGCTGCAACGTGATGTACCTGCAGGATGGCACGCGCTCGCATTTCCTCAAGTTCATCGAGCGGGAATTCCCAGCGATGCTGCCGCGATTTGAGAAGCTCTACGCCGGAAAGTATCCGCCCGCCGCCTATCGCCAGGAGGTCAAAGCAATGGTGCGCGTCCTGCAGGACCGCCACGCGCTTGCAACCCGCGCAAACCCATCGAACCTCGCGAACCCTTCTATCTCCGACGAGCAAGCCGCCTTCGCATGGTGACGGAACGCCCACGCGCGGGCGGGTGTCTCTGAGGCGGGCTGAAGACTCTAAGGCGGGCTGAAGACTCATGGTCGCGTGCAGTTGCCTCCTCAGAACGGGCTGAAGACTCATGGCCGCGTGCAGTTGCCTACGCCCTCG
>DASZFS010000388.1:0-5573 GCA_035939575.1 Vicinamibacterales bacterium | reverse complement strand
CGCGCAACGACGACGCCTCCGACTGCCGCCACCATCGCGCGCCTCGATCACTCGTGAGCCCTGCCGGGCGTGGCAATGCGTTGGACGGCCCAACCCGGATCAGCATAACGTGGATATATTTTGAGGTCAAATCATATTGTCCCTGCCCGCGAAGCCGGCTCGCGACGCGGGTGAGTGGGCGGTACCGATGCGTGTCTCGGCCGTGGGCGTCGTGTTTGGACCGCAGGGCATCGACGAAAAGAAGCTCACCGCGCTCCTCGAGCGCGATCCGGCCGTCGTGGAGCGACTGACCGACTACGCCAAGCAACACACGAAGGTTGAAGCGCTGGTGCAGGCACTCTCGACGTATGAGGAGTCGGCGCCCGGCACTGACAGCTTGCAATTCGTTCTAAAAGGCTTTTCCTCGCAGTACGGCGTTGACCTCCCCACGCTCGATCGCAGCAAGCCGGCCAATGACCAAGCCGCGGCGCTCCTGCGCGCCATCACGCCGGCCTTCGCCTCGACGTCGGCATCGCCGACAGGTCTTGCTCAACAGTCCGGCGGCCTGGCGGCCTCGGTCGCGTCACTGTTTTTCGGCGCGCCCGTGGGTCTCGCCGTGGGAGGCGCGGCCCTCGCCGGAAATCTGCACGCGTCGCTGTTTCCTCCAACTGACTTTCAGGCGGCGTTCACCCAACAAACCGCCGCCAACAGCCTCGTCCTGTGTGTGGGCAATCAAAAACGAGTGGGGAAGACGCGGACCGAGTTCGTGTGGATGATGCAGCTGCCCGATGCCGATGCGCCGTCTGTCTCGATCGCGGAGCCCTCGCGGCTCCCGATAGGTGGGCACGCGACCGTAAAGGTCCACTGCGCAACCGTTGCCCAGATGAAGACGTTGCCCCGTGCGCGCGAATGGCACCTGATCTCACCGACCGCGAGCTTCGCCGTGCCGGTGCACGTCGACACCGCGGATGCGGCCGACACGCTCACCGTCGACCTGAGGACCGTCGCGATTCCCGCTGACGACTATCGGTTGGAAGCGACTTGGGATTGGGCGCGGGTGCCGGTCAGTGGTCTTGTGCGCGTGCGGCCATTTGCCGACTTGGCAACGGCAACGATTTCCGCCACTTCGCAGGACCGGCTGATCGCGGGAACGGGGACGGTGGCGATCGATCTCGCAGGTGCGGATTTTGAGTTTGTCGACCGTGCGGCGATGGCGCCCGCCGGCACGGCCAGGAGCGTCCTTTCGGTGTCCTTCAGGCTGCCGGACGACACCGCCAACAATCCGCTCGCCGCGCAGGCGGTCGTGGATACGGGTCTGCTCCACCCAGGTTCGTACGTGCTCACACTCACGCAGCTCAATGGGGCTGCGCAGGCCATTCCGGTGGCGGTGCATCCACCCACACCGACGCTCACAAGCCTTCCCCTGCGAGCGAACCTCGGTGATGCGCGGCAGACCCTTCGGCTCCATGGCACAGGAGTCGAACGGATCGAACGCATCACGAGCCCTGATGCGACCTGGACGCTGGCGCCGTCGCCGCAGGGTGCACACGATCTGACTGAGCGCGAGGTGGAAATTCAGCTCGGCCCGAATGCGCGACGGGGCGAGCATCTGTCGGCGAGTCTTTTCATCGACGGCCTGCACGCCCCCCTCGAAATCGACGACGCGGCAGTCGTGCTGGATCCGCGTCCCAAGATCACAGGGATCGACGTCTCGTTCGTCAGTCAAACTGGCGTCGCGTTGCGACCGGGCGAGGTCCCGGCCGGCGTTCCCATCGGTTTTGCGATTCGCGCGGACGGCCTCGGCCCCCGCCCGAGCATTCAGCTGGTCTGCCGCGGGGAGAGCACACCGAGCCTGACGCTTGCCAGCGGCGAGCGATCCGAAGCGGCCGCCCTCGATCGAACTGGGCAGAATACCTTGTTTCTTTCCGTCGACCCTGATCACATCGTGGCCCCGGGTTGCGTGCTCGACACCGCCGTTCTCAACTCGGCGACCGGTGTGTCTGATCCCAGCAGTCTCGGGCGCGTCATTCGGTTGCCGCAAATCGACAGCTTCGTGCTGACCAACGAAACGATCGACGGCAGGCTTTACGCGGGCCTGTTGACAGGTGAATCGCTCGAGCTCATCGAGCGCAGCGGATGGACGGCCGACGCGGGCTGGCCAGTGCAAGGTATCGCGACGCCTGTGCCTGGACGCGCTCAGAAGCAGACGCTCCAAATTGCTCTTCGATGGCCCTCTCCGTCCCCGCAGGCTCCGCTCTATATCTGGCTTCGCGATGAGACCGAAGCCCGACGCACCAACGTGAAGTACTAGGCCACCGCAATCTTCGCCGTTGGCCTCCTCAACCGATGCGGCCTGGAGCGCAAAAAAGCGCTCGGCTTGGATGAGTGTGATGGAGTAGCCTCACCACCGCCGCGCTTGTCTTCATACCGCCAACGAGGCGCGACGCAGCTTCCGTGGAGTACTTCTCCCATAGCGTCTCCTTGGCGATGAAGCCAACCCTCGTCCGGCCGTCTCCAAACCGTCTCCAAGACCTTGGGCGACCGGGGTCGCCTGCGGAGCATTGCTGAGCACATCGAAGGCGATGAGAAGTGACGTCGTTTCAAACCCTTAGACCAAAAGTCGCGCGCCATCAGCAAGTTAGAGAAACGCATCACTTAGGGTTCGAATCCCTCTCTCTCCGCCAACCTTCGCTCGCCCGTGATGTGAGCGAGCTACGGTTGGCAAGCCTGCGAGCGGACTTTCCATGACGCGAAGGTTGGCTCACCGATACGATGAGATCCGCCGTAGCGGCGACTTGTCCCCTGGAGCGAAGCGCGTAGGGGGAAGCCGCAAAGGTGGACGAATCCCTCTCTCTCCGCCAATTAAATCGTTCTAGCGAAACGACTTTGCGGTTTCGCTAGATCCCGTCATCGACCGTATCGGTCAGTCCACGTGCAGCGCTTGAATCGGATCCATGCGGGCCGCTCGGTGTGCGGGCACATAGCTGGCGGCGAAGGCGACGAAGAGCAACACGCTCGTAGCAAGGAGGAACACCAGCGGATCGGTACCGCCACCGCCGGACAAGAGACCCGAGAGCACGCGCGCAAGGAGGCGGGCGAGCCCCAACGACACGACCCACCCCACACACAACCCGCCCAGCGTCAGCGCCATGCCTTTACTGAGGATGAGCCACAACACACTTCCTGGCGTCGCTCCCAAGGACATACGAATGCCGATTTCCCGTTGCCGCTCTGCCACGAGGAAACTCAGCAGACCGTAGAGACCGGCCGCCGCCAACACCAGCGCCACCGCGGCGAACGCGCCCAGCACGATGCCTCGGAACCTCGGTTGCGCGAGTCCGAGATCGACGACTTCCGCAACCGTCCGGAGCGGCCCGATCGATTGATCGGCGTCGATCGACCAGATCGCCCGACGAAGTTCAGTGCCGACGGATCTCGGCTCAACCCTGGTTCGCACGACCAGGTCGTAGTTGGACAGTGGACTCTGAGCGACCGGCAGGTACGCTTCACGAAACGGAGGTGACGCCAGGCTGCTGTGGCGAATATTGCCGATGACGCCGACGATGACGGCCTGATAGTTCTCCTTGTCGGCCCGCTCCTGAAAATTAAAGGTCAGCTTCTGACCGACCGGATCGCGGTCGGCAAACACTTCTCGTTGAAACTGTTCATTGATAACGACAACCCGCGGCGTGTCCCGGCGATCGTCGCGGCTGAACATCCGCCCTTCCCGAAGGGGGATCTGCATCGCGTTCACGTAATTCGGTGACACGGACCGCAGGTACAACAGGTACGGCGTGCCCTCGGCGGTCGTGACGGTCCTCGGCGTGGGGTTGTTCATGCCGCCGAGTGGTAGCTCGCTGGTGAGAGCTGCGCTCACCACGCCGGGGATCGTTTCAATGCGCTCAGTGGCGGTGGACCAAAACGTCGTGAGTTTGTCACCGGTCCCGTCGTTGAATTTCGCGCCAGGAAGTGCCAGGCGCGTCGTGAGCATATTCGTGGTTTGGAATCCTGGGTTGGTGTTTTCCAATCGCAGGAGCGTGCGAATGACCAGCCCGGCGCCGAGCACCAGCACGACGGAAATCGTGACTTCAGCCACCACGAGCGCGTCGCGGAGGCCGACAGTTCGCGTGACCCTCGCACCGCCGCTCATGCTTCCGGAAAGGTTGACGCGGCCGGCACGCCAGGCGGGTTCAAGCCCGAACAGGACGCCCATGATTGTCGTGATGACAAGGGTGAACGCCAACACGCGTACGTCGACCGTCACATCAGCCAACCGCGGAATCCCGACCGGACCAAACCGTTTGAGGAGTTGAACACTCCAGTATCCGACCGCGCAACCGAGAGCCCCGCCAACGACGGCCAGCGTCAAGCTTTCGGTCATCAGTTGCCGAATGACGCGGCCACGCGACGCGCCGAGCGACAGGCGCAGTGAAATCTCCGCGCGACGGCTCGCCGCCTGGGCAAGCATCAGGCCCGCGACGTTGGCTGATACCAACAGGACCACGAGTCCCACAGCTGCCAGCAGCATCAGCAACGCTGGCTTGACGTCTCTGACGACCTCGTTCGTCAGCGGCGCGGCCGTCGCCGACCATCCGTGATCGAATTTCGGATACGCCGCGCGGAGCCGACCAGATAGCACGTCCAGCTCGTTTTGGGCACGCGTGGCGTCGACACTGGCTCGAAGCCGGCCGATCATGACAAAGGTGCGGGACTCACGCATTTCCGGAACGGGGCTGGGTTGGACCGGCGTAAAGAGTTCTGCGGAACCGAGGAAGTTGAAGAAGGGCGGGACGACGCCGACGATCGTGTAGGGCAAGCCATTAATCGTGAGCGGTCCGCCCACGACAGCGGGATCGCCGCCAAAGCGTCGCTGCCACAGCCCGTAGGTCAAGATTGCGACGTGAGGACCCTTCCACTGTTCTTCGTCGCGGCGGAACTCACGGCCGACGAGCGGCTGAATGCCGAGAGTGGAAAAGAACCCCGACGTGACAGAGCGACTCGGGACTTGCTCGGGTTCGCCTGAGGCTCTCAAACTGAGGAGCGGTGTCGAATTGGTCGACGCGGCCACGCTCTCGAACGCCGTATTCTGATCGCGATAGTCCGCAAAGTCCGGTGGTGAGATGCCCTCGCGAGAACCGTGCTCCCAGGCACCGAAGATCCGGACCAGGCGACCGGGATCGAGGTATGGCAGTGGTGTGAGGAGGACGCCATTGACGACGCTGAAAATCGCCGTACTTGAGCCAACGCCGAAAGTGAGCACCGTGAGAGCCGACAGGGCAAATCCCGGTCGGCGCCGGAACGTTCGGAGTGCAAAGCGCACATCCTGAACGAGGGTCTCGAGCCAGGGGATTCGGTCGGTGTCGCGGACCTCTTCCTTGATTTGATCGAGCCCGCCCAACGTGCGCAGCGCCGCCAGACGCGCTTCATCCGGCGCCATACCACCCTTGACATACTCGGCGATCTGTTTGTCAACATGGAAATGCAACTCGTCCTGCAACTCCACGTCGGCACGGTTTCTCCACACCAACGAACGGGCGTAATAAGCGAGTGTCCCCAGCCAGCGCATTGCTACACCCTCAGTTCAAGCCAGACGA
>DASZFS010000387.1:0-17051 GCA_035939575.1 Vicinamibacterales bacterium | reverse complement strand
GTGGCTGAACGTGCTGTCATAGGTGGCGTAGTGAAACAGGTTGGTCCCGAGGGCGATTGCGGTGAGCGTCGCCAGCACGACCCCGGTACTGAAATACCGCGAGAGCAGGGAACGGAGCGCCAGCAGGCCCGCCACGAACATGGCTACGCCGGCGAGGCCGGCCGCCTGCTGATAGTAGAGCGAAAAGCCGTCCGGCCGGAGGTTCGACCAGCGCGTGAGCCCGTGCGCGATCCAGAAGAACGGCGTCATCAAGATCGCGACGCCAATGGGGTGCGGATTGACCCAGCGGTGCGTGCCTGGCCACCGGACGAGGGCGGTGAACTCCGGGAACGTCCCGCCGCAACAGTCGTCGGCGACGCTCTGCAGCGTCAGATCGTGGTGCAAGTACCACGACGGCAGGTAGACGTAGTAGCTGTAGCCGTCGGACCGGATGGGCGCGCCCCCGAGCGACTCGATCTGCACGCCGGCATAGGCCGCGAGCGCGACGCCGGCGGCCAGCAGACCGAAGTGCCTCAGCGTCCTGTTAACCACTTTACAACCCGTCTCATAAACGGGCTGAAGACTCTGAGGCGGCTTCAGCCCCTTTATGAGATGCCCCACGTTCAGCCCCTCTGAGCCGTTAGAGCAGCCGGCGGGCGATGCGGTAACGCTCGCTCCGCATGTCGTCGCCGCGAAGCTCCCGCAGCGCGTACGTGACGAAGGTTTTCATCATGCGTTTCCGCCACACGAGAGAGAAATCAGTATTGTCCATCGGCTTGGCCGGACGCGCGGCGCAATCTGCCGCAATGGAGATCTGCTCGTCGGTCAGCCGTTGCCCGCGCAGCGCCGTCCCCGCATCGGTCACCTCGATCGGACACGATGCCACGGCACCGAGGACGATGCGAGCCTCTTCGACGGCGCCGTCCACCATCTTGACCGCCGCGGCAACCGACAGGACGGGAAAATCGAATGCGCCGCGCCTGCGCAGCTTCCAGTACGTGCTGCGCCACCCTTCCAGATTGGGAAGGCAGATGGTGGTCAGGATCTCACCCGGGCGGCGGGTCAGGTAAGCGATGCCGTCGTTCTGGTAGAGCGCCCGAACGGGGATGGTGCGGACGCCGTCGGCGCCCGCCAGCGTCACCGATGCGCCAAGCGAGACGAGCGCGGGCGCGGTATCGGTGGACGACACGGCAAGGCAGCGCCGGCTCGATGGCGCAACCCAGCAGATATCGCCGTCCTTCTTCATGCAGAAGTTGATCGCCTTGCGCCACTCGTAGTTCTGGTCGTAGTAGTTGCAGCGCGTGTCCAGGCACAGGTTGCCGCCGATCGTGCCCATGTTGCGGAGCTGCGGTGTGGCCACCTGCACGGCGGCCTGCCGGAGTGCAAGGACACCCGGCGTGCGATGCGCATCGAGCGCGTGGACGAGCCGTGTCAGTGTGACACCTGCCCCGACTGTGAGACCGTCGAACCCGTCGAGGCGATTGAGGCCGTCGCCGTTCTGAATACGGCGCAGCTCCTCGATTCGACGGAGCCCGACAAGCGTACCGGGCGTCTGCTGACGCCGCTTCATGTTCGGGATGAGGTCGGTCCCTCCGGCGACGATCTGCGCGTCGCCAGGGGTTGCGGCCGCCAGCACGTCAACCGCCTCGGCAAGGCTGTCGGGCGCGACGAACCGGAACCGCGGCAGCCGCATCATGATCTGTTGACGGCCTTACCGTCGCCGCCAGCCCACGGCGGTGGCACCTGAAGCGTTTCGGGCCAGGCGATGGTCGGAAAGCGTGGCGGGCCGTAGCGACCCGGCCGGCCCGCGGCCTTCGCATCGAGTGCCTTGAGGACCTTTTCCGGTGTGATCGGGACTTCGTCGATTCTGACGCCGACCGCGTCGTAGACGGCGTTGGCCAGCGCCGGCATGATCGGCAGCAGCGGTCCTTGCCCGACTTCCTTCGCGCCGAATGGTCCGCGCGGATCAGGGTTCTCGACGAGCTCGGTGAAGATCTCGGGCATGTCCAGCGTCGTAGGGCTCTTGTATTCCAGCATCGACGGGAACTTGTGGACGAGCGCGTTCGAGAGGCGCGGCGGCAGGCGCCTGAACGTCTGTTCTTCCATCAGCGCCTCGCCGAGCGCCATGTAGACGCTGCCCTCAACCTGGCCGCGCACCAGGGGCGGGTTCAGCGCGCGCCCGATGTCGTGCGCGATCCACACGCGGGGAACGTGGATCCAGCCTGTCTCCGGGTTGACATCTACTTCCACGACGGACGCCGAATATGAGTAGGTAGGCGACGGCCCGACGCCACCGCCTTTGAACCGCGCGGCGGATCGCGGTGGCGTGTACGACCCCGTCGTCCCCACGGTACCAGACTGCGCCTCGGCGAGGCACACGGCCTGGGCAAAGGTCACGCCCGTGTCAGGGTTCTCGGCGTCGAAGACCCGACGCTCGGCGAAGACGATCCGATCGCGCGGCACGCCGAGCTTCGCCGCGACGGCTTCGGCGAGTTGGGCGCGCGCGCGCTCGGCGGCCTGAATCGCCGCGTTGCCCATCATCAAGGTCACGCGGCTCGAATACGAGCCCAGATCCACCGGCGTGAGATCCGTGTCGCCGGTCACCGCGCGCACGTCCAGTGGATCGATCCCGAGAACCTCCGCGACGCACGCGACGAGCACGTCGTCCGACCCCTGGCCAATCTCGGTGGCGCCGCAGAAGGCCGTGACGCCCCCGCTGCGATCGAGCTTCAGCTGGACGCCCGAATGGGGCATGTCATTCCAGTAGATCGGCAGACCGGCGCCCGACAGGTACGAGGAGC
This sequence comes from Vicinamibacterales bacterium, assembly GCA_035939575.1. GTDB lineage: Bacteria > Acidobacteriota > Vicinamibacteria > Vicinamibacterales > CAVVIG01 > DATKHR01. Next base: position 14,271 of record DASZFS010000387.1, on the reverse strand, counting down.
AGGCCAGCCCGACGCCTCGGCCGCGCGGCAGCCGGCGATGGGAGCCCGTCCAGTTCGATCGGGCGGTCACTCGACGAATGCACTCCGCGAGGCCAATCGTGCCGACGCGCAGGTAGTTGGCGGTCAGGGTGTCGGGCTGCTCGACGATCTTCAGTCTCAACGCGGCGGGATCGAGCGACAGCGCCTCGGCGATCTTGTCGAGTTGAATCTCCTGGCCGAATCGGCTCTGAGGCGTGCCGTGGCCGCGCTTCGGACCACAGGGCGGCTTGTTCGTGAACACGCGACAGCCCTGAAAGTGATAGGTCGGGATGTGGTAGGTCACGGTTTGAAGCGCGCCGGTATAGAACGTGCTCGCGACGCCATAGGAGCCGTAGGCGCCACCGTCCAGGAGCGTCTTCAAGTGCACGCCCGTGATCGTGCCGTCGCGTTTGACGCCGGTCTTGAACTGCATGAGGACCGGGTGCCGTCCGCGGTGGCAATAGAAGACCTCTTCGCGCGTCAGGCAGATCTTGACGGGGCGATCGAGCATCCACGCGGCCTTTGCCACGACCAGCTCGTGATTGAATGGGTCGCTCTTCCCGCCAAACCCGCCGCCATTCGGCGTCGCGATGACCCGGATATGCGCGGCCGGCAGCTCCAGCGCCTTGGCGAGCGCGCGATGCACATAGTGCGGCGTCTGTGTGGACGACCACAGCACGAGCTTGCCGTCCGGATCCCGCGCCGCCACCGCCGCGTGCTGCTCGATCGGCAGGTGCGTATTGCCCTCGTAGAAGAACGTGTCCTCGAAGACGTGATCGGCGTCGGCGAAGGCCTGGTCGACGTCACCGAAGCCGAGGGAAACGATCTTGTGAATATTGCTCTTGTGAATACCGTCGTTGTGGACGCTGCTCCCATCGCCGTAGTCATGGATCGCGTCGGCAGTGGTGAGGAGGCTCTCTTCCGGCGCGTCGAAGGTCTGCAGCGGGCGGTACTCGACGTCGATGAGGTCCAGCGCCTCAAAGGCGGTCAGCTCGTCGCGTGCGATGACCGCGGCTACGGGGTCACCGACGAAGCGGACGCGATCGACCGCGAGAGCGTGTTCATCCTGACTGACGGGAAGAATGCCGTACGGCACGGGGAAGTCGGCGCCGGTGAGGACGAGCGACACGCCTGGGTGCGCGAGCGCTCGTGTCACGTCAATGCGGACGACGGATGCATGGGGCAAGGTTGATCGCAGGAGCTTGCAGTGAAGCATGCGTGGCAGCACGATGTCATCGGCGAACCTGGTCTGTCCGGTCACCTTCGCGCGCGCGTCGACACGCCGCCGCGGCTTGCCGATGATCTTCATGCGGTGGTTCTCCCGCCCGCGGCCCCGGCGGACGCCCCGGTGGACGCTTGGACGGCGGCTTCCACCGCTTCGACGATCTGGAGGTAGCCCGTGCATCGGCACAGGTTTCCCGACAGCGCGTCCCGGATCTGCTCGCGCGTGGGATGCGCATGGGTATCGAGCAGCGACTTCGCGGTCACGAGGAATCCCGGCGTGCAGTATCCGCACTGGGCGGCGCCCAGGTCTGCGAAGGCCTCCTGCAGTGGATGCAGCCGTCCGTCGGCCGCCAGCCCTTCGACGGTCGTCACGCGGCGGCCCTGGCACTCCACACCGAGCACCAGGCACGACAGCACCGGCTCGTCGTCCAGCAGCACGGCGCAGGCGCCGCATTCGCCGAGCTCGCAGCCGTGCTTGGTCCCGCAGAGATTCAGGTCTTCACGGAGAATCTCGAGCAGGGTTTTGTACGACGCGAACGCGACGTCGGTCGGTTCGCCGTTGACGACGAGGGCGATCGATACGTGTTGTGTCATGGCGGTGAGGAACCAGGCCTGCGAGGGCATAGTCGGCCACGACGCCGGCGACATGCCGCGGCGCGTCGGGGCCGTCAGGTCTGAACCAGTGCGCGGTCCAGTTCAGCGCGCCGAGAAAGGCACGCGTGGCGACGATCGGATCGGTGGCGCCGAGGACGCCGCGGCGGATGCCGCTCGTGACGAGCGCCCGCACGCCGCGCTCGTATCGATCCCGTTTCGCGACGATCCGCGCGCGCAGGCGGCGCGGGAGCGCGTCCACCTCGAAATGGGCCGCGGAACCTTCCACTTCGTCCACCAGGCAGAGAACGTGGGCCTCTGCCAGCTGGCGCAGGCGGCCGGCCAGCGGGCGGTCTGCGCCCTTCGCGGCGGCCAGTGCGGCCAGCAGGTTGTCCAGCGTGCGGTCCTGGCAGAAGAAGAGCAGCTCGTTCTTCCCGCGGAAGTAGTGGTAGAGGTTGGCGGGGGAGAGATCGGCGGCGACCGCGATCTCGCGCATCCCCGCTGCGGCGAAGCCGCGGGCGCGGAAGACGCGGGACGCGGCGCGGAGGATCTCCATGCGCCGGGCGTCGGCGCGGCGTGAACGGCGGTTCGAAAACTGAACCACGGTTCGATTCTAGCATTGTGTGCGAATGTCGCGAGTGTAAGGAAATCATTTGTGGCGCGGTCGGTCGAGGCGGTTCATAATCGACGCGTGCGCAGCAGCTGGAAATGGCTGGTGGCCGCCGCGATGGTGGCCGGTGTCGTCGGCGCGCTGAAGCTCGCCTCGGTCGATCACGCCGCCGTCGCCGCCCCGCTCCTGCTGCTCGCCGTCGTCGTGACCGCGCGGCTGTGCGGGCTGGGTCCTGCGCTGCTCGCGGCCGGTCTCGGCGCTGCGGCGTACTCCTACTTCTTCCTCCCGCCCGAAGGATTTGGTCTCGAGAGCGCGGACGACTGGATCGCCTTTATCACCTTTACGGTGACGGCCGTGATTGCGGGGGAGCTCGCGTCGCGGGCCGAGCGCCGCGCTGCGGAGGCCCAGGCCGGGCGGCTGGAGATCGAGCGGCTGTACCAGGAGCTTCGGGGCGCGTTCGAGCGGGCGAGCGAGGCCGAGGCGGCGCGGCGGAGCGAGGCGCTGAAGGCGGCGCTGCTCGACGCCCTGACGCACAACCTCCGCACCCCGTTGACGGCCATCAAGGCCGCGGTGACGGCGCTCATTCGATCGGGCCATCGCCGCGAGCCCGAGCTGCCGATGGAAGGGCGGCTCGAGCTGCTGGAGGTCATCAATGAGGAGTCGGATCGCCTGAACCGTTTCATCGAGGGGCTGTCGACCAGCGACCGCGAGGAGCACTCGCAGCCGGCCCAGCTCCAGGTGGTCTCGGTCGAAGCGATCGTGCGGACCGGTCTTGCGCGCGCCGAGACGGTCACCCGCGATCATCGGGTCCTCGTGGACGTTGCGCGGGACCTGCCGGGTGTGTCGGTGGATCCCGCGGCGATGACGGAGGTCATCTACATCCTGCTCGACAACGCAAGCAAATATGCGCCGCTCCAGACCGCAATCGCGGTCCGCGCCTTGTGGCCGGAGGATCGCGAGGTGGAAATCAGCGTGTCCGACGAGGGCCCTGGGATCCCGGCGGACCTCCGGGAGCGCGTGTTCGAGAAGTTTTTCCGCGTGCCGTCGCGTGAGCCGATCGATCCGCGCCGCGCCGGCGCGGGGCTCGGCCTGCCGATCGCCCGCCGCCTGGTCGACGCGCAGGGCGGCCGCATCTGGGTTGAGGCGCCGCGGACGGGTCGCGGCGCGATCGTCATCCTCAGGCTCCCGGTAGCGGTCGTTGCGGTCGAGGTGTCCGAGGTCGCGGCCCAGCCGCCGGCGGCGCTCGTTGCGCCGTAAACATGGAGAAAGATATGACAAGCACAACTGAGCGGTCCCGCGTCCTCGTCGTGGACGATGAGCCGCAGATTACGCGGGTCCTGCGCACCGTCCTGACCAGCCAGGGATATCAGGTCCAGACGGCCGCCGAAGGCGAATCCGCGATGACGAGCTTCACGGAGTGGCGTCCGGAGCTGGTGATCACCGACCTCTACATGCCTCACATGGATGGCCTGGAGCTGTGCAAGCGCATTCGCGCAGTCTCCACCGTGCCGATCATCGTGCTGTCGGTCAAGGGCGAGGAACGGACGAAGGTGGAAGCCCTCGACTCCGGCGCGGATGACTACGTGACCAAGCCGTTCGGCATGGACGAGCTCCTCGCCCGTGTGCGCGCCGCGCTCCGGCGCAGCGGTTCGGACGCGGAGGTCGAGGTCTTCGACGCAGGTGACTTCCGCATCGATCTCGGCAGCCGGCGCGTGCACGCGCGCGGGCAGGAAGTGCGCCTGACCCCGAAGGAGTTCGAGCTCTTCGTCTACATGGCCCGCCACCCCAACCGCGTCATTACCCATCGCACGCTGCTCGAGGCCGTCTGGGGCGAAGCCTCGCAGGAGCAGCCCGAGTATCTGCGGGTTTTCATGGGACAGCTGCGCAAGAAGCTGGAGCCGGATCCGTCGAATCCCCGCTACCTGGTCACGGAGCCCTGGGTCGGCTATCGGTTCAACCCGCAGGGGTAAGGGAACGAAGGCCCCGAAGAACAGCTCGGGAAGGGATCGACCCTACGTCCTTCTTCACGGATTCGGCTTGATGGGCGTGTCGCCGGGAAGGCCCCAGACGACGGCGCCGCTTTTGGTCGCGTAGCCCGTGCTCGAGTACAGAATCCACCATTGAGCTGCGGACGGGAAGTAGACGGCCGGGTCGGCCTTGCCGTCGCCGTCGTAGTCAGCCGGTACGGGGATCGCGCCGCCGCCGCCCCACTGAATTGGGCCGCTGTTGGTCGAGTAGTTGGTGCTCGAATACAGAATCCACCACTGGCCCGTGGACGGGAAGTAGACGGCCAGATCCGTCTTGCCGTCCCCGTCGTAGTCGGCGGGCACGAGGATGGTGTCGCCGCCCCCCCAGGACACGGGACCGCTGCTCGTCAGGTACTGCGTGCTCGAGTTAAGAATCCACCATTGGCCGGTCGACGGGAAATAGACCGCCGGATCCATCTTCCCGTCGCCGTCATAGTCGCCGGGGACGGGGATGGCGTCGCCGTCGCCCCACCAGACCGGGCCGCTATTGGTCGTGTAATTGGTGCTCGAATACAGAATCCACCAACGGTGCGTGGACGGGAAATACACGGCAGGATCGGTCTTGCCGTCCCCGTCGTAATCACCCGGGACCGGGATCGCGTCGCCGCCGCCCCAGGAGATCGGACCGCTGTTGGTCGCGAAGTTCGTGCTGGAATAGAGAATCCACCACTGACCGGTCGAAGGGAAGTACACGGCTGGATCGGTCCGGCCATCGCCGTCGTAGTCGCCTGGCACGACGATGCCGGATCCGCCGCCCCATGTCACGGGCCCACTGTTCGTCATGTAGTTCGTGCTGGAATACAGCAGCCACCATTCGCCCGTCGACGGGCGGTACACGGCTGGGTCCGCCGCGCCGTCGCGATCGTAGTCGCCCCGCGCCGCGACGATTGGGAGCCCGATCCGGAAGATCACACCTGCGTTATTTCCGTTTGCGCCGCCGGCGAAGGCCGCGCCGTAGAGGAGCCCGTCCGCGCCCTGCATGAGCCCGGTGAATGGCGTGGCGCCGTCGACACCCCCGGTGAACGCATGGATTACGGTCAGCGCGCCGTTCAGCGTGATCTGGAAGACCGTTCCGTAATGATGGGATCCTCCGATGCTCGTCGTCCCGTACAAGTTGCCGTCGGTCGCCTGGATCAAGCCGCTATACGGCTGGCCGCCATCGCTTCCGGCGAATGCGTGGAGGACCTCGAACATCCCGGCCAGGGTGATTCTGAAAACAGTGCCGACGCCCGACGGGCCACCGGTTATTGTGGTCCCGTAGAGGTTTCCATCGGTTGCCTGCATGAGGGGTGACGCCAGATAGCCATTGGTCGCCGCGCTGAATACATGAAGGACCGTCGAGGCTCCTGTCGTCGTGAGCTTGAAGATGGTCCCTGAGCCTGAGGGCCCGCCGCGGATGGTCGTCCCGTAGAAGTTACCGTCGCTCGCCTGGATCAGGGCCCGCGATTCAGAGCCCTCGCTCGAGGGGTCGAACGCGTGCAGTACAGTCAACGTTCCCGTCGTGGTGAGCTTGAAGACCGTTCCACCGCCTAGGGGCCCGCCAGCTAGCGTCGTCCCGTACAGATTCCCGTCCGCCGCCTGGATCAAGGCACTGCCCGGACCGCCTTCGCTCGACGCTACCGTACTCAGGGGGAACTGGTGGAGGACGGTCATGATGCCGCTCGGGGTCATCTGGAACGCCACCCCCCCGGGGAACTGGGGGCTCGAATCTGCCGGCCAGGTCGTCCCGTACAAGTTGGCGTCGGTCGCGCGAGTCAGGGCGCCATATGGGTGGGAGAGATTAAGCAGGCTCGTGAAGGTGCCGGCGGGTGTGAGCTTGAAGACCGTGCCGCACTGGCAATCGTCGCTCCCGCCGGTATAGGTCGTCCCGAAAAGGCTTCCGTCTGACGACTGGACAAGCGCCGAATTCGGACTCTGGCCCTCATTGCCTTCGCCGAAGCTCAGAACAACCGCCTCCGCGCCTGTCAAAGTCGTCTTGAAGATCGTTCCCTTGTTGAAAGTGCCGCCCCACCCAGTCGTCCCCCAAAGATCGCCGTCGGACCCTTGAACGAGGGTGGCGAGCTCGTCCGGGTACCGTCCGTCGCTGCCGCCGCCGAACTCATGCGCGACCGTGAAGCTCCCGGCCGTCGTGATCTGAAAGACCGTCCCGAAGCGTGAGGCGCCGCCGTTCAGGGTTGTCCCGTAAAGGTTCCCGTCGACGGCTTGCACCAAGCCTCCTAGCGAGGTACCGCCGCTCTGGGCGTCGAAAGCATGGAGGGCTGTCACCGTGCCGCTCGTGGTCAGTTGGAAGACCGTCCCGTAGCTGGAAGCGGTGCCGTCCGTGACGCTCGTCCCGTACAGGTTCCCATCGGTCGCCTGGATCAGGGCGGCCGCCACATGATTCTTCCCAGGGGCGCCGCCACCCTCCGCGCCGAAGTCAAACGCGTGGAGAACCGTCAGCGTTCCGCTCGTGCTGACTCTGAAGGCCGCGCCGGAGCGTGATGGCCCAGCGCCAGTAGTGGTCGTCCCGTACAAAAAGCCATCTGTCGCCTGGATCAAGCCGGCCACCGGACAGTCGCCATCGGCCCCATCTGGATTGAACGTATGCAGAACGGTCGGCCCACCGGACGTCGTGATCTGGAAGACCGTCCCCGGCTCGTGGATTGTGTAGCCCGGTGGTTCAAACATTTCATAGCAGCTCGTCATCCCGTACAAATTGCCGTCCGTCGCCTGGAACAGGTTGCCGAGCACCGTCGCGCCGCCGACGAAACGGTGAAGGACGGTCAGCGTTCCGGTCGCGGTCATCCTGAAGATCGTGACGGCGGTCGAGCCGTAGAAGTTGCCGTCATCTGCTTGAATCAAGCCGGTGGCAGACCCTCCCCCGTCCCTGGATGTAAACGGGTGAAGAATGGTCAAGGTCCCGCTCGGGGACACCTTGAAAAACGCCCCCAAGTTGCCGGGGCCTCCGCCCTGATTGGTCGTGCCGTAGAAGTTGCCGTCCGTTGCCTGCACAAGCCCGGTGTTCGGATGCATCGCTCGCGCAGGAAGAAAGGAATGCACGACGGCAAAGTCATGCAGCTGTCCGCTCGCGGTATTAGAGACGGCCATCAGCCCCGCGAGCGTGACAGCGACAATAGCGATTGACGGCCGACAATTGTGTTGGGACGACGGCGCGAACACGTTCATGACTTCTTTCAATTCGACGGTGGTCGATCCTACTCCCAGTTGCAGATGGGTGGGGTCTATCACGCGAGGCGCCGGGTCGCCCACGTTTGACCGTGGCGTGGACCTCACCAGCACCGAAGAGCGGTTGCAATCCGTGCGCGACCGCACGAGCGCGGCCTCTCGTGGGCGTTTACAACCGATCGAGAAAGAATGGAGCGGGAGACGGGGATCGAACCCGCGACATCAGGCTTGGGAAGCCTGCGTTCTACCGCTGAACTACTCCCGCGCTCCAGGGCGTCGTACGCCGGTCGTCTGAATATTACTCCGATCGGATGAGCGCCAGCACCTCGTCGCGCTTCGTCGCCATGGCGTCCGGGGTCTTGGCCTCCAGATTCAGCCGCAACAGTGGCTCGGTATTCGACGGCCGGACGTTGAAGTGCCAATCCGGGTACCCAACCGACAAGCCGTCGAGCTCGTACTGGCTCGCGTCTGCGTACTTGGCCGCAATCTGCTCGAGCTTCGCCGGGACCTGGTCCATGCTGGACAGCTTGGTGTTGATCTCACCGGAGATGAAGTACTTGCGGGAGAGCGGCTCGAGCAGCTCCTGCAGGCTCTGGCCCTTCTTCGACATCAGCTCGAGCATCAGCAGCGCCGGAATGAACCCGTTGTCGGCGTAGAAGTTGTCGCGGAAGTAGTAGTGCCCCGTGACCTCGCCCCCGAAGATGGCGTTGGTCTCGCGCATGCGCTGCTTGATGAACGCATGTCCCACCCGGTTCATCAGCGCGACGCCGCCGTACTTCGCGACCACGTCCTTGACGGCGTAACTGGCGCGCAGGTCGTAGATGATCGACGCGCCCGGATGCTTCATCAGGAACGCTTCGGCGAGCAGCGCCGTCACGAAGTCTCCGGATACGAACTCGCCGGCACCTGTAATGAAAAAGCACCGATCGGCGTCGCCGTCCCACGCGATCCCGACGTCCGCCTTCTCGGCGACGACCCGTTCGACGATGTCGCGCCGGTTTTCCTCGATGAGCGGGTTGGCCTCGTGATTGGGAAACCGTCCGTCGATCTCGAAGCAGAGCCTCGTCGTCCGACAGGGCAGGCGGTCGAACAGCCTTGGCGCGACGAGGCCGCCCATGCCGCTCCCGGCGTCGAGCACGACCTTGAACGGCTTGATGACCGATGGATCGACGAACGACATCACGTGGTCGACGTACGAGTCCAGCACGTCCCTGGCGACGACCAGGCCGGGCGTCGCGGCCGGCCCGGGCAGGCGGTCGTTGGCGATCATGTCCCGGATGTCCGAAATGCCCGCCTCGCCGCTCAGCGGCAGCGCCTGCTCCCGCACCATCTTCATCCCGTTGTACTGTTTCGGGTTGTGCGATGCGGTGATCTGCGCGCCGCCGGCCAGCCCGTCGGTCGCGACCGCGTAATACAGCATGTCGGTCGCGATCATCCCGTAGTCAACGACGTCCGCCCCCTGCGAGGTGACGCCTTCGATGAACGCCGCCGCGAGCGCCGGCGATGAGAGCCGCATGTCGCGCCCGACGCCGACCCGCGGGGCCTTCAGGTACGCGATGAACGCGGCGCCGATCGCGCGCGCCGTGGCCTCGTCCACCTCGCCGGGGTAGACGCCGCGGACGTCGTAGGCCTTGAAGATGCCCGTGTCGAGTTTCATAGACGGCTGTAATCGGTGATGACCGATTTGTCGCCGAGAACGACGTTGTCGTCGACCGACGCGTTGCGGCCGATGTGCGACTGGCGGCCGAGAATGGATCGCCGCACGACGGCCTCCTGGCTGACCCGGCTGTTCGCCCACACGACTGCGTGCTCCACCGTCGCGTGCTCCTCGACGTGGCACTGCCGCCCAATCACGGCGTAGGGTCCGATCCGCGCGCCGGCCTTGACGACCGTCCCTTCGTCGACGAAGCAGGGCGCGCTCAGCGTCACGCCCTCCTCGACGCGGGCGTGGGGAGACACCCACGCCGTGGGCGCGCCGGCGGCGAACGGAAGCGACTTGTGGAGGTAGCGGCCGTCCATGATGTCCCGGTGGACCTGCATGTACTTTTCCGGTGTGCCGATATCAATCCAATAGCCGCGGTAGACGTAGCCGATGAACGTCTCGCCGCGCTCGATGAGCGAGGGGAAGAAGCTGCGCTCGATCGACCACGCCGTGTCTTTCGGGATGCGGTCGAACGTATCCGGCTCGAGGATGTAGATGCCGGCGTTGATCGTGTCGCACGTGATCTCGTCCGGGTTCGGCTTCTCGAGGAAGCGCTGGATGTTGCCGTCGGCGTCGGTTTCGACCAGCCCGTACGCCGTCGGGTTCTCGACCGGGGTCAGGACGATCGTCGCTCTGGCCTTGCGCGCGCGGTGGAGCGCGATGACCGTCCCCAGGTCGACCTGCGTGAGCACATCGCCATTGAAGACCACGACCGACTCGCGCAGCGACTCGCCCGCGTAGCGGATGGCGCCCGCCGTGCCAAGCGGCGAGGGCTCGACCACGTAGCGGAGCGCGAGGCCCGTGTCGCTGCCGTCGCCGAAGATTTCCTCGATCCGTCTCGGCTGGTAGTTGAGGCTGAGGATGACTTCGTCGATCTCGGGTACCTGTTTCAGCAGGTCGAGTTGATAGTGGAGAAACGGTCGCTCGAAGATCGGGACGATCGGCTTCGGCGTGTGGATGGTAAGTGGACGCAGGCGAGTACCCTTGCCCCCCGCCAGGAGAATCGCCTTCATCGCAACCACCGATGTTATCATGTGAGAACTGCCGGTCATGAACCTGCCGAACTCGCTCACGGTCACGCGCATCTGCCTCGTGCCCTTGCTCGTGGTCGTGCTGCTGACGAAGTTCGAGGGCCGACAGATTCTTGGCATCCCGACCGAGTTCGTCGGCGCGGGGATCTTCGCGATCGCGTCGCTCACCGACTGGGCCGACGGGTACCTTGCCCGGCGGCGCAAGCAGATTACGCTGCTCGGGCAGGTCATCGATCCATTCGCCGACAAGCTCCTGACATCGGCGGCGCTGATCTCGCTCGTGCAGATGGGGCTGGCGCCCGCCTGGATGGTCGCCGTCGTCATCGGTCGCGAGTTTGCGGTGACCGCGCTCCGCTCGCTGACCTACGCCCGCGGCGTTGCCATTCCCGCCTCGCGGCTCGGCAAGATCAAGATGATTGCGCAGGTCGTCGCGATTCTGTCGCTGATTCTGTCATCCGCAGGGCAGGTGGCCGGCCCGGGGCCAGGGGGCCCGGGATTGAATGACGCGCTGTGGTGGATTGGTCAGGCAGCGCTGTGGGTCGTGGTGGTCACGGCGCTTGTCTCCGCGGCCGACTATTTCCGCCGGTTCAACCTGTTTCCGCGCAACGATGTGGTCACGCGGGACGACCGCGTCGCGTAGTCGCAGCACCCTCGGCGAAGCCGCAGCACCCTCGGCGAAGCCGCAGCACCCTCGGCGAAGCCGCAGCACCCTCGGCGAAGCCGCAGCACCCTCAGCGAAGCCGCAGCACCCTCAGCGAAGCCGCCTCTACCCCGACGTCTTGGTTTGCGCGACCGCTTTCAGCGCCGTGATGCGTTTCTGCGCGTCGATCAGATGCTGGCTCTGCTCGAACTCGTTGACGAGCCTCTCGTAGTAGGGGAGCGCCTCGGCGTCCTTCTTTTCCTTCATGAGCGACTCGGCGAGGTAGAAATACAGCGCGTCACGGCCGGTATATTCCGGGTCCTCTTTCAACACCGCCTTGAATCGATCGACGGCGCCGGGGTACCAGCGCTGCCGGAAGTAGAAGTACCCCACGAGGTAACTTGATTCGGCGAGGCGGTCTTTTGCTTCGCGCAGCTTCGCCCGGCCCTCAGTCATCAGGCTGGAGCTTGGATACCGATCGACGAATGCCTGAAACTCCTTGACGGCTTCGCGCGTCTCCGTCTGATCGCGCTGCGGCGTGCGCATCTGTCGGAAATGCGCCAGCGCCAGTTTGTACTGTGCATAGTCGGCGCGACGATTGTTCGGGTAGAAGCTCAGGAACTCGCGGAACTCATTGATGGCGAGCACGAGCGCCTCGGCGGTGCCCTCACCCAGATACGTGTCGCCGATCCCGAGCTTCGAGTCGGGCCGATAAGGGCTTTGCGTGTAGTTCTCGGTCACCTGCTTGAAGAACTCGCGGGCGGTGATCCACTTCTTGGCGTTCAGCGAGTCAGTCCCTTTCTCGAAGAGGAACTTGTCCGGCTCGCTCGTGCCGGGAGGCACGAGACCGCGAGGCCGTGACGCACAACCTGTCGCCAGAGTGGCAAGAGCCACGAACACGAGCGCGGTAGAGGAACGGTGAAGCCTGCGGCAGCTCATCGTAAGGTTTCCGACAACCAGCGGTATTCAGCCGCCAGCCCTTCTTCGAGGCCGACCGTCGGCGAGAAGCCGAGCTCGGCGCGCGCCAGCCGCGTGTCCGCGTAAGTGTGTCGCATGTCGCCTTTCTGGTCCGGCCCCGTGGTGACGAGCGGCGCGCGGCCGGACACGCGCCCAATCATGTCGAGGACCTGGTTCACCGACACGTGCGAGCCGCCCCCAATATTGTATACACGCCCAGGCACACCCCTCGCAGCGGCGCCCACGTTCGCCTGGACCGCGTCGGCGACGAACGTGAAATCGCGCGTCTGTTCACCGTCACCGTACACCGTGATCGGCTCGCGCATGATCGCCGCCCGGAGAAAGCGATGGAACCCCATATCGGGCCGCTGGCGTGGGCCGTAAACGGTGAAGTACCGCAGAGCCACGGTCGGCACGCCGAAGTTCACGAAGTACAGATAGCAGAGCTGTTCCGCGGCCAGCTTCGTGACGCCGTACGGCGACACCGGCTGCGGCAGCGCGTCCTCGCGCATGGGTATGGCCGTGCGATCGCCATAGACCGACGAGCTGGATGAATAGACGAACTTCTCGATCGCACGGTCGCGGCACCCCTCCAGGAGGACCTGCGTAGCCTCGATATTGTTGGTCGTGTACGCGTCGAAGTTGTGGCCCCAGCTCTTGCGCACGCCCGCCTGCGCCGCCAGGTGAAACACATGAGTGGAGCCCTCGAGCAACCCCGCAATGTCGAGATCCTGAATGCGCCCCTCGATGAAGCGGAAGCACGCGTGTCGACGGGAAGGCGCCAGATTCAGCTCTTTGACGGCGCGCGGATAGTAGTCCGTGAAGCTGTCGATCCCGACGACCTGGGCGCCGTCCTGTAGGAGGCGTTCGACCACGAGGGACCCGATGAATCCCGCGGCGCCGGTCACCAGCGCTCTCATGAGAAAAGCCCGCGGACGCGCGCCGGGAGACGGCAGGGACGTCCGGCCCGATCGAGCGATGCGTGCACGGTGTGCCCGATCGCGAGCCGCGCGCCGTCGGCCACCCGCGCAACCTCGTACTCGAAGCGCAAGCGAACGGGCGAGACGATTGCCCCGGTCGTCCGCACTTCCAGCTCATCGTCGTATCGCGCCGGCCGCGCGTACTCGCAGTGGGCCTCGATCACGGGAAGCGTAAACCCTTCCCCTTCCATGTCCCGGTAGCTCCAACCCGTCTGCCGCAGCAGATCCGTGCGGCCGATCTCGAACCAGACGAGATAGTTCGCGTAGTACACGACGCCCATGGTGTCGGTTTCAGCGTAGCGCACACGCACGCTGGAGATGGAGCAGGGAATCGCCACGTCGGCTAGGTTGGGATGCCCGAGGTCGACGACACCTTCGCCAGGGCCCCCAGAGCCGCCGTCTTGAGCTCGCGCGTCGCGCGCTCGGGATCCGGGGCATGGAAGATCGCCGAGCCGGCCACGATCACCCGTGCGCCGGCCGTAACCACACGCGCCACGTTCCGGAGGTCCACACCTCCATCGATTTCGATGGCGGCCAGGCTCCCTGCTCGATCGAGGAGCGCGCGCACATCCCTCACTTTAGACTCACTGCGCGGGATGAAAGTCTGCCCGCCGAACCCCGGATTGACCGACATGACCAGCACGTAGTCTACGTCGGCGGCGATTTCTTCCAGGGCGACGACCGGTGTTCCCGGGTTGAGGACGACGCCCGCTTTGACTCCCAGGGCTCTGATCGCGTGCACCGTCCGGTGCACGTGGCGGACGGCCTCGACGTGGACGGAGATCATCGCGGCGCCTGCCTCTGCGAAAACATCGATGTAGCGGTCCGGGTCGGTGATCATCAAGTGGACATCGAGCGGCACCGTCGCGATACGCTTGATCGACGCCACGACGGGCGGTCCGATCGTGATGTTGGGGACGAAGTGTCCATCCATGACATCAACGTGAATCAGGTCCGCGCCTCCGCGCTCCACGGCGGCGATGGCGCTGCCGAGCGCGGCGAAGTCAGCGGACAGAATCGATGGCGCGATGAGGACGCTCATCGGCTGACCTCGAGAGAGATCGGCTCGCCCGGCCCGATTTGAAACCCGCCTTGCGGGCTCTGCCGGATGACGATGCCTGCGGCGATGCCGGGATACGGCGTCGATCCGACGACGGCGACGCGGAACCCGCGCGCGCGCAGGATCTCCGCCGCGCGGTCGCCGTTGACACCGATGAGATCCGGCATCACGTAGCTCTCTCCGCGCTCCCCACGATTGACCAGAAGGCCGATGTGGGACGCGGCGCTCCGCGCGGGCGGGTCCTGCGCGACCACGACGTCGGACGG
>DASZFS010000386.1:0-11588 GCA_035939575.1 Vicinamibacterales bacterium | reverse complement strand
AAATTGAATCTCGGCGGCGAGTTCCCGCTCGAACCGCGATCGCCGGCCCAGGGAACCGAAACGCCGCAACCACTCGCCCCATGGCCCCACGGCTCTTCCTCACACGGTCCGCAGGACGAGTTGCACGGCTCGGATCATCTGGTCGAACCTCTTCGCCTCGCTGTCCAGCTGCGCCTTGCCCTGAGGCGTCAGTCGATAGAATCGCGCACTCCGGTTGTTCTCGGAGATGCCCCACTCCGCCTTCAGCCAGCCTCTCACCAGCATGCGGTTGAGAGCGGGGTACAGCGAGCCATCGTCGATATCCAGCAGCTCCTGAGAGGCGCCTTTGATCCGCTTGGCGATCGCATAACCGTGCAGCGGACCCGAACGCAGCGTTCGCAGAATCATCAAGTAGAGGGTCCCGGGAAGCAGATCCGAACTCAGGGGCTCAGGCATGGGCATGAATATACTTGTCGGAACTAGGTATAGCGCGGACCAGGGAGCCAAGTCAACCGGACCCCCGGGCCACATGCCCTGACACAAAAGTCAGGATCGAACCGCGCGTACGCCGATAACATTCCTGCCTGGTGCGGGTTCTGGTCGTCGAAGACGAGCGTTAGCTGGCGCACTATTCTGGCCTCGGCCCTGCAGGCGGAGCACTACGACGTCGCGGTCGCCCGGACGGGTGAGGAGGGGTTCTTTCGCGCCAATGCCGAGGTGTTCGACCTGGTCGTGCTCGATCTGATGCTCCCGGGTCGCGGTGGGCTTGAGATCCTGCAGGCCCTGCGGCAGCGGCACATCGAAACGCCGGTCATGGTGCTGACGGCGCGCGATGGCGTCGATGACCGGGTGCTCGGGTTGGATCTCGGAGCCGACGACTATCTGGTCAAGCCGTTTGCGCTACCCGAACTGCTCGCGCGCATTCGAGCGCTGCTCAGGCGCGGTCGACCGTCGGACGTATTTCGGTTGAAGACCGGGGACCTGGAACTGGACCTCGTCACGCGGCGCGCCCTGCGGGGTGACCAGCATGCTCGAGGAAGTCGATCGCCTCACGAACCTGGTCGACAGGCTCTGGAGGCTCTCGCACGGCGAGGCCGTTACCAACGTCGTTGACAACGCGATCAAGTACAGCCCGGAATCATCGACCATCGAAATCGGCGTGCGATCGGAGGGCGGTCATGCGTGGCTGACCGTCGCTGATGAAGGATCAGGCATCGCGACCGAGCACCGCGAGCGGATATTCGATCGATTCTTTCGGCTCGACGGCGGAAAGCCGAAGTTCGCGTCTGTGAAGCACGCTGACCGCTGACAACCGGGAGACCCTCATGTGGCGTGATTCAGACTCTATCCGTACCCGGCATTGCTGCCTGTCAGACGAGCGCGGCTGACCGACCCGTCGGGCCCTGCTTCAATCGGAGTAGCAGGCTGAAGCCTCCCAAGAGCGGTGCCAGTGGCTCCGCTGTGTTGCGGAATCAGATTCAATCAGATAATCTGTTTCTATGAAGACGCGGTCAGTTACCGACGTCGCCAGGAACTTCAGCGCCGTACTTGACGCGCTCGAGCGCGACCAGGAAGAGGTCGTGCTCGTGCGGAATCAGCGGCATGTCGCCCGGCTCGTTCCCGAGGCGCCGCATCAGGACGCTCTGAGCGTGTTCGGCGATTTGTATCGCACGCTCGACGATGAGACGGCCAGTGCATTGTCTGCGGCGATCGCATCCCAGCGGAAACCTCGCCGCGGGCGCGTAGCTGAGTTGCGTGACCCGTGGGGTGGTTGATCGACACAAGCCTGTGGATTGCCGTCGAGCGCGGAGCGCTCGCGGCGGCGGACATCCACGCGATCACCCGCCAGGATCCGGTCTACCTTTCACCCGTGAATGTCGCGGAAATCGGATTTGGACTCGAGCTGCTGCGGCCGGGTCCGCAAAAGCGACGAGCCATGGCGATGCTCCGCCGGCTGCGCCGAAAACCTCAACTGAGAATCACTCTCGACACGGCGGAGACATTCGGCAGGCTTGCGGCACAAATCAAAAAAGCCGGCAAAGACCCGCACGTGCGCATCAATGATCTGTGGCTTGCCGCACAGGCAATCCAGCGCGGCTTCCGGCTGGCCACTTCCAATGCCAAGGACTTCGCCGATATTCCCGGACTGCAGATGGTCGTCCTGAGACTGCCGTAGTCGGCGAACGCCCTTTCGCATAAGACGATCGTCATGCAATCGCTCTCGCTGACTCCGCGCGGCCACCTGTTGGTCACGGTCGCAGACGACGCCCTCCGACCGCCGGACGAGCTTCCTCCCAGCGTCGAACGCGCGTTCGCTCGCGGCTCCGGTCACGGCTTGCTCGAGCTCGGCGCCGCCCAGATCGGGGCCACGCTTCCTGCAGACTTCAGCTACTGGCGCGATTTCGCCTCGCGGTTCGTCACGACCATCTGTACGCATTCGGATCTGGACGCGCACGACGCGCCAGCCCCTCCGCTCGACGAGCTCGAAGCACTCGCCGCGGCCGCCCCGCCTATGACGGGCGCCGAGTACATCACGGCCTCGGTCCTTGAAACGCTCTGGACCGAGATCGATGCCGCGTTTCGATCGGAACTTGCCGAATCGAAGGCATCGCTCCAGGACTTTCTCCAGCGTAAGAGCCCGGCATGGCATCTCGTCGGCCGCGTGCACTTCAATCTCGCCGAGAACCGCCGGGATGATGAGGCTCCGTTCGCCTTTCTGGCGACCTACACGACGCAACTGTCGTCGCAGGCCAGGGCGCAGCATGTGCCGCTCGGCCGCGCGCTGAGCGAATACGCCGGCGCCGCCAACAAGCCGCGCCTGCTCTCGTTGCTCCTGCCGGTCCAGCGCGCCGCCGCCGGGTGCCCGTGGCTGAAGACGATGGTCGACGCGGGCGAGATCTATCACCCGCTGCGATGGACGCCGGCCGAGGCGTTTCAGTTGCTGAATGATGTCCCGCGCCTCGAGGCCGCGGGCGTCATCGTGCGCGTACCGACCGTCTGGCGGGCGAATCGACCACCACGCCCGCAAGTCACGGGCGCCGTCGGGGGCAAGCCGCCGTCGGGCCTCGGCACGGACGCCCTGATCGATTTCAAAATGAGCGTCAGCCTCGATGGCGAACCATTGAGCAATGCGGAGATTGAACAGCTGCTCGCCGCGTCGAGCGGCTTGCACCTGGTGCGCGGACGCTGGGTCGAAGTCGATCACGAAAGACTGAGCCGGATGCTCGACGAGTTCCGAGCGGTCGAGACGGCCGCTGCAAGAGACGGCCTCTCATTCGGCGAAGCGATGCGTCTCCTCGCCGGCGCGCACGTGCCTGGCGACATCGCTGAAGCGACCGCGCCCGACTGGTCGCGCGTCGTCGCCGGTCCTTGGCTGGCGAAGACGCTCGCCGGCCTTCGCGATCCCGCCCAACTGGCGCAGCTGGATCCTGGCAGCGCGCTGAAGGCGACGTTGCGACCGTATCAGCAGGCAGGTGTGCGATGGCTGCATCTGCTCTCGAGCCTCGGTCTGGGCGCGTGCCTCGCCGATGACATGGGCCTCGGGAAGACGATGCAGGTGTTGGCGCTGCTGCTGGTGACGCGAGCGCGTGAGGCACGCGATGAAACCCGGCGCACCAGCCTCCTCGTCGCCCCGGCGTCGCTGCTGGCCAACTGGGTCGCGGAGATCGAACGTTTCGCCCCGAGCCTCACCACGATCGTCGCGCATCCCTCGGCGATGGCCACCGGGGAATTGAAGGGGCTCGACCGTGACCGGATCGCTGTCGTCGACCTTGTCATCACCAGTTACGGATCGCTGCTGCGCGTGCCCGCATTGCTCGCCACGCCATGGCGACTCGCCATTCTGGACGAGGCCCAGGCGATCAAGACACCCGGCGCCAAACAGACACGGGCCGCCAAGCAGATCGATGCGCGCGCGCGCATCGCGCTCAGCGGCACGCCGGTGGAAAATCGCCTTGGCGATCTCTGGTCGATCTTCGACTTCCTCAACCCCGGCCTGCTGGGATCCGGGAAGGGGTTCTCGGCGTACACGAAGCGACTCTCGCAGCCGGCCAACTCTTACGCGCCGCTCCGCGCGCTGGTCCGTCCGTACATCCTGAGGCGCCTGAAGACCGACAAGTCCGTCATTGCCGATCTTCCCGACAAGACGGAGATGAAGGCCTTCTGCCACCTGTCGCGCAAGCAGGCGGCGCTCTATCAGCAGTCAGTGGCCCATCTGGCGGCTGAGCTCGGGCGAGCCGACGGAATGAAGCGTCGCGGCATCGTGCTCGCCTCCCTGATGCGCCTCAAGCAGATCTGCAATCATCCGTCGCAATGGTTGGGCGATGGATCGTGGAGCGAGGCGGACAGCGGCAAACTGGCCCGGCTGCGCGAGATCTCCGAGGTCATCGCCGCGAAGCAGGAAAAAGTGCTCGTCTTCACGCAGTTCCGTGAGATGGCGACGCCGCTGACGGCGTTCCTCGGATCAGTATTCGGCCGCTCGGGCCTCGTCCTGCACGGAGAGACGGCGGTCGGCAAGCGACAGCCGTTGGTGCGGCAGTTCCAGGAGGACGAGCGCGTGCCGTTCTTCGTCATCTCGCTGAAGGCCGGAGGCGCCGGGCTCAACCTCACCGCCGCGTCGCATGTCGTGCATTTCGATCGCTGGTGGAATCCAGCGGTCGAGAATCAAGCCACCGACCGTGCGTTCCGCATCGGCCAGACGAGGAACGTCCTGGTGCACAAGTTCATCTGCCGCGGAACCGTTGAAGAAAAGATCGATCAGCTCATTGACTCCAAGCGTCAGCTCTCCGAGAATCTGCTCGAAGGCAGTGGCGAGGTGCTGTTGACCGAGATGAGAGACGATGAGCTGCTGAGGCTCGTTGCGCTCGATCTCCATACCGCGTCCGAGGCGTGAGGATGGATCGCGACTATTACGGCTTCATTCCCTACGTCTCGGTCGGCGCTCGACGGGCGCAGGCTGCGCGCGAGCTCATGCGGCTCCGGAAGAAAGGCCGCCGGCTGTCGCCGGTTGTGATCGAAGGCCGCGCGATCGCCAGCACCTTCTGGGGCGAAGCGTGGTGCGACAACCTTGAGCGCTACAGCGACTTCGCGAATCGGCTGCCGCGCGGGCGGACCTACGTCCGCAACGGATCGGTGCTCGATCTGCAGATCGGACCCGGCAGTGTCGCGGCGCTTGTCAGCGGCTCGACCACGTACGACGTGAAGGTGACCGTCGGACCGGTGCCGCGGGCCGGTTGGGCCGCCATCTGCAAAGACTGCTCGGGCGCGATCGATTCCCTCGTCGAGCTCCTGCAGGGACGCTTGTCGGACGGTGTCATGACGCGTCTCTGCGCGGAAAAGACCGGGTTGTTCCCGTCGCCGAAGGACATTCTCTTCACGTGCAGTTGTCCGGACTGGGCGTCGATGTGCAAGCACGTCGCGGCGGTGCTGTACGGCATCGGCGCGCGATTGGATCATCAGCCGGAGTTGCTCTTCACGCTCCGCCAGGTCGATCAGCAGGACTTGATCGTCAACGCCGGGTCCGATCTCTCGAAGAAACGGAAGGAACCAGCCAGCGCGAAGACGCTCGCGAGCGACGATCTCTCGGAGATCTTCGGCATTGAGATCGCGCCGCCACCGCCCGAGCGCGCCGCAGTGAAACCGAAAGAGCCTGCGCCGAAGCGGCGCGATGGGAAGCGACGGCTGACACCGGCGAAGCGGCGAGCGATATCGGAGCGCATGCGCAAGTATTGGGCTGCAAGGAGAGACCTACGGTAAGGAGATCACTGTGTTGAAGCAGTACAGGAACGTTGCCGCTGTTCTCGTGGTGGGGATCGCCATGGCATCGGGCAGCATCGCCGCCGACAAGAAGATCACTCGCGCGCAGTTGCCCGCCGCCGTTGAGCGAACCGTAGCGCAGCAGAGCCAGGGCGCGGTGATCAAGGGATTCTCGACCGAGACTGAGGCGGGCAAGGCGGTTTACGAGATGGAACTGACCGTCAACGGGCACGGGAAGGACGTTTCGATGGACGCGCAAGGAAACATCCTCGAGATCGAGGAGGAGGTGGCGCTCGCGTCGTTGCCGGCCGTCGTACAAGGCGGGCTCACCAGGGCTGCGGGCACCGGCAAGATCGTCAAGGTTGAGTCGATGTCAAAACAGGGCACGCTGGTCGCTTACGAGGCCACCGTCCAGTCCGGCAAGAAGCGCCGCGAGATTCAGGTCGGTCCCCAGGGCCAGAAGCTCGCGCATCCCGAATGACTGCCCGGGAAAGTCGGACCTTTGCCATTCGTTACATTACATTCATTCGGCTCTGGCACAATCGCCGCTCAGGCGGAACGCAGTAAGGGAGGCAAGTGATGACGCGCGCCATATTCTTCGAACGCTCCGCGGTCTTCGTCGGCCTTGTGATGGTTGGGGCGTTGGCGACATCGATGTCGGCAACGCCGCAGGACAACCGTACCGGGAGCGCCTACACGGTAGGCACGTTGGCGCTGCCGGATAACGGCACCGGCGACGTGACGATGGACTACATCGCCTTTGACCCGGCGACGAATAGCTTGTGGGTGCCCGGCGGGAATACCGGGGCGGTGGATGTCGTCGATGTCGCGACTCGCAAGGTTCGGCAGATTCCCAACCTGCCGACCGCGCAGGTCCAGGCTCGCGGTGGGACGCGAGTGCTCGGGCCGTCCGCTGTGAGCATTGGCGACAGCGTCGTGTATATCGGGAATCGCGGCGGGTCGGATGTCTGCGCATTTAACGCGCGTACCCTCGCGCGTGTCGCATGTGCGCACCTTGACTCGAGACCAGACGGCGTCGTCTATGTTGCGCCGACGAAGGAAGTGTGGGTGACGACTCCAGGCGAGCAGTCCGTTCGTGTGCTCGATGCGACGACGCTGATGCAGAAGGCAAAGCTCACGTTTCCCGGGAACCCGGAAGGGTACGCCGTGGACGCGAAGCGCGGCCGGTTCTATACGAATCTGGAAGACAAAGACCGCACCGTCGCTGTCGACTTGAAGAGCCACGAGACGGTCGCGACCTGGAATCCAGCGTGCGGCGGGGGCGGTCCCCACGGGTTGGGGCTGGACGTGGCGGCAGGCCACTTGTTCATCGGGTGCGACGGCGTCGCTGAGGTGATGAACGTGGGCGGCGATGGCGCGGTGCTGTCGAAGGTGGACACCGGCGACGGCGTCGACGACATCAACTACGCCCCCGCGACGCACCTTCTGTACGTCGGCGCCGCCCGCGCCGCCAAGCTGACGATTGCTCGCGCCGATGACGCCGGCAAGCTGACGATCGTCACGCAAGTGGCGACTCAAAACGGCGCTCGGAATGGCGTCGTGACCACAAATGGCACGGTGTTCCTGGCGCACGGAGGCGGCGTCAAGTTGCCGGCACTGGTGGTCGTCTCGCCCGGCAAGTAGGGCGCGTACTGACGCTGCATACCGGTCCTTAGGCCGTTATGCGGCGCCCTACGAGAATTCTGTTCTCGTCCGCAGTCAGTCGCGCAACGCGATCATCGGATCCACCGATGCCGCTCGTCGCGCCGGAATCGCGGTCGCCGCCAGCGCGACCAGACCCAGCGCTATCACCACTGCGGCATAGGTGCGCGGATCGCGGACGTCGACGCCGAATACGAGCGTCGCGAGGACGCGGCCGAGCATCAGCCCGGCGGCGACGCCGGCCGCGATGCCGGCGGCGCCCACGCTCATGCCTTCGCGGACGATGAGCCCGAGGACGGCTGCTCGAGGCGCGCCCAGCGCGATCCGCAATCCGATCTCGCGCGTGCGCTGCGTCACCGAGTAGGCGATGACCCCGTAGATGCCGACGGCGGCGAGCAGCAGCGCCGCGACCGCGAACACTCCAATGAGCATCGCGTTCAATCGAGGCTGCGCCGCGCTCGCGGCCACCCATTCATCCATCGTCCGCACCTGGGCGATCGGAAGGTCCGGGTCGATCGCGCGAACCGTGCGGCGGACGTCGGTCAGAAGCGTGTCGGGCGGGAGATCCGTCCGCAGGGCCACATCCATCGTTGGCCACGAGCGCGCATTGATGGAGAAATACATCGACGGCGATTCCTGATTGAGCGCGGACTGCCGGACGTCGGTGACGACACCGACGATAGTGAAGTCGCGGCCTCCAGCCACGATGCGAATCACGCGGCCGATGGGATCGTCGCGGCCCCAGAACTGCTGCGCAGTGGCCTGGCTGACGATGACCGTGGCGGGCGCGGCGCGGTCGTCGCGCTCGTCGAAGTCCCGTCCGCCAACGACCGTCATGCCCATCGTCTGAAAATACCCGGAACTGACGACCCGCCAGTCAATCGGCACGGCAGTGTCCGGAGGTACCGCGGTCGGACTGAGTCCGGTGGTCGGCGTCCGCGTGGCCGCGCCATTGCCGAACGGGACGCCGCTCGATATGCCGGCGGCGCGCACGCCCGGCACACCGCGCAGCGCCGCGAGCGTACGTTGATACAGGAGCATCGCTTGGTCGGCGCTGTACGTGGCCGCGGGCGGCGCTACCTGGAACGTCAGCAAACCCTGCGGTCGAAATCCCAGCGGGACTCGCTGCAGCCGGATGACCGTCTCCCCCAGCAGTCCGGCCCCGATGAGAAGCAGCGTCGCCAGCGCGAGTTCCGCCGCTGCGAGGGCGTTTCGAACGCGCGCGCGGCCACCGGATCCGGATCGGCCGGCCTGTTTCAACACGTCGTGGAGGTCCACGTTCGCGGCGCGATACGCCGGGAGCACGCCGAAGACGATGCCGGCGCCGACGGTGACGGCCGCCGCAAACGCCAGGACGGCGCCATCGATCGCGATCTCGGGAACGGGCAGCACCTTCGGCGGAAGCGCCCGGTTGATGGCGCGTATGGCGGCGAGTGCGAACAGCAGTCCTGCCGCTCCGCCGAGCGCGGCGAACATCAGGCTCTCGACGAGCATCTGCCGCAGCAGCCGGGGCCGGCTCGCGCCGAGCGCGGTTCGCACCGCTATCTCCTGTTCACGTGCGGCCGCCCGCGCGAGCAGAAGGTTCGTGATGTTCGCGCATGCGATGAGCAGCACGAATCCAACCGCGGCCAGCAGCACCCAGAGCCCGGTCTCGAGCTGCGGCGAGACGAACATGTCGTGGAACGGCACGACGTGGATGCCCCAGTCCTTGATTTCGGGGTACTGCTGGCGGACGCGAGCGGCGACGGTGTCCATCTCGGTCTGTGCCTGCTGTACGGTGATGCCGCGCTTCACGCGGCCGATCACCGTGATCAGATGATTCAGGCGCTGCTCGTTCGCGATGTTGATGACCAGCGGTGTCCAGATGTCGCCCCCGCCCGTCAGAACCGCGAGCTGAGGCGGCGCGATGCCGACGATCGTCGTCGGCACGCCGTTCAGCGTCACCGTCCGGCCGACGACGGCCGGATCGGCGCCGAAGGACCGGCGCCAGAGGCCTTGACCGATCATGGCCACCGGCGCCGCCGACGGCCGCTCGTCGCCGTCCTCGAACGATCGGCCGCGTACCGGATGGAGTCCCAGAATGCGCATGACTGAGGGCGAGATGCGAAAGCCGGTGAACTGCTCCGGCTCGCCCGCTCCGCTCATCGCATAGCTGCCGAAACCGACGGCTCCGATGTCATCGAATCGTTCGATCTGTTCGCGCCACGACACAAAGTTCAGCACGGACGCGGCGAAGACCGGCAGGTGCAGCTTGTCGTTCTTCTCGGCCACCTGAAACAGCCGCTGGGGATCGGCGAACGGCAGCGGCTGCAGCAGCACGGCGTCGACGACGCTGAAGATCGCCGTCGTTGCGCCGATGCCGACCGCGACCGTCAGCACGATCGACGCGGTGAAGGCCGGCGTCTTCCGAATCAGCCGAAGCGCATAACGGATGTCGGCGGGCACGGGGGCGATCCTCCTCGACGATCGCAGCTTAGGCGCCGCGGCGCCGGATGGCGAGCGTCAAGAACGCCACAGTTGATATCAGGATTGCCACTCGGCATGGCGCCGCGCGCGTTCGCGTATGCTGGCGCCATGCGCATCGACGTGCTGGTACTGGACCGCGTCTTTGATCTCGGGCTCTCGGCCGTCCTGGACGCGTTTCAGACAGCGAACGAGCTGATCGACGCGTCCGGCCTCGCGGTGCCGCGGTTCGATGTGCGTGTAGTCGGCGTGCGTCCGCGCGTTGCGAGCGCGCAAGGCTTCCGCGTTCCGGTGCGCGCCGCGGACGCGGGGACGCCCGACGTGGTCGTGGTCCCGGCCATCGGGTTCAAGATGCCTGAGGCGCTCGAAGCCGCGTTGGGTCGGCGGGACATTCGTGACGCGGTGACGCTGCTGCGGCGCTGGGCGTCGCGCGGCGCGACGATGACCGCCGCCTGTATCGGGACGTTCGTGATGGCGGAATCAGGCGTGCTCGACGGACATCGCGCGACGACCACCTGGTGGCTCGCGCCGATGTTCCGGCAGCGGTATCCGGGCGTGATCCTCGAGGACGCGCACATGGTCGTCAGGTCCGGCCACGTCGTGACGGCAGGCGCGGCGCTCGGGCACATGGACCTCGCCTTGTGGATCATTCGCAGCAGCAGCCCAAAGTTGGCCGCGCTCACGGCGAATTACCTCATCGTCGACTCGCGGCCGTCGCAATCCGCGTACGCGCTGACGGATCACCTGATGCACTCCGATCCGCTCGTCCATCGCTTCGAGCAGTGGGCTCGAACGCATCTGGCCCGGCGTTTCTCGCTCGACGCTGCCGCGAAGGCCGTCGCCGCGAGCAAGCGAACCCTGGCGCGGCGGATGCACGCCGTTCTCGGAAGAACGCCGGTCGCGTACGTGCAGGACTTGCGCGTCGAGCGCGCGCTTCACTTGCTGACGACCGGCGGCACGAGCGTGGACGAGGTGGCCGCGCGGGTGGGATATGCGGACGGTGCGACGCTGCGCACGCTGCTGCGTCGCAAGCTGCGCATCGGCGTCAAGGAAATCCGGCGGCGGTGACGCGCCGGCGCTACTTCTCGTCTGTCGCCCGGGAACGACGAGCCTGCCGCGTCGTCCAATTCTCGAGCGTGAGACCCTTCACGCGACTGAATTCGGCGATGTTGTTCGTGACGAGCCTGAGCCCGAGGCACCGTGCGTGGGCTGCAATGAGAAGTTCGTTGGCGCCGATCATCTGGCCTCGTTTCTTCAGGTCAGCACGGATCTGCGCGTAGTGGACGGCCGCGTCGTCGGGAAGCTCCAGAACCGCGACGTGCGGAAGAAACGCCTGGAGGGCGGTGGCGTCCTGTACTCGGCGCGGCGACACTTCAACGCCGTGGAGCAGCTCCGACTTGGTAATCACGGACATGCAGACGTCGGTGACCGGCACGGCACGCAGTCGCGTGATCACCGCCTCGCTCGTCCGCTTCATGATGTATGAGCACGTATCGGTGTCGAGCATGTACCGAGCCATCAGTCTCGAGAACAGTATATGGCAGCTGGAGCCACCCGAAAACCGCCTGATGAATTGACGTGTCAGCGACTGTCCGGTGACACATAACGGACGATGCGGACTGCTTCGAGCGTGACGAGTCCCTCGGTGACGAGTTCATCCACCGTGGGAAGAAACGCATCCACCTTGTCCTCGGAATCGACGATCTCGATCAGGATCGGGAGATCGGTTG
>DASZFS010000385.1:0-2090 GCA_035939575.1 Vicinamibacterales bacterium | reverse complement strand
GAAACTGAAGAGCTGACGCCGACGCTGAAGCTCAAGCGGCGCGTGATCTCGCAGAAGTACGCCGACCAGATCGAGGATATGTACTCGCGCGAGGAGACTCGCCCGGCCGCCGAGCCGACCGAAGCTCGCCGGGCCTAACCCTTGGCCGCGTTCTTCGCCGGCCTGTAGGCCATCACGGCATCGGTGAAGAGCCGGCGCGCGAGCCGCGTTTTCGGTTCGCCGGTCTTTGCTGAAAGCTTGGCGAGCTGGTCGATGACCCTGGGTTCGAGGTTGAGCCGGAAGAGCTGCGTGACGACTGCTTTGTTTTTCATGGATCGCATTCTTGGACTCTTTCGCCGCTGTTCCAACCCAGCCTGTTAAGAGCAAAATCGCGACCGATGGCGGCCTCGGATGTCGAGTGGCACCACGGGCAGACTCTCGCGGCGGGCCAGGTGGCGGAGTTCAAGGTATGGGCGGAGCTCGTACGGCAGTCAGCTGGTGGGCTCCATGTGTTCCTGCCGCTACGCGACGTCGGAATCGACGCGGTGCTGCATCGCCTGGCCGACGGTGAGTATTTGCCGGTTCAGGTGAAGGGCCGCACGAGCTTGACCGGCAGCGGCCAGGTCCACATCACGGTCACTGCTTCGAGCCTCGTCGACGACTCTGCGTTCGTCATCGGCACGCTGATCGATGGTCCCTCGCTCGGACCGCTTGTCCTGGTGTTGACCGAAGCGGACTTCAAGAGGCTCGCGGTCCACGACTGGGCTGGCGGCCGCGAGTACCTGACCGCCGCGTTCCAGATGCACTCGGGCGGTGACTCGCGATGGGCGCCGTTTCTCGTGCCGCGTGAGCGACTTGCCGATCGGTTCGGCGTGGCTGCACCGAGCCTGGCGATGTTGGAGAGCGTCGGCGTCGATCGCGGCGCCGAAGGCTTCATCGGCGAGACCGAGGTCATTCGCCGGTTGGCGGAGACCGAGGGCTTCGCCTTGTTTCGTCCATTTCCAGACCTCGAGACGGTGGAGGTCCTCGTTCGGCAATCCTCGACCGGGCGATTTGCCGGGCTGCAGGTGAAGACGTCCGGATTCGACTCGTCCCACCTAGAAGAGCGGGTTTATCTACGCCGGTCGAGCTTTCGGCCCGCGGCCTCGACCTTCATATGCGTGCTGGGCTGGGACAGGGACGCGCGGCGGTTCGCCGAATCGTGTCTGCTGATCCCGAGTCTCGATGTTGCCCGGCTCACCCGTGTCGAGAGCGAGTGGATGGTCCTTGAACTCGAGCCGGGCAGCGCCTCACATCGCCGGCTGGATCATTACCGAGTCTCGCTCGCCTCGTTGGGAGCGTCGGTCGGCGCCATGGTCTGAGTCGGTCGGCGCGATAGCCGATTACCGGTTTTTGCCGGCAATAACCCGCTTGCGAAGGGCCGCAAACCGGAAAATGCCGGCACTTCCCGGGATTTGCCACCCGTAACGCGACCTACTCGAGTTTTGTACGGAGCTTTTCGATCGCGACTGGCGCCATTCCCGAGGCCTCGAGGTACGAGGCGACTCCTCCCCATTGCGTTTCCAGGTATTCGAGGACGCCGAGGATGCGTTCGGGCGGGCAGCGCAGCTCGTCCCGCATCTCGTCGCGCTTGTCGGCGGGGGCCTGGCTGATCCACTTCTCGTACGCGTCCGCCAGCTGCAGGTCAGTCTCGCCGAAGTCCGCGGCGATCTCGTCCGGCGGGACACCAGCGAGGGCCAGGACCATGGCGGCGACGAGCCCTGTGCGGTCCTTGCCGGCGAAGCAGTGGAACACCAGCCCGCCTTCTGCCTGAGCGATCGCGGCGAAGATCTCGCGAAACGCGGACTGGCGCGTCCTGAGCATCACAAGGTAGCGCTCGAACATGTTCGCGGCCTCGCCGAGCTTCCTCAGGCTGACGTCGTCGACCAGCTCGCGATGGAGATAGGTCACGCCTTTCGCTTTGACCATCGTCGCCACCGGGCGCGGAAAGCGAGCGTCGAAGGTCCCGCTGCGCTCGGACTTGCTGCGGAGGTCGATCACAGTTGTCACGCCGTAGGCGGACATCGCCTCTCGCCCAGCGGCGGTCAGAACAGAGATGTCGTCGGAGCGAA
>DASZFS010000384.1:0-20301 GCA_035939575.1 Vicinamibacterales bacterium | reverse complement strand
ACCCTTGAATATGTTGCCTCCGTCCTTGAGCACGGCGTTTAGCTGGATACCGGCCGTCTCGGTTTCAGCGGTAAAACCGCGACTTTGGACCGTCATCTCCTGCACGGCTACTTGGTCGATCATATAGGTGCGGGAGGCTCCGCCGCCGCCACCCGTGGCGATATTGAGGTTCATTCCATCCAAGGTTGGCTTAAGGTCCCCTGATCGGCCACCGTGGACGCCGAAAGAAAGAGCGAACTCGTCCTTGCTGCCACCGACGTCCTGAACATTGCCACTATTTACGGCACCTAGCGTCAGCGCTGAAAAGCCAGCCATGGTTCTGGCCGTCGGCACTGCATCCAATTCCTGCCGCGACAACACGTCCTGCTTAATCACGTTCTGAGTGTCAACAACCGCAGCCTCGCGCACGACAGTTATGGTCTCTTCCACCGCACCGACCCGCATATCCGCGTTGACCGTGGCCGTGAACCCAGTAGTCAAGTCAATACCTTCGCGCTTCACCGTCGTGAAACCTGCCAAGGTAAACGTGATCGTGTATGGCCCCGGTCGAAGATCCAAGATCTTGTATTCACCCTGGCCATCACTAACGGCTACGCGGATCTTCTCGATTAATGCGGGACTGGCCGCTTCAACGCTAACACCGGGTAACACACCGCCGCTGGAGTCTTTTACGACGCCCGCGATCGCACCGGACGTGGCCGATTGAGCCCACACCTCTGAGGGCAGGAACAACAGCGCAAAGGTCCATGTCAGCAAGGCATAACGATCACACTTCATAAACTTGTCCCTGACCTCTCGTTTAGCTTGCTCAACAAACTTCTTCCAGTTCAAGGATCACGGGGCTACCTATGCCGAACCACAAGACTCACTGCGGCTTAGTCGTTACTGCGATCGCTGCTTGGAGCATGCACGCTCACTTGTCCTGGTGGGGATCCGTCGACTTCTCGATCAGTAGCTCGCGAAGTGTCGCCTCAGACTCGGAGATGGGCTTAGCCATCGAGCCAATAAACACGCATTCGGCAATCATGAGAGGTGTCCATCCGATCGTCGGAATATCGCCACAGTCCGCATGAGCGTTAACATCGCCGTCAGACTCCAGTGCAAGCTTCACGGCCTCGATCCGTTCGCCTTTCGGGTGTGCCAGTAAGCCGCCCTGGCGTTTCGCCGTCCCAGTAACCAAAGCCGCAGACGCTGCCATGAGCGGCGTCACGTTCTGGAACGTTGGAACGGTGGAATCGGCGTGAGCGGCGAGCAACACTCGCATCGGCGTGACATCGCCCTGTCTCGCCGCACGGTAGAACGGAGTCGCCCCCCCTAGTTGATATAGGATCGGCTGACGCTGAGGGTCGGTGATCCTTCGCCAAGCCGTCATCCCGATCGAATGACGTCTTTTCACGCCAATCGAGTATTCGGGCTCACCTCCTGCCCCAGCAATATCTTGATGAGACCCAACGCATCAAGATTCCCTGCCAACAGGGGCACGCCCAGCGGCATCGCAGCTACGCGCAACTGTCGTGCAGTCTTTTTCCCAGACCTCAGCCGATTGATTCAGATCCGCTACGTCTAGCTTCTCGAACGCCACTCGCGCAGAGCGCATCGCTCATTGTGGGCAAGCGAAACAGTACCTATTGAGGACCGCCCGTAACATGCCCCGGCTGGTACTCTGGGTGCATGCGCCGCAGCGTGCCCCAGGATAGTGGGCGCGCAGGCCACCCTTAGCACGCTCGAATGAACACCTTAGGTCGCATGAAGTCTCCAAGCGAATCAACCTGTCGCGACAGGTAGAACGCGCCTATCCAGCCCGACCGGCGAAAGATAGCCGCCACAATCGTCGGAGACCATCCCCCTGATCAGGGGGTGCGGGCGCCGGCATGATGTTTGACCAATCCTGGTGTTGAGGATCTTCGGATTGAATGAACAGTCGAAATCGGCCAAGGCCCTTCACGACGATGATGCCGGCCTGTTTGAGGCGGCGCGCGAAGAGCTCGATCACCGCACGAGCAACCGGACTGCCTTGCGGGAGCAGCCCAAGGTCAGGAGGTAGGGCGCGTCCGCCGGCACTTGCCGGTGCCGCTGTCGCGGGCCATCGGGGCCTCGCCGTAGTCGACCTGGGCTTCGTCGTCAGGTGCCGTCGTGATGACGACGCGTGCCTCGGATGGTGTTACCGTCGCGCAGCTGCACGACGAAGCGGCGCACACTCGCGTACCGCGCGGGAAAGCGTGATCGTCGACCAGGTCCTTCCAGATGGCGACGGCGGCGTTGCGACCACGCGCGGGCGCGTCGGTGATGATCTTGCAACACGGGTCGCAGGCGCACACTCGGGGCTCGGCTCAGCGCCGACCGACACGCGGAGTCGACGGACATGGCCGGTTTTGCTTTCGATTCGCTCGGCCGGCCGTGACTCCGCACCGCGGTGCCGCCGGCTTTCAGCTACCGGCTGACCGTCTCGCGCCGGATGCCGTCGCTTCCTGGATGCGCATGAGCGTTCAGCCCAATCGCCCGAGCGCGCGGATTTGCCGCTGTGTGGTGTCGTCCAAGACGTTGCTCGTCGGGCGAGGGCTACACGTCCATCCCTTCGTCATGTCTCAGCGGTCGTCAGTTAATTGCCGGTTTTGAGGTATCGGTTGATTGCCGGACTTGGGCGTCCACCGAGGCCAACAACCCTGCGGTGAACAGCGTAATACAGGTCGTAGCCGGTACTGATGTCGACGGATCAGCCCGGCGATCGGACGGTAGCAATCGGGGATGGGCGTTCAGAGTGGAACTGGCCGCGAACGCGAGGATCTTTCCGATCACGACGGTTCGCGGGGGGGTAGCGGGCTGCCAGCGTTACATGACGCGGCGCGCCTTAACTCGACCGAAATGTCTGGACCAGACCATAACGCTCGCCAGTGTCGCGCGACGATGAGCGCGTTCTATTCAAGATTGCGTGTATCCCGTGGAGCATGTCGGGTGAGGCCGATTAGGGGAGTGAGTCGGTTTGCAATTTGGCCCTACTCCTTTACCATCTGGATGTCACGGGTGGTGTGCGAGACGCCCTGAGCATCGCGCGTAACCGGCTGCGTCAACACGCAGTCAGGCCGAGATTTGCACGGCCCATTCTTAAAGGCGTCCAGGTTCAGTAGCGGTCTCCCCGCCTTCTGTAACTCTTGGACGATGGGGTCGTCCTGGAACTGCAAGGCGAGCAATAGAGGTCTGTACCCACGCGCGTTCACAATGTAGTGCACATGCGCAGGGCCGTTGTCATAACTGCCTGGTCGAGTGGTTTGATACCGATACCGCCCGTCCGCGTCCGTGCGCAATAGGCCGCGCAGCCTAGGGTTGTATTCTCCGACTCGATTGTCGTCCGTGTCGTTGGAATAGCGGCCTCTCGCGTCGGCGTGAAACACGTATAGGGAAACACCGGCGACAGATCTCTCTCCGTCCAGCGTTCGGCCCGTGACGATCAACCGCTCTCCAGGTTCGTCCTTGGCTGCAATCACGATACTGGATGGAGCGTTTTGCGGTGCGATGTACTTCGAGTCGAGGAACTCAGCGATGGTAAATCCCGTTGTCTGAGCCAGGATGGGTACACACAAGGCAAAAGGCAGGACCACAACCGCGACGCGCATGAACAGCACCGTCCTTCATTCGCCGAGCCGACCAACCGATTTCCTCGATCGACCAGATGTAATCTGACCCACTACCATTTACTGAGTCGTGCGGATCCACCCCGATGCGGTGGCGCGCCGTATCGCTGCGCCGATCGACAGCAGAACGATCGTCGGGAACCACCACGAGATGAGCGTGTACCTCAGCATCCTCAGGGTGTTGGTGACGCTCCCGAGGTGAGGCGGTCCTGAATCAGGAGGGCAAAACAGCGCCGTCATTGAAAAATTGGGAACGTGGATCTGCGCGAGGCCCGACGTGGCTAGCAGCATCGTCGTGTAGATTGCGAGCATCCAGGTTGTGTACGTGATGCCAACGCTGAGCACGGCCATCATCTCCCGCCCCCGAGCGGCCCGTGCGATGGTCCAACCCACGACGACAGGCAACACATAGCGTCCAATGGTGTCGACGGCGTGCCAGAAGGGGACCGCACTCGTGAGATGGTACACGCGCGTGTGGGCGACGGCGGCCTCGGCTGACATCTGGAGGGCGCGTTCGACGAGCACGTAGAGGAGAAACCCGCCGATCGCGAACGCGACGATCGTCGCGGGCGCCTGCCGGAGCTGGCCTCGCAGGAGATGCCCAATGGTCCGCACGCTCTGCCGCCAATACCATCGGCGTGCCGGTGCCGTGCCCGATCGCGCAACAAGGCCAGAAAACTCTTCGAGCAGATCGCCCGCAATCGTCGCCGACTGTTCGGGAGCGGCGACGAGACTCACAAGCCACTCTGCGATACGCGGCGGCGTGGTGTGCCGCGTCATGAGAGACTCCTCACGAGTTCCAGACCGACTGACATGCTCCGCAGCGCCTCATGCGTGGAGTTGACGGCTCGAATGCCCTTGGCCGTAACCCGGAAGAATCGTTTCGCGCGCCCGCCACGCTCTGTCGTAGGTTCGCCCAGGCGCGATCTCACGAGCCCTTTCGCTTCGAGACGATCGAGCGTGGTGTAGATGGCGCCCACCGACACGTCACGTCCGGTCTGCGTTGAAATGTCCTGGCGCACGGTGACGCCGTAGGCGCGATCGTCGAGCCGCAATAGCGAGAGCAGCACGAGGTGCTCAAATTCGCCGAGGAAGTGGCCCTTGGACATAACTCCTATATTGTAGAACAAAAGGCAGCCGCAGTCTAGACTTTGAGACGGTTTCACGCTAACGGTTCGTATATCCTGTCTCCCGCGGGCGGGGCGCTCATCCCACGAGAGGAGCTTCTCCAAGCAAAGCGTTACGAGAGGCGGCGTGGACTGCCAGGTGCGAGCGACGCCCTACCGCTCTCTCGGACCGGGGAGCACGTCGTCCAATACATGCGAAGATCGGTGAAACACTCGCGCGAATATTCTTTCGCATCAGGCGGCGGCGCGAAGCTAGTCACAACGAAGTGCAACAAGGGGATCGACGTTCGTCGCGCGCGCGGCCGGGATCAGCGTGGCCGTCAGCGCCACCGCGAACATGACGGACGTCACCACGACCAGCACGAGGGGATCGCGCGTATTGACTTGGGTCTGTATCGCCAGTCGGTCGACGCCTAAGCTGAGGACGACACCGAGACCTGTCCCGACCGCGACGGTAACAAGCGTGGACCTCAAGGCACGCCAAATAAGGTTGCCACCCGGCGCACCGAGCGCGCGGCGGATGCCGAACTCTCGCGTTCGCTGGGACACGATGTACGACACGACGCTGGAGAGACCGATGCTCGCGAGCGTCAGCCCCATCAGCGCAAAGACCAGGAAGAGGGACGCCACGATCTCTTCACGTCCCCATCCCGCCCTCCGAAGGACTTCGTCGCCGCTCGTGGTCGAGGCGATCACCTGATTCGGATCGATCTCGTGGATCTCCTCCTGCACGGTGCGCGCCATCGCGAGCGGCTCGCCGCGCGTGCGCACGACGAGACTGGGCATGTCGCCCATGACCAGCGTCATCGGCACGTAGACGGTCAGCCAGCTCTGGCCGTGCAGCCCCCGGTTCGGCGTATCCCCCACGATTCCGATGATCTCGAGCGGGTCGTCGCTCTGGGGCGCGGCGACCTGCCAGGACTCGTGCGCCGTCATCTGCCGCAGGCGAATCCGCTGGCCAATCGCGTTGACGTGGGGCCATAGTTGCGCGGCCGTCCGCTGATTCACCACGGCGACGTGCGCCGCGCCAGCGTGCTCGGTATCCGACCACAAACGCCCGGTCACTAGCGGAATCTGGAGCGTCGAGAAGAAACTCGGCGACACCTGCTGGACGGATGCGGGCTGATACCTCTCCCCGGCCCGGTCCATGCGTTCGAGGGGCATCAGTGGCGGCGTGGCCGGCGGAAGGTCCACGGGCCGTCCAAAAAAGAGCGCCGCCGATTCCACGCCAGGAGCTGCGGCAACCTGCTTGCGAAGCCGCTCAAGAAATGCGGCGCGCGCCCCCCACGTGGCGTAGCTCCGCTCCGGCAGCGGAATGTTCGTGACCAGGAGCCGATGTGGGTTGAAGCCAAGCGGCAGGTGGGTCAAGTGGAGAAACGCGCGTAGCGCCGCACCGGCGCCGGCGAGGAGCAGCACGGTCAACGCGACCTGCCCGGCCATGAGCACCGCGTGCGTGCGTTTGCGCTGAACCGTGGAACCTGCCAGCACCAGGTTGGGTTGCATTCCGTGGATCATTCCGGGCCGCGAGGTTTGCAGCGCCGGCGATAACCCGAAGAGGAGCCCGGTGAACACGGCCACTCCGGCGCTAAAGAGGAGCACCGGCACGGTGACGTCGATCGTGACGTCGTTAGGCAGGAAGCTTCGAGGCAGCCACCTGACGATGGCGGGTACGCCCCGCCAGGCGACGGCGATTCCAACCAGGCCACCGGTCACTGCCAGCATCAAGGACTCGATCAGGAGTTGCCCAATGATGCGGCCTCGGCTCGCGCCGACAGCCATGCGGACTGCGATTTCGTGCTGCCGCGTCGCCCCTCGAGCAAGCAACAGGATGGCGAGGTTCGCGCACCCCACCGCGAGCAACAACGTGGACGCTCCGAGGAGCAGATTGAACGTGCCGCGGAAGGGACGCGTGCGCCCTGGGAGCACGCGGAATAGTTGCAGGTGCACGTCCGGGAGGAAACGGCCTGGCGATGCCTCCGCCAGCTGCGAGAACCACGGCTGCAGCGCGGCTTCTGCCCGCTCGAGCGTGACGTCCGGGCGCAGCCGCGCCTCGACCGCGAACCGATTCTGCGGATCGGAGGGCCGCCGCAGCGGCACATACAGGTCCGCGTTGAGATAGTGAAACCGCGGCGACGCCACGCCGACGATCGTGTATGGCTGGCCATCGAGACGGATCGTGCCACCAACGATCGTGGTGTCACCGCCGTAATGGCTGCGCCAGAAGGGATAGCTGAGAACCGCCACGGGCTGCGGCTCGCCCGTCAGCGGTGCGTCGACGGATGTCAGCGTACGCCCAACCGCAGGAGCCAGGCCAAAGTATCGGAAACTATCGCCGGACAGCTGGCCCGCGAGGACACGCTCCGGCAGGTCGCCACTTGCCAGCGTCATGTCCCACGTCACCGCGGCGATGGCTCCGTCGAACACAGTGCGCTGTTGAAATTCCGCGAATTCCTGCCCGGATAGGGGAATACCGCCGCGGCCTTGCCCCGCCTGGTTGACTTGCGACATCGTGACCATACGGTCCGCGCCCGGGTATGGCAAGGGGTTCAGCACGAGCGCTTCGAGAAAGGCGAAGATGGCCGCAGTTGCGGCGATGCCGAGCGCGATCGATCCGATGGACACCATCGCAAAGACCGGACTGCGGCGCACCTGCCGCACGGCATATCGCACGTCGCGCACGGCTGCGTCGATGAGCGGAAACGCGAGTCGATCGCGGTAGGCCTCCTTGACCTGCACAACGCCACCGAAGTCGCGAAGCGCCGCAGCGCGTGCCGCCTCGGGTGACGCCCCGCGGCGCGCGTGCTCTCGGGCCAGGAGATCGAGATGCGCCTCAATTTCGGCAGACAGGTCGCGCTCCCGGCGGTCCCGTGTCCACACCGCCGCGAGACGCGCGAGGAGGGCTCGAATCAATGCCACGACATGTGCCTTTCACTGTCAGCACGCGGTATCACGAACGATCCTCGAGCAACCGGTTCATCAGCGCGACAGTCTTCGCCCAGTTGTCGGCCTGGACCGTCAACTGCTTCCGCCCACGTCGGGTCATCGAGTAGAACCGCGCGCGGCGGTTGTTCTCGCTTGTGCCCCACGCGCTGGTGATCCAGCCTTGTTGCTCAAGCCGCAGCAGGGCGGGATAAATCGTCCCTTGATTGAGAGCCAGCGAGCCCTGCACCACCTGCTCAATCCGACGCGCGATCCCGTAGCCGTGAAGCGGCCCCATCGCGTCAAGCGTCTTCAGCACCATCAGGTCGAGCGTGCCGTACGGAACCCCTGCATCGGGCGGCATCAGGCGACTTCCTCTGTTGATAGACAACAGGAGACTACATCTTCGCCCTGTAGGCCGTCAACATGTGCATCAGACAAGGCGGCCCGCCGGCTGCTGGTCCGAAGAGCGCGTCCGCGCGATGAGCAGCAGCACCGCCGAGATGGACGACAAGCGGGGCCGGGCGCTCCCGAGTGTCACGATCCTCAGTGGGCGACGTGGACCGAGCAACGCGGTCAAGTCCGTGGCCTGGCATAAGGCGTCTTCAACAGTGAGTCGCAGGGACGCAGCCTCCCTCACCGGTTGGAGAAGGGACGTCCCCTTGGGAGGTTCCTTTCAGCCCAGGAGGGAACCTCTCAGGTTGCTTTCGTCGCGGCTAGATGGTGGTCGACGCCAAAAGCGCGGCGATGAACCACGGCGCGCGGGCGGTTTCTGGGACGGCGCCAAGATTGGCAGAATGGCCGAACGCAGTCGGAACGGCTCCGGCCCAGAACCGGATGCTCAGCAACCAGCAATCTTCCGATTAACAGGCGGATCAAACGGCGTTAGCCGCTCTTTGCCGCCCGTTGCTCTGCGTGGTCGGATCGCGCGGTTCGGACCTCACAGGATTAGGACGGACCGCCGGTTCCGATCTCACCACTTGGCCAGGGCTTCGTAAACTCGAATGGGGTGAACCGTCGAATACGCGAAAAATCGCGGGCGTTGTCTGTGACGAGCACGCAGCCAGCCTCGCGGCATGAGAGTGCGAGCAGGACGTCGTTCGCGAACGATTTCGAGACGCGCGCAACCTCCAATCCCTCCGTGCGTGCGATCTCGGCGAGAATCGTGCCGGACCGATGCCACGCATCCGATGACGGCGTAATCGTCCGATTGGCTCGCTTGAAGACGTTGAGGACGTGCCGTTCTAATGTCCTCCGGTCCTCAACACGCCGGACGCCCGCCCGCAACTCTTGCGCGACGACTACGCTGAGATGCTCAAACGGCGCAAAGACCCGATGGAACTGCTGGAGTGCCTCGTTGGCTGTCGGATCGCGAAAGGCGTTGATGAAGAGTTGTGTATCGAGAACGTACTTGCGAGAAGGACGAGTCACGGCTCGGCGTCGGGTGGCGTGATCTCAATCCCCAACATCGCTCGCGTTCCGTCGACAAGTTCGCGCTGGAAGACAACGAGATCGAGTGCTCGCTCGATCGTCTCCGTCGCGGTGGCCGCTCCGAGCGCGCGCTTCGCAGCACTCAGCTTCGACAGCGGCAATCGGTACGTTCTGGAGACTCGCTGCTCGCGGCCTGTGTCCTTTCGGCGGGTAGCGCTCGGCATAACTCAGTGTATTGACAACCAACAAGCATGTCAATACATGTACAAGACCTGAACCCGGGACGCTGACCCTCATGTCGAGCGTGCTGACAAACCATTGAAACGACTAGCCTTAGTGAACCGTCGTCTGGGCAATGCTTGATCGCTGTAAGTGGCTGGAATCGTGGCACTTAGTGGAGAAGTGGGTTCCCGATCCACCCACGTGGCCACGCTCATCAATGTAAAGACTTGATTTTAAATGACTTATTATGGCGGAGAGGGTGGGATTCGAACCCACGTGCCCCTTACAGGACAAGACGCTTTCGAGGCGCCCCCGTTACGACCACTTCGGTACCTCTCCGTCTGGTGCAATCACTCGAAGCTGACCTTGAAGTATACCGCACGCATCGCCCCACGCGCCCCCGCGCTCACGACCGCTTCTCCCTGAAAAACTCCTGCATCAGCGCCCGGCACTCCGCCTCGCGCACGGCCGCCACCACCTCGAATCGATGATTGTGCCCGGGCAGCTCGCCACCACGTACCGTTGACTCAATCGCCCCGGTCCGCGGCTCCGCCGCCCCGAACACCAACGTGCCGACGCGCGCATGCACCAGCGCGCCGACGCACATCAGACACGGCTCGATCGTCACGCAGAGAATCGCCCCGGTCAGCCGGTAGTTGCCGGCGCGCTTCGCCGCGTCGCGAATCGCCACGACCTCCGCGTGCGCCGTGGGATCCCCGCTCGAAATAGGCTGGTTGAACCCACGCCCGACAATCGCCCCCTCCATCGCCACCACGGCGCCAATCGGCACTTCCCCGGCATCGCGCGCCCGGCGCGCTTGCTCGAGCGCAGCTTCCATCAGCGTTTCGTGAAACGTTTCGTGAAGAGTCATGCCCCGGTCCGATCATACCTGTGTGAGAATGACGCCGACGTGGCCAAGAACGACCGGGAGGATGCCCGACGCCTCCGCCGCCTGCTGAATCGCTACACGGTCACGCACGGCCGCCACTTCCACCTGAAGGACATCCACCCGGACGACACCGGCACGCTCGACCCGAAAGGCGACGCCGCGCGGTGGCTCGACTACGGCCTGCGCCGCCTCACCGAACTGCAGGAGAAGCTGTACGCGCGCTCCACCTGGTCCCTGCTCCTGATCTTCCAGGCCATGGACGCCGCCGGGAAGGACAGCACGATCAAGCACGTGATGTCAGGCGTGAACCCGCAGGCCTGCCAGGTCTACTCGTTCAAGGCGCCGTCGGACGAAGAGCTCCGCCACGACTTTCTGTGGCGGACGACGAAATGCCTGCCTGAGCGCGGCCGCATCGGCATCTTCAACCGCTCCTACTACGAGGAAACGCTCGTCGTCCGCGTACACGCGGAGCTCCTCGATCGCCAGCGCCTGCCGCGGGAGCTGGTCACGCGCGATATCTGGGACCAGCGGTTCGAGGACATCCGGACATTCGAGCAGCACCTGCACCGCGATGGGACGGTCGTGCTCAAGTTCTTCCTCCACGTGTCGAAGCAGGAGCAGCGGAAGCGACTGCTCGAGCGGCTCGAAGACCCCGAGAAGCGCTGGAAATTCTCGCTTCGCGACCTCGAGGAGCGCAAACTGTGGCGCAACTACGCCGCCGCCTACGAGGACATGATCCGCAACACCGCCGCCACCCACGCCCCATGGCATGTCGTCCCCGCCGATCACAAATGGTTCACGCGCCTCGTCGTCGCCGCTGCTATCGTCGACGCGATCGACAGGCTGGACCTCACTCTGCCGGTGCCCGACAAGAGCGATCGCCGCGCGCTGGCGGCCGCGCGCGCCGCGCTCGAGCGCAAGGACGTCTGAAGGAAGGGCGGGAGGATTTGCGCCGGGACCGGACTAATCGGGCCCGAACGCCGCCGGATAGCTGACGTCGCCAACGACGCCGTCGAGCACGCCCGCCTCGAGCTCGAGGGCCATGAACGCCGGGCCGCTGAACCGGCACAGAAGGCCACGCGCGAGGTCGGCGGAGAATCCGAATCGCGGGTAATAGTCCTGGTGACCCAGGACGAGGATGACGCGCTCGTGTCTGGCGCGCAAAGTCCGAATCCCTTCGCGAACCAGCGCCGATCCGATGCCCCGCCGCTGATGCGACGGCAGGACGGCCATCGGCGCGAGCGCAACGCCCGGGATCGGGGTCGTTCGTGTGTGAATCGTCACTCGGCTGAAAAGGATATGTCCCACCACGTGGCCGGCCACGCGGCCGGCGACGCCGTCAGCGACCGCGGTCAGCCCGGCGATCACGTCCGCATCCCGGCGGAGCCTGCGAACCAGATGGCTCTCGTCCGATCGGCCGAACGCAGCGTCGTAAACCGCATAGGTCGCCGCCCCGTCGTCGGTGGTCTCGGGTCGGATGGCGATCATGTCTTTGCGCGCATTTATCTCGCCGTGATGGCCACGATCGCGCAGAGCGCGGTGAGGAGGCCCGCGAGCTGCCAGCGCGTGATCCGCTCCTTCAAGATCTGCCACGCGAGCAGTACTGTGGCGGCGGGATAGAGAGAGGATAGGACCGCGGCCACGTCCAGGCGACCCGCGTGGGCGGCCATGACGAGAAATGCGTTGCCGCCGGCATCGAAGAGACCGGCGAGCGCAATCGGTGTCAGCGCCCGCCTGACGGGACCGAGCGCCTGGCGACCGGCGACCGCGATCGTGCTCATCACGGAGAGCGAGGCGACGCGCGCGGCGACCAGCGGCCAGTACACCGCGCCGCCGCTGGCGCGGCCGATGATCACGATGAAGCACCCGAACCCGAGGCCTGCGGCAACGGGCAGCGCGAGCCCGCCCGACTCGCCCTGTGTATCGGCGGTGCGCGCGATCAACCAGACGGCCACGAGCGCGAGGGCGAATCCGATCAACGTCACCGGACCGGGCATACCCTCCACGACCGACCCGGCCACGACCGGCACCGCCGCACTCAGCACCCCCGACACCGGCGCAGCGAGGCCCATGCGGCCATCCGCCAGGGCGCGGTAGAGCGCGAGGAGCCCGACTGCGCCGGACAGGCCCGCTGCCCCGCACCAGAGAAGGTTGGCGAGCGGCGGCGGCGTCTCGCCAGACGCCACGGCGAGCCCGAGCAGCACGGCCACGCCGATGAGTTGCGAGCCGACGACCACGTGATAGCTGGCTGCACGTTTCGCCGCGAGGCCGCCGCAGAAGTCGCCCGCACCCCACGATGCCGCCGATGCGATCCCCAACGCTGCAGATGCGACCCCGGATGCGTCAAACACGACAGCGCAGCATATCGTTTTTGTGGCCTTCGCGGCCTCCGTCCCTTCGTGCCTTCGTGCCTTCGTGCCTTCGTGGCCCTTACGTTGACACGCTTCAATAGTTGTATATACTACCTTCTCCATGGAGGCCGTATGAACATCACACCCGCATCCTGGCTTCGAGCTCCGCTCGCGGCGGCACTGCTGCTGATCGCGGCCGCGCCACTTCACGCGCAGGCGCCCTCCGCGACAGCCCCCACTGCTGTCATGGTCAATCTCACAGTCAAGGCCGATGTGGATCGCGCGCAGATCACGAGAGTGATGCCGGACGAGGTGCGCGCCACGCTCAGGCTGTATCTCGATGGAAAGATCCAGCAATGGTATTCGCGCGGCGATGGCCGCGGCGTCATGTTCATCCTGAACTGCACCACGGTCGGAGAAGCAAAGGCGATCACAGACGGCTTGCCACTCTCGAAGGCGAACCTGGCAACCTTCGAATTCATGGCGCTCAGCCCCCTCGCGCCGCTGCGCATGCTGCTCGCCGATCCGGCGGCGTCGCCGAAAGGCCAGCCGCAGCCGTGAAACGCCGCCAACGAGCGCAACGTGCCGTTCGAGCCACGGTGCCGGCGGATCTGACGTGCGCGTGCGCGACCGCCCGCCAGGTATCACGCGTGCTGACTCACCTGTACGACGGCAGGCTGCGCCGCGCCGGCATGGAGGCTCCGCAATTCGCGCTGATGATGACGATCGAGGCGCACGGTCCGTCAAGCCAGGCGACAATCGGCCGGGCGTATGCGCTCGACAAGACCACGCTCTCCAGAAATCTCAGGCTCCTCGAGCGCCAGGGATGGATTGCATCGTTGGCGGCTCACGACAGACGCGAGCGTCAGTTCATGTTGACAGGTGCGGGACGCACGCGTCTGGCGGCGGCAAAGCCTGAATGGAAGAAGGCGCAGGATCAGTTGCGGTCCGCGATGACGGCTGCGCAGTGGGACGCGATGTTCGACGCGTTCAGGATCGTGACCCGGGCCGCGCAGCGGGTTCAGGAGGCTCGCGGCTGAGGCGCTAGCGAAGGAACGCCAGGCCGGCGAGCACGACGCCGACCGTCGTTCCAACGAACGAGACGATCCAGAAGATCCGCGTGCCGGTCAACAGGGTGACCGAGCAGAGCACAATCGCGATCTCGAGAAAAATCTCGGCGTTGTCGAACAGCGTCGCTCGCCGCGCGGTCGCCTGCGTCTCGCGATCCATGTCTTCGTTGCCCCTCCGGATCTCGTCGGCCTGCTCGCGCTCCTGGCGTGCCTTCTCGTCCCACGTCGCGGCAATCGCGCGGCCCTGCGCCCCCTGGAGCAGCGCAAGCTGCGCGTCGGTCGCATACATCTGCGAGCGTGTGTTCTTCGCCTGGTAGTAGGCCCATTGATCGGCCAGCTTCGTTTGCAGCACGACTTCTTCGGTGTGCAGACGATGGCCCATCAGCGTGACGACGGCGAGGAGCGCGGCGACAATTGCCATGGTGAGGCCAACCGTGCGGGTGAGCCCCTCGCGCGTCTTTTCATGCAACTCCAGCAGCTCTTGGGGGTCCATATCACTCTCTGACTAATTGTGTCCTCTGAAGTGGTCGCCGTAAAGTCAGCCGCTCGAGAACACGCGATTTTCCTCGGAAATCCTCGCCTGATGGGACGAGTCGGAATTGGCATCAGTCTCGCTGTCTCACGCATCGGAACCAGGAGGCCGTCATGCTTCAACGCTACCTACGACTCGCGGGTTTGACGCTGTTCGTCGGACTGCTTCTCGCGCCGGCCGCGTACGCAAGCGCCCGCATCTCAGTTCAGATCGGTGTGCCGGCTCCAATCCTCGCGCCCGTGCCCGTCGCACCGGTTCCAGTCGCTGCGCCGTACCCTGGATACGTCTGGCGTCCAGGCTACTACGTCTGGACCAGCTTCGGTTATCGCTGGGTGCCTGCGGGATGGGCTCGTCCCTATGGACGCCCAGGTTGGGGCTACCAGCGCTGGGAGCGCGAGCGGCGCGGTTGGGGTCGGGACGATCGACGGTGGGATCGCGGGCGGCGTGACTGGGATCGCGACAGACGACGATAGGCTAGCGCGCATCCTTCGAATCGGCTGAACGCGTGGCTGACCCGCCAAAGCGTGAAACGCGAAGGCGGGCCAGCGCCAACCAGCCATCCGCCTCCGCTCGCTCAACTGATATGGCGAGCTACGGCGGACAGCGCTGCCCGAAGACGGGTCAGTACCTCTTCCGGATCGGCGACCTCGACGATCAGTTTCTTGTACCGTTCATGATCAAGCGACACGATGACGGTCTTGGATGGGTCCCGCACGTCCCAGAACACCAGTTCCCCGTGGTAGTAGAACGTGCCTGCGGCGAACAGCCCCGGAACATCGGTCCCCATGACCTTCCACCCATGCCACCAGCCGCCGACCGCGTCGGGATCGATCTCGGCATTGGTGATGTGCGTCAGCGGAATCTCGAGCCGGCTTCGCAGGGCCCACAACTGATGGAGGCCCTCGACTTCGAACACCGCGCGGTCGCTCACAATCGTCACGTTGACCATAACCAGATTCCCCGGAGTCTATCGATGACCCGGTTCTCCTTCAGGGCCTGAACAGCAGGTACTCCTGGACTTTCCCATCGGGGCTGCGGTACATCAACCCGTCCAGCGCCTCCGACCCGAATGTCAGGCGCACCGAACTCACCTCCATGCCGCCGCGCTCTCCAACCGATCTGACATTCACGCCGGTCGGCGCACCAAACGGCTTCAAGGCAAGGGACGCGGCGCGGGCCTTGGCGTCCGTCACGAACACGCTGAACTCATCGCCCAGCCCCGATCGGTCGAGCGTTCCTGCCTGCAAAGCCTTGAACAGCGCTGACGCCTTCTCCCCTGGCTCCGGGCCGTTCACGCGGGGGATCTCGCCTCTGTCTTCCCGCGCAGCCGACGGCCCCGTCGTCACCGGCAGGCCCGCCGCCCGCGCCGGCATCACGGCTGTCAGCCCGCGCTCGACGATCGCGTTGGCGAGCGGGCCATCTTCGTCATTGATCACAACGACCACCGCCGACCGCGTCTGGGGGATGAACGTGTTTCTCGCGATGAAGCCACTCACCGCGCCCCCGTGCGTGAACACGGTCACACCCTCACGCGT
This sequence comes from Vicinamibacterales bacterium, assembly GCA_035939575.1. Lineage (GTDB taxonomy): Bacteria > Acidobacteriota > Vicinamibacteria > Vicinamibacterales > CAVVIG01 > DATKHR01. The sequence continues at coordinate 4,596 of DASZFS010000384.1, read as the reverse complement.
ACCGACAGACAGACCACACCCGTAGTTGCTCGACTTGCCGTTGGCCAGCATTCGCGGCGTGGTCATCAGATCCCACGACTGCGGTTTCAGGACGCGCCCGTCCATCAGCGCGATGTCCCAGCGCGCGATATCGGCGGCGGTGGAGTAGATGGCGCCCGCTGAGCCGACCCAGCCGTCGCCTTCGCGGGTGGCGCGGGTGAGCGCGGTCAACGCGAACGACGTGTAACCGGGCGCCACACGGCGGTCGTCTCCCTTGGGTTCGTACACCGTGTGTGTCATCCCAACGGGCTCGAAGATGTGCTTGGCCAGGAACGATCCCAGCGACTGGCCGCTGGCCTTTTCGAGGATTCTTCCGAGCAGCACGAAGCCCGTGTTCGAGTACGACCAGCGCGTGCCCGGTTCGAAATCGAGCCGGGCGCCGGCATACTGACGAATGAGCTCATCCGGCTGGATGGCCGCGAGCATGCGACGGTCGACAAAGTCGAGTGGATAGTAGTCAGGATATCCCGACACATGGTTCATCAGGTCGAGAAGCGTGATGTCGTTCGCGCGCGTCAGGCCCGGATAGTACTTCGCGACCTTGTCGCTCACTGCGAGCTTGCCCTGCTCCGCGAGAAGCAACGTGGCGGCGGCTGTGAACTGCTTCGTGACAGACCCGATCCCGAACAGCGTGTCCTCACCGACAGGAGCCGGCGACTCCACCGAGCGGCGGCCGAATCCCTTCGCGAGCAGCGGGCGCCCGTTTTCAACGATCGCGACAGTCGCGCCCACGCCGCCGCGGCGCGAGAGCTCCTGATTGATGCCTCGCTCCAGCTCCTGGGTCCGGTTGGCTGTGACCGCTTGAACGGCAGCCGCGGAGCGCTGGCTGCCAGCCAACGCCCCGCACGCCAACACAGGGATGACAGCCGCGAGCTGATACAACCGCTGTCGATTCACACGTGGCATCGGTGACGCTCTCCCTTTCGTCCGCCCAACGATACTCCAAGGCTCTATACTCCTGGTCCCATAAGGTATGGAAGGTCTGAGCTGGTTCTGGATCGCCGTGATGGTTGCTGCCCCGCCCGTCGCCGGCGTGCTGGTCGCGCTCCCTCTCTGGCGTGGCGGGCAGCCCATGCTCGGCAACGTCGCCGGAACGATGGTGATCTTCGGCGCGGCCCTCGGGCTGATTCTGCGGGAGTCCGTGGAGCTGGACGGGCTCGCTCGCGCGTGTCTCGACGCGGGAATCGTGTGCTGGCCGCAACCGACCGCATTCATGCGCTACGCGATCTACGCGTCGATCGGCCTCTTCGAGGTGCTCGGCCTCTTTGCCTTCGGCCTCAAGGTCGAGGAGCATGTCCGAAATCGTGCATACGCCCCGGAGTGGCGGTGAGCCGCTCCGAACACAGTAGAACACCCCTCTCCCCCTGGTGCATCGTCCTCGCTGTCGCGTCGGTCACTGCGGTGGCCGCGGCCATGCGCCTGTGGGGCATCCGTTTCGGCCTGCCCCAGACGTTCACTCGCCCAGACGAGGAAACAATCGCGTCGGTGACCGGCCGCATCATGCGTGGCAGCGCCAACCCCGGGTTCTTTCGTTATCCGACGCTCTTCATGTACGGCATGGCGCTCGTGGATCGCGTGTGTCTCGGTCCGGCGACGACCATCAGTGACGCCTCCGTGTATACAGCAGCCCGCGTGATCAGCGCGCTCTCCGGCACGGCAACGGTACCGTTGCTGTTCCTCGTGGCGCGCCGCCTGTTCTCCGCATCGACCGCGCTCATCGCGGCAGCCCTGATGGCGGTCGCGTTCTTGCACGTACGCGACTCGCACTTCGGCGTCACAGATGTGAGCGCGACCTTCATGGTCCTCTTGGCGTTTACCGCGATCGTGGTCGGCCCGTTCGAGCGGCGCGACTGGCGGACTGTCATAGTCGCGGGTCTCCTGTGCGGCCTGGCGGCATCCACGAAGTACAACGCCGGACTGATCCTCGTGACGCTGCTCGTCGCCGTTCGCAGCGTGCCGCTCTCGTTGCTTGCGGCGGCCGCAGCGGGTCTCGGATTCGTGGTCGGAACGCCATATGCGCTGCTGGCACGAAAGCCATTCCTGGCCGATCTGGCGGCCGAGCGCGGCCATCTGGCCGCCGGCCACGGTATCGAGACCAGCGTCGGATGGTTGTATCACTTCGTGTTCTCGCTTCGATTGGGTCTCGGCGTGTACTTTCTGGCTGCGGCTGTCATCGGCGCCATCTGGCTTGCCATCGACGACCGGCCGCGCGCGCGCGTTGTCCTGGCGTTCCCCATTGCCTACTACCTCGCGATGGGTGCAGGACGCGTCGTGTTTGTCAGGTACATGACCCCGCTCATCCCGTTCGCGGCGTTGTTGGCGGGGTACACCGTCGATCGATGCGCGGGGCTGCTGACGCGGAGTCGCGAACGGCCGTGGCCGCGCACGCTGACATCGGCGGCGCTCCTCGCAATCGTGGCGGCCGATAGCGTCTACAGATCGATGGCCCTCGATCGGCTGCTCTCCCAGCCGGACAGCCGCGCGATTGCGGCGGAGTTTGTCCGGTCACGGTACCCGCAAGGGTCGTCGGTGTACCAGACCGGTTCGGGCTACGGCCACGTGATGCTGACACCAGAGACGTCTTATCCCGAATGGCCGCTCAGCTTTGCGCCGCGTCTCGTATTCGTGCAGACGTCATGGCTCGCCGCGTACTCCGCGCTCCCGCCTTCACTGAGGGACGATCTGACGCGCAGGTATCGGTTGATTCACTACGTCGACGTGGAGGATCGGTCGAGTCAGGTCGTGCCGGTCTTCGATCAACAGGACGCATTTTTCGTTCCGCTCAGTGGGTTCGAGCGTTTCACCCGCCCCGGTCCGGCGATCGAGATTTACGAGCGGATCGACGACAGCCGCTGACTAACGAGTGTCCCTACGGCCCCATCAGGTGCCGGTGCAACCGGGCCGCGACGTCGGGATAAAACTCCTTCACGACGTTGAAGGCGCTGTTGTAGACAAGCTGCACGGCCCAGTTCGTAAGCGTACCCTGCACAGTTCGATCCTGGCGCGGATAGTACGCGTTCGAGAGCGATGCCTGCGCAAATTGTCCGAGAAGCTGCGGGGTGTTGAAGGTCGCCGCTCCGCGGTCGGTGCGGCCGACGACGGTGCGGGTGACGGCATACCACGCGCGCGAGATCGGCGGGCCATCCACGCGGCGGAAGTATCGCGGATCGTCGTGCAGCAAGGTCGGCAGCGTCCCGTAGATGAACAGACACGAAGTGATCTGATCGGCCTCGGCGGCGAGCAGGCGTTTCCCGAATGCGTCAGTCGCGTAATGTGGCTGACCGGAGCTCACCTGCTGGATGCTCGCCTGCAGAAAATTGCCGGCGTGCGCGCTGAAGTCGAACATTTGATCCAGCGCCAGCACGTGCTTCTGGCGGGCGCTCAACGGGGAACGGCTGGTGGCGGAATCATCAGTAGTCGTGAAGTTCGGGATGAGACCGAAAATCCGCTTCGGGTTCGTCGGTGCGGGCGCCGGGGCTGGAGCGGGCGGTGGCGGGCACGGCGCATATTGAGTTGATGGAGGTTGCGCAGGGTCAGCCGCGGGATCCTGGGCGCATGGCTGATCGGCCGCGGGTGGCCCGATCGGCATGGAAGCAGAGGTCTGAGCTATCAGCGGACAGCTCGCCAGGAGTACGAGAATGGCGAGCGAGTAGAACCGAAGCATGGTGCGCGAACAGCACGCCGCGTGCCAGTGTGAGTGCACCGTACGACAACGATATCTCTGACCTGTGCGCGAGGGCTTTCGGATTTCGTCCTCGATTCATACCTAGCGTGTCATCGGTCGGCGACGGCAATTGTGACGAGAGTGTGAAACGCCGTCGTTGAAAAGCAACAACGGGATACTTATGGAAGGTCGTCTCGCGCGGCTGTGCTGGCCAGATCCTCACAACATCCTCACATCCTCACAACATCCTGACATCCTCATCCTCACATCCTCACATCTCAGAGTGTTGCTCTCGCCTGACGTCTTTGGCCCGCACGTCGTCGCGCAGACCCAGAAAGCGTGCGTGGCGCAGGTGGTGATCGCGCGTCCATTCGTTGAAGGCAATCGCCGCGACGAGTTGTGGCTTCACCCACGTGATCGCAGGCATCTCGTCGGCCGTGATCCCGACGCCCCACCGCCCCTTGGCCGTGTCCGGCAGATTGACGAACGGGCACGCCGTGCGCTGCAATGGCGCCAGGCGTGCGCGAAGGTCACGCCGCATCACGGGGTTCAGCCCGGCGCGCACTTTCCCTGCGCACAGAAGCCGCGCGCCCTCGTAGTACCCCACGATCAGGGAATCGAGCGCGCCGGCGCCGTCCGGGACGAACCCCCCGATCACGAGTTCCTGGCCGTCCTGAAACTTGACCTTCGTCCAAGCACCGGACCGCTGACCCGCTTCGTACCGCGACGCCACGCGCTTCGCGATCACGCCCTCCAGGCCGAGCGCACGGACTTCCCGCTCGATTGCCTGCGGCGTGCCGGGCAGGACGTCCGAGAGCAGCAGGGTTGACCCGCCCACAATTTGTCGGAGGATGCGTCGGCGCGCGGCGAGCGGCTCGCGCATGAGATCGCGG
>DASZFS010000383.1:0-3671 GCA_035939575.1 Vicinamibacterales bacterium | reverse complement strand
CGCGATCGGCGCGCCTCGCCGCCGCATGCGCCGGTGCGGGCGTGGTGGCCGCCGGACTCATCGGCCCCGTGATCGCGGCAGGTGCCTGGGCGAACATGGTCCAGACCATGGAGCGACTGACACATCACGACATGCTGTCCGGAAATGCCTGCAACCTGTGGTGGATCGTGGGCTACGTGCTGCGCGCGTACTACTCCATCGGTGGCATGGGCGTGTGGGGGGCGTTCACGGCCCAGACCAAGATTCTCCAGATCTCCCGCGTCGTCGACATCGGATATCCCAATCCACGTCCCATCGGGGCGGCGCTGGCGATGCTGGCGATGGGCTGGAGTCTGTGGACGGCGCGTCGCGGACGCGACGTGTGGCTCCTGGCCGCGCTCGCCGCGTTTCTGGTCCACGCATACTCCACCTTGTCGGCGCAGGTCCACGAAAACCATCTCTACGCCGCGGTTCCGTTGCTGGCGATGGCGTCCGCCGGCCGCCCGCGACTCACACCCGTCTATCTGGCAGTGAGCGCGATCGTCGCGCTGAATCTGAATCTCTTCTACGGAATCAGTGAGGACCTTGGATACGCCATACCGCGGAGCCTGCTCGTCATCGACGTGACCGTCATTCTCGCCGTCCTCAATTGCGCGGCCTTGGTCTGGCACGCTGTCCTGTTGCGCCGCGAATGTGCGACGGTCCGTCTGAACGAACCGGCGCTCGTCGTCTCTCCCTCGGTGACGCGCTGCTAGCCCATGTTTGCGGTCATGAGCCGTAAAGTATTGAAAGGAAAGACTCGCGTTTGGCGAAGTGTCACTAGGCCACTTGTTTCGGGGTGGCGGCGGTGGCATCCGGGTCGAGATTCGTGACGCCGATGGCGCGCAGAATCCGCGCCGCGCGGGTACTGCCTTGAGTGACTGAGCGCTTCCGCTCGCCGCCCCCCACCGCGATCTCCACGACGCGAACGGTCTTCAACAGCTGCCAGGCCTCTTTGGAGGAGATGTCGATCTGGGCGGCCTTCAGTTTCTTCTCCAGCGCACGATCCAAAAGAAAGGCCAGCGAGGCGACGAAGATGTGCGCGCGAACGCGGTCGGCCTTGTGATGATAGATGGGCCGCATGTCGATGACGTCCTTCAAGGTCGAGAACGCCCGTTCCACCTCGCTGAGTTCCTTGTAGACGGCCACGGCTTCGACCGGTGAGAGGTGGGGCTCTTCTGTTTGGATGACGTAGGTGCCCTCGAGCAGTTTCTCCTGCGCGAGGTTCACCGGGTGCTCCGCGTACTGAAACCTCCCGTCGGTGAGGGTCCAGGCATAGTAGCGGTAGCCATGATGGCGCGTCAGGATGCGCGTGGCGGCCGCGCCGATTTTCTCGGGCGCTTTGATCTTGCCAGCGGCCACGCGCTGTGCCAACGCCTGCAGGTCGGCCTGCACGCGCTGCATCGCCTTCTCCCGTTCGCCCCGCTCGTAGGCCAGTCGCTCGTCGCTGTGCACGATGAACACGCGCACGCCGGGATCGTCGGACGGGACTTCCTGGACGCGTGTCTGGGGCGGCGCCGTTTTTTCCTGGGCGCCGATCCCCGAGGGACAGACGTGCCATGGGCCGGTGGCGCGTCGGATGTAGTCCAACACCTGCGGCCGCCGCCGGCGACTCAGGCCGACGACATACCCGTGATGGCGGGTCCGCAGGAGCTCGATATTCGGCGCGGTCACCATGCCGCGATCGCCGACGAAGACGACGCGCCGCAGCCCGAATCGCGCCTGCAGGTCCTGCAGGACCTGCTCCACGGTCGTCGCATCCCGGCGATTCCCCGCGAAGACATGATGCGCAATCGGCCAGCCATCGATCATGACGACGCCGACGAGCACTTGCCGGTTGCGCGGTTTCCCATCCCGACTGTGTCCGTGCTTGGCGAACCCCGCGGGCCCCGCACCCTCAAAGTACGTCGACGTGAGATCGTAGAAGACCAGATCCACATTCAGCGCGAACAACGTCCGCAGCTGCAGAAATAATGCCTGCTCGATCGGCTTCTTCTGCGCGACCAACTGGTCCAGCGTCCCGTACCACTGCCGCAATTGCCGATCCTCGACGCGCACGCGCGGTCGACCGCTGGCCAGGCGCGCCGCCTCCTCGCGCCACGCCGGCATCCAGCGGTGGCCCGATCGATCGCAGACGTAATCGGTTTCCAGCCACCGGGCCATCCCGTGCTCGCTCGTCGGCGTGCACAGCCGATTCGTCACCAGCGCCAGCGCGCGATCCGCCAGCTGGCCGCGATCGTGGGCGAAGGCGTCAATCGTCTGCTGCAAGCCCAGCTCGGTCCAGAAGTGACGCGCCACGAGCAATGGCCCCCAGTCCCACGCCCCGGTCGCCTCAATGCGCTCGGCGTGCGGCGCCGCGGGCGCCTCGTCCGTCAGCAGGCGCATCAATGCGTCGACGTGCGGCGCCAGCAGATCCTTGCGCCCGAGATTGCAGACGACCCGATGTCGTGGACTCCCGTCGTTCCAATACGATTCGACTAAGCGGATGTACTCGTCGATGTGGCCGTCGGCGCGTTTGACCTTGGTGGTGCGGAGGAACATGTGGTCCTATCGCTCGCCGACCAATTAGACCGCAACACGCTGAGATATTCAAGATGAAAATCACGTTTGCATCGTTATTTTGTGCCCCTATGTTTTGACAAAAACCGATGTGCCCGCGTTGATTCTGAAGGACTTACAGCTTCAGACACCCCAAGAACCCGCAAACATGGGCTAGTCCGAAGTTCCCCGTACTCTCTGATGGCGCGCCGAGGGAAGCCCTTCCAGGCCAGCGTGTTACGCACGCTGAAGCCGCGTCGGTCCTGACTACACGACCGCGCCCGTCAGATGGAGTTAGAGGGAGACGCCCAACAGTTCGAGTGCACGCCGCTGCGACGGAGTCGGGCGTGTGACGACCGTAAAGGCGGGAATCTTCTTGTCGGTGGGCCGGACGTAGTTCTTGACGATCGTGGAGAGATCGCGGAGCCAGTCGCGAAAACTCTGGACCGGCTGATCATCGGGGGTGCGCTTGTGGTGCGCTTTCGCGAGCGCCGAGGCCGAGCGGGTGGCGGGCGCCACGGGTGGCCGCGTCGCGGCGTCCGAGGCCTCATCATCGAAGAGGAGCGGCGCCAGCGGACGGCGCATGTGCCACTCGACGTAGTACGCCAGCAGACAGAGGAACACGTGGGCCCGCACGCGGTCCGCGGTGTGGTGATGGATGGGCCGGATGAGAAGGTCGACGCTCTTCAAGGTCCGAAACGCCCGCTCGACGACGGCCAACCGTTTATAGGCGCGGACCGTGTCATCCGTCGAGAGATCGCCCGGCGCCAATGACGTGCGAATGACATAGATGCCATCCAGCGCCGCGTCGCGATCGATCCGCGCCTGATCGCGGCGATACACCAAGCCCTCGCTCGTCATCTCCCACTGCAGATACTTCTCGACCTTACTCGCGGCGAGCGCACGGCCCACGCGGTAGCTGACGCGCGCGGCATTGGTCAGCGGCCGACGGGGCCGACGCGTCGCGGCGGCAATCGTCTCGATCTTCCGTTCGGCGGCCGTCAATAGCTCGCGCCGCTTACGTGCCCGTTCCTCCGCGAGTCGTGGATTGCGGCACACGATCAAGCGCTCCCCCGGGATGCGCGGGATCGGTGATCTCCGCCAGGTCGCGATCG
>DASZFS010000382.1:0-12166 GCA_035939575.1 Vicinamibacterales bacterium | reverse complement strand
GAGCCCGTCGAGCGCATTCAGCGTTCGGCGAGAAGCGTGCTGGCCGGGAATCCGCGGCATCCGCCGTGGAGCGCCGGTCACTTCTCACCGAACCCTGAACGCGCTCGTCACGCCGCAGCCCACGATCCCTTGCGGTACAGCGTCAGCGCGACGTCGACGTTCGACCGCAGCGTCCGCGCGATGGCGTCCCAGTACTTCTCGCATCGCAGCAGCGTCTTCCACGAGTACAGGTGCTTTGCTTTGTGGAAATCGCTGTTGGCGACGTACGGGTAGTGCTTCAAGCTCGTGACCGAGAACAGGTCGTCGCGATTCGCTGCCTCCCACACGTCCACGAGATCCACGAGCCGCTTGCGGTGATCCCACAGATAGCAGGTCCCGATCTCGATCCGCCGCGTGGTCCGATGGTGCGGGTGGCACGCGATGCTCAGCGCGCCCTGCCGGCGGATCTCGCGCAGGATGTCCTCCGCCGGCTGATCGGCGCTGATGAACTCCTGGATGTTGAGCGCGACGATATGTGAGTTCTTCCGGCTGCGGATATGGTTCTGCGTCACCTCGGCGCCCGGGATGACGAGGAGGTCGTACAGGCGGCGGGCGCGCTTTGCCTCGCGGTCGATGTCCTCGAGATAAGCGGAGAATCGCTCCGCCGTGACAGAGAACTCACGGCGCCCGAGCGACACCAGCCGGCCGACGCGCGCCAGCAGATCGCGCTTCATCAGGATGTGATCGGTGATCGCGATGACGTCGAACCGGCGCGTCTTGCCGTAGAGGTCGACAACCTCGCGCAGCGACAGCCGCCCGTCGCTCCACTGCGTGTGCACGTGGAAATCGCAGAGCAGGAACGGCTCGTAACCAGGCACGGCTAGGCCCTCACATCCAGGTGGTCACTGTCCGCGGGCCGGTGCCGGAGGATTTCCGACCAGAAGTTGCGCACGTAGAGACTGAACACCGCCCCCTTCCCCATCGCGCGGTATCGCCGCGCCGATGTCCACACCCAGCAGTCGCCGGCGACGTCGATGCGCCCCACGGCCGTCAGTCGGCGGCCGAGGTTGGTGTCCTCTCCGTGAAACTCGATCGACCGATCGAACCCGCCGATGGTGTCGAGCGCCCCCGCGCGCACGGCAAAGTTGCCGCCGTAGAGAATCGCGCCGAGCCCGAGGCCGTGGTGCACGAGCGCGTGCGTAAGCGGGGCGACCAGACAATCGTACAGACGGATGAGCGCGCGCCCGCTCGAGTCCCAGTCATAGAACCGGTAGGGGCCCGTCACGGCGACGGGCGCGTCGGATCGCTCGAGCCGCGCCACCACGCGCTCCAGCCAGGTGATCGGCGCCCGGCAGTCGGCGTCCACGTACGCCAGGATGTCGGTCCGGGCCGCGCGGCGGGCCGTCTCGCGCGCGACGACCAGGCCTTTGACCGGCTCGTCCACCACGCGCACACCCGGTACCGCGCGCGCCACGGCGGCCGTCTCGTCGGTGCTCGCATTGTTGATGACCAGGATCGCGTCAGGCTGGCGGGTCTGCGCCTTGAGCGAGTGTAGACAGGCCGAAAGGAGGCGCGCCTCGTTGTAGGCGCAGACGATGACCGTAACCGTCATCGACCCCAAGATACAGGGCCGATGTGACGCTCGAGCAACGACGGGATCACATCACTGCGACGTTTTCTCGAGCGGCTCGAGGACGATGAACCAGCTCTCGCAGTCGGTACGCGAGCCACCGGCGAGCGCGACCGTGAAGGCGAGGTTCAGGGACGGGATTTCCCATCGCTGCTTCGCGCGGCCGGCGTCAAAGGCGACGCGGTACGGCTTCAGCAGGTTCTCCGGCGATTCGTGATCGCGATGGGCGTCCTGCACGCCCTTGAAAATTGCGAATTCGCGCCTCGGTCCGAGGTGGACCTCGAACTGCCCGACACCGTTGACGACGTGGTCGTACACGCGCTCGCCGTACTGGCCGTCTGGCTCGCGGCACGACCACCAGCTGCCATCGAGCACCTTCCGCGGATCCGACGTGAACGGCGTGAACTGCGAGACGCCCTGCGACGCGCCGATGGCCGACGGCAACGCCAGAGTTACGACGACAAGCCAGGCGGACACAGATGACACAGCCGACACTCCAAATTTATCCTACGCACTACGTTAACCCACAATTAACACCTTGGATACAGGCACGAAATTCCTGGCCGTTACGCTTGTGTACAAGCATGCCGAAGCATCGTGTACTTATCGTCGAAGACGAGCAGGATATCGCAGGCCTGATCAAGCACACCCTCGAGCGCGGCGGCGAAGCCGACGCGGAAATCGTCGGATCCGGCGACGCGGCACTGAAAGCGGTCACCGACCGGCCGCCCGATCTCATCATCCTGGACCTGAACCTGCCGGTCGTCAGCGGCGTGGAGGTCTGCCGCATCCTGCGCTCGCGGCCGGATGTGCCGCGCGTCCCGATCATCATGTTGACCGCGCGCACGAGCGAGGACGACCGCGTCTCCGGCCTCGACCAGGGCGCGGACGACTACGTCGTCAAGCCGTTCAGTCTGCGCGAGCTGTCAGCGCGCGTGCGGGCCGTTCTGCGCCGCGGCAACGGAGGCGACGAACGCCGCCCGGCGAACTACCGGGGGGAGCACCTCCTCGCGGATTTCGACGCGGTGGCCATCACCGTCGACGGCGAGCCTATCCGGCTGACCAGGCGCGAGTTCGAGCTGCTGCGCTATCTCGTGCAGAACAAGAATCGTGTCGTCTCGCGGGACCGGCTGCTGGAGCGCGTCTGGGGCTACGAGCGTCTCGTGGAGACCAGGTCGGTCGACGTTCACGTCGGACGGCTGCGGGGCAAGCTCGGACAGGCCGGACGCCAGATCGAAACCGTCGTCGGCCTGGGCTACCGCTTCGTTGATTGATGAATCGCCTTCCTCCGCTCACGCTCCAGTTGTAGAGTCGGGCAGGAGGATTGACGATGGCCGAACAGGAACAGAACTACAAGAACCACGGTCGCAACTTTCCGCTCTTTCACTACTTCGTGGTGCCGATTCTGTTGGCGAACGTTCTGAATCTGGCCAGGCACGTCTGGTTGAGGCCAAGCCTCAGCACCGCCTGGGCGGCGATCGTGGCGTTCGCGATCCTCGGGCTCGCGTTTGCAGCCCGCGTGATGGCGCTGACGGTCCAGGACCGCGTCATCCGGCTCGAGATGCAGCTGCGTCTCCTCCGCGTGCTGCCGCCTGATCTCCAGGGACGGATCGCGTCGCTGGGACGCGGCCAGTTCGTCGCGCTTCGCTTCGCGGGCGACGACGAGCTGCCTGCGCTCGTCCGCGATATCACCGACGGACGTCTGCAGACGCCGAAGGAGATCAAGCTGCGCGTGAAGAACTGGCAGGGCGACTGGCTGCGGGCATGACAGATCCTGCTAACACAGAAGCCCTAGCGGCGGAGGGCGCGGAGAAACTTGGGAGGCAACAGCCAGCGGAGATCGCCCGGTCCGTTGGGCGGAATCTCGTCCAAATCGATCCTGCAGACGGCGCCCTTCTTGAACTCGATGGGGTGGCGCGACCCGATGAGTCGCGCCGCCAGCTCGCCGATCCCGGGCTCGTGGCCCACAAGCGCGATGCGCGTGTTGCGGGAGTGTTTCTCGATCGCCGCGACGATGGCGGCGTAGTCGCTGCCGGGGGCCAGCGCGTCGGTGTTGACGATCGGTGGGTGGCCGCCGAGCTCAGCGGCCACGACGTCGGCCGTCTGCCGCGCGCGGACAAGCGGGCTCGAGAGCACGACGTCAAAGCTCACGTTGAGCTGCGCAAGACCACGCGCCGCTTTTTCCATGCGCGACGTGCCGTCGGCGGTCAACGGCCGCTTGGTGTCGTCGGGCCACTTCTCCCCACGGTCCTCGGCGACGCCGTGCCGGATCAGGTAGATCTGATAAGGGCCTGGCATCGGTTATCCCGCTTGACGCTCCGAATGGCGGACAGGCCCACCGGAATGTGTCGAGAGGCGCGCGGCCATGGCGCGGAGGCTCTCGCGCTCGCGAACGTACCGCGCATGCAGGCGCCGGCAGGCCTCGTCGAGGGAGATGATCAGCGCGTCGAGCTCTCGCCAGACAGGGAGGCTCGGCGGCGTCAGCGACGCCTGCACATCGCGTACGCGATCGATCAAGCCCTGAAAGTCGTGCATGCGACCGAGGACCGCCTGCATGCGCTCCAGCGATCGGAGCGTCGATGGGCTTCGGTCGGCGGACAACTCGAGGGCGTAGCGCAGCTTCTTGACCGCTATTCGCGCGGCATGCAGCCGCTCGGGCAGATAGACAGCGCCGCTGACCCGAAGCGCCTCGGTCAACCGCGCGGCGCGGTGTGCGACACGCGTGTCGACCGCTCCCGCCAACGCCCCGGCCCGCGCCCAGACGCCTGTCTCCTCCGACCTCAATTCCTCGAGCACGCGGCCGAGTTTGCGCGCCAGCCGCCACATTTCGTCGGCGGGCAGCCGATCGGCCAACGCCTTGCGCGCCCGGTCGCGCGACTTCACAACCGCGGCGCCGACGCGTCTGAGCGCGTCACGGTGCATCGGGAGCGAGGCCTGCAGGTCGTCGATCAGGAGAAGCAGCGCGTCCAGCTCGCGGACGGTACCGAGTTGCGCCGTGACCTTGCGCAGGCGGCGACTGAGCTTCCTCGCGATGTCACCCTCGAGCTGCAGCACCGGCACCAGCTCCCGCAGTCGCCGCGAGGCCACGCGCGTACGGTGCAGCGCCCGCATATCTCCCTTTTCGACGTCGGGAAGTACGCGCGTGAAGCGGTTGAGTCGCTGCTTGAGCAGTGTGGAGCGGGACACGGCTACGGTTATGCGCCAGGAGATGCCCCCGGGGATACCCCGGGAGCACTCATTATAGTAGGCGTATGCGTGTAGCGGCCATCGACATCGGCACGAACTCCATCCACATGTTGGTCGTGGAGATACGGCCCGATCTGTCGTTCGAGGTCATCGACCGCGAGAAAGAGATGGTCCGGCTCGGCGCGGGGGGCCTCGACGGCCGCGCCCTGACGCCCGAAGCGACGCACGCTGCGCTGCAGGTCCTCTCCAAGTTCCGGCGGCTTGCCGAGTCGCACAGCGTCGACGAGGTCATCGCCGTCGCGACGAGCGCGACGCGCGAAGCCGAAAACGGCGGCGAGTTCCTGAAGGCGGTCACGCAGCAGACGGGGATCCGGCCCCGCGTCATCTCCGGCACCGAGGAGGCGCGGCTCATCCACCAGGCTGCGGTGTACGGCGTCAGCCTGCCTGGTGACACCGTCGTCGTGATAGATATCGGCGGCGGAAGCGTCGAGGTGACACGCGGGTCGGGCTCGACCGTAGACGCGGGACGCAGCTTCAAGCTTGGCGTTATCCGCTTGACCGAGCGGTTCGTCAAGAGCGACCCCATCGACCGCCGGGACGAGCGGAAGCTCACGCGCCACATCGACGCGGAAATCGGCCGGTACCTCGACCAGATCGCGCGCGCGGGTTTCGACCGCGTGATCGGCACGTCCGGCACAATCCTGAGCCTCGGCGCGGTGGTCGCGGCGGCCGACGGCCGGTCGTCCGGGACGACCCTGAGGAACCGGCGAATTCCGGCGAAACAGCTGCACCGCGTGCGCAAGGAGCTCGCGGCGCTGGACCTTGAGCAGCGGCTTCGCGTGCCCGGGCTGGAGCCGCGGCGGGCGGATCTCGCGGTTGCAGGCGCCATCCTGCTCGATGAGATCATCCGGCGTCTCGGCGCCGCGGATGTCACGCTCTGCGACCTGTCACTCCGCGAGGGCCTCGTCCTCGATTACATCGCGCGCCACCGCAAAGAGATCGTGCAGGCGGACCGGTACCCCGACGTCAGACGCCGGAGCGTCTTCGAGCTGGCGGAGCGGTGCAACTACTGGCCGGAGCACGCGCAGCAGATCGCGCGCCTCGCTGTCGCGCTCTTCGATCAGACACGCGCCATCCACGGTCTGACCGACCGCGAGCGCGAGTTGCTCGAATACGCGTCCATCCTCCACGACATCGGCGTCCACATCAGCTACGAGCGGCATCACAAGCACTCGTACTACCTGATCAGGAACGGGCACCTGCGCGGATTCGAGCCCGACGAGATCGAGACCATCGCCTTGACCGCGCGGTACCATCGCCAGGCGACGCCCAAGCGCCGTCACGATGGATTCGCGGATCTCACGCGTCGTTCACGGCGGACGGTCCGCGCACTGGCGGCCATCCTGCGCCTGGCCGAGAGCCTGGATCGCAGCCACTCGCAGATTGTGGCTGGGCTCGAGCTGCACGATCGCGGCGACGACGATCTGCTGCAGATCCGCGCCACCGGAGACGCAGAGCTCGAGCTCTGGTCGGCCGCGCGGCATGCCGCGCCCTTCGAGCGGCTGACCGGCAAGCCGCTGCGGATCGAGTCGACGCACACGTATGCCGAACAACCTCACGGGGCCGCCCGAGTGCCCGGCGAAGCTGTTCGTCCCCGAGAGGCTCGACGGGATCGACGGCCGCGTGAAGACCACGCAGCGGGCACTCCTCGCGAAGTGGCAGAGCGCCGAAAGCCGGGTGTACCTCACCGGATGGAACTCGTCCAACCCGACGCCCAGCTCGCTGCCCGGCACCGGGGCTGAAGAGTCTTCAGCTTTTCTCGGCGACCTCGGCGTACTGCCGCAGCAGCCCGCCCCACCCGTTCGGAGAGTCGACGCCGGCTTTCATCGCCGCAGCGCCGGACCCATGGCGCTCGAAATGTCGGTGTTCGAGATCCACGCGAGTTGTCCCGCCCGCCTCGGGCGTGAACGTGATTTCCACTTCGCTCGACTTCGCGATGTCTGGTTGGTATTGCCAATCAGGCGTGATTTGCCAGGCAAGCACGAAACGCGTCGGCGGCTCCCAGACCAGGACGCGTCCCCAGTCGCAGTCAGTGCCGTCCTCCTGCTCTGAGTAGCAGCGCCCGCCAGCCTTGCCCTCGACAATGGCCTTGCGCATCGGCGACTTGCCGATGTGGTGACTGCGCGGCCACCATGTGTCGAACCCTGCCGTAAACACCTCGAACGCCCGCTCTGCGGGCACCTTGACGCTGATGGTCTTGCGCACCGGCGTCACGCGTCCAGACTCTACGCTCGTCATCGTGCCTCCTCTGCCGCCTTCTTGAACGCCGCCAGCGCATCGCTCCAGAACCGGTCGAAGTAGCGGCGCAGGGCCTCGATTCCCGCAGGGTTGACCTGATAGAAGCGTCTCGTCCCCATTGGTCGGTCGAGCACGAGCTGCGCGTTCTTGAGGACCCGGAGATGCTGCGAGATTGCCGGCCGGCTGACCGGGAAATCACGCGCCAGCTCGCCCACGGCCATCGGCCCCGCGAGGAGCCGCTCGAGAATGGCGCGGCGGGTAGCGTCGCCCATGGCGTCCATCTGTGCGCTTTGGTAAGTATTCACTAACGGTAAATATGTACTTACTTAATCAGGGAGTCAAGCATTTTACGCACGCGAAATGTTGACCGCCCGCCCGTTCGTTATCGTGGCAGGCAATGCCGACGATCGCCGCGCCGCGGCCGCAGCCGCCATCTCAGCAGGCGGGTACCCACCCGATGACCGAAGCGACCGCGAAAATCGACGTCACCGACCTGGACTTCTACTACGGCCCACGCCGGGTGCTCGAAGGCATCAGGCTCAAGGTCCGCCCGAACGAGGTCACCGCGCTCATCGGACCGTCAGGCTGCGGCAAGTCCACGTTCCTCCGCTCCCTCAACCGGATGAACGACATCGTTCCGGGCGCGCGCGTGGAGGGTACGATTGCGATCGATGGCCAGGACATCTACGCGTCGTCGGTGGACGTCGTAGACCTGCGGCGGCGGGTCGGGATGGTGTTCCAGAAGTCGAACCCGTTTCCGAAGTCGATCTTCGACAACGTCGCGTACGGGCTGCGGATCAACCGGATGACGCGATCGCGCGAGGAGCTGACGGGCCGGGTCGAGTCCAGCTTGAAGTCCGCGGCGCTCTGGGACGAGGTGAAGTACCGCCTGCACGCGTCCGCCCTGGCGCTGTCCGGCGGCCAGCAGCAGCGGCTGTGCATAGCGAGGGCGCTGGCCGTCGAGCCGGAGATTCTGCTGATGGACGAGCCAGCGTCCGCGCTCGACCCCATCGCCACACAGCGCATCGAGGAGCTCATTTATCAGCTCAAGGCGCGCTATACGATCGTGATCGTGACGCACAATATGCAGCAGGCGGCGCGCGTGTCCGATGTCACCGCGTTCTTCTGGATTGGCAAGCTGATCGAGTGCGATCGGACGAACAAGATATTCACCGCGCCCAGCGAGAAGCTGACCGAGGACTACGTGACGGGCAGGTTCGGCTAGCGACCGGCCGCCCCGAGTGACCACGATGCCATCCGAACAGGTTGTCAGGCATTTTCAGGAAGAGCTGGAGCAGCTGAAAGCGCGCCTTCTCGAGATGGGAGGGCTCGCCGAGGAGCAGGTGCGTCTTGCGGTCAAGGGTCTGGTCGAGCGCGACCGCGACCTGATCGACCGCGTCCTCGTCGGCGACGAGCCGGTCAACGCGCTCCACATCGAGATCGACAGCCGCTGTTTCACCCTGCTCGCGCTCTACCAGCCGATGGCGGTGGACCTCCGGGCGATCGTCGCGGCTGTCAAGATCAACACGGATCTCGAGCGTGTCGGCGATCTGGCGATCAACATCGCCGAAGCCGCGCGCCAGTATTCGAGCCACGTACCGGTCAAGAAACTGATCGACATCCCGCGCATGGCGACCATTGCCCAGCGCATGCTCCGCGACGCGCTGGACGCGTTCGTCCGCCGCGACATCACCCTGGCGCAGGGCGTCCTCAACGAGGACGACGCCCTCGATGCGCTGAAGACGCAGATTTTCCGCGAGCTGCTCACCTACATGCTCCAGGATCCGGCGACGATCGAGCCGGCGCTCGACCTGATTCTCATTTCGCGGCACCTCGAACGGATCGGCGATCACGCGACCAACGTCGCCGAGGACGTCATCTTCATGGTCTCGGCGAAGGACGTCCGGCACCACGCCACCGAGGGCAGCTAGCCGACGCCGGCCGTACGACCCACACGCTGACACGCGGCGCGGTATAAAATAGTTCGGATGGCAGGACTGCCGACGGCCTGTGTGCTGTGCCGTGCGCGCCCGATCGCCCCGGAGTGGCGGCCGTTCTGCAGCGAGCGCTGCAAGCTGCAGGATCTGGCCCGGTGGGCGGACGGGTCTTATGCCCTCGCGGGCGACAAGCCCGCGGAGTTGGAGGGCGAAGAGGGAGAGGGCGAAGAGGTAGCGGGCGAAGGGGAACATGACAAGTGATCTAACTTCCAAGACCGTATGAGCGATACGCTGACCATCGTCGACAACCGAACCGGAAAGAAGTATGAGCTGCCGATCCAGGACGGCACGATCCGCGCGATGGATCTGCGCCAGATCAAGGCCGCACCCGACGATTTCGGCATGATGACGTATGACCCTGCGTTCATGAACACCGCGAACTGCCGGAGCGCGATTACCTACATCGACGGCGACAAGGGAGTCCTCCTCTATCGCGGATACCCGATCGAGCAGCTCGCGGAGGACAGCAACTACCTCGAGACCGCCTACTTAATCCTCTTCGGCGACCTTCCGACCGAGGCCCAGCTGCAGTCGTGGACACGCGAGATCACGCTGCACACGATGCTGCACGAGAACATCAAGAAGTTCATGGAGGGGTTCCGCTACGACGCACACCCGATGGGCATCTTCATCAGCACCGTCGGGGCGCTCTCCACGCTCAACCCGGACGCCAAGAACATCTTCGATCCCGCCTCCCGTCGGCTCCAGACGAGACGGCTCATCGCGAAGGTGCCCGGGATTGCGGCGTACGCGTTCCGCCACAGCATCGGTCGGCCGTACAACTACCCGGACAACGACCTGAGCTTCACTGGGAACTTCCTGAACATGCTGTTCAAGATGACCGAGCTGAAGTACCAGCCGAACCCGGTGCTCGAGCGCGCCCTCGACGTCCTGTTCATCCTCCACGCGGACCACGAGCAGAACTGCAGCACGTCGGCCATGCGCAACATCGGCAGCTCGCACGTGGACCCCTACTGCGCGCTCGCGGGCGCCGCCGCGGCCCTCTACGGTCCGCTCCATGGCGGCGCAAACGAAGCCGTCCTCCGCATGCTGAACGAGATTGGATCGGTCAAACGGGTGCCGGAGTTCATCAAGAAGGTGAAGTCAGGCGAGGGCAAGGACCGTCTGATGGGGTTCGGCCATCGGGTGTACAAGTCTTACGACCCGCGCGCCAAGGTGATCAAGCGGATCGCTGATCTCGTGTTCACCGTCACCGGCAAGAACCCGCTGCTCGAGATCGCGCTCGAGCTCGAGCGGATCGCACTCGAAGACGACTACTTCGTCAGCCGCAAGCTCTACCCGAATGTCGATTTCTATTCCGGTCTCATCTACCAGGCCATGGGCTTTCCGGTGGAAATGTTTCCGGTCCTCTTCGCCATCCCCAGGACCGCAGGGTGGATCGCGCAGTGGGACGAGATGCTGCAGGATCCGGAACAGAAGATCGCGCGGCCGCGGCAGATCTACACCGGTCATCCGAAGCGCGACTACATTCCTCGGGATCAGCGCACATGAATGGCGTGATGTGGCCGTCGGGCTTTCTGCTCATCTCGGCGCTGGTGCTGCAGGCGCCGGCAACGGCGGCCTTCGACTCGAGTCGCGCCTGGGAGCATTTGCGCCAGATGGTGGCCATCGGTCCCCGGCCGTCTGGCTCGCCAGCCATCGAGCAGACCCGCAAGTACATCAAGGATCAGCTCGCCGCCATCGCCGTCCCGGCGACGGAGCAGGCCTGGCAGCAGCAGACACCGATCGACGCGGTCCGCATGGTCAACCTTGTCGCGACGATTCCGGGAGCGCGAAAGGATCGCCTGATCGTCGCGGGACACTACGACACGAAGCTGTATCGAGAGTTCCGGTTCGTCGGCGCGAGCGACGGCGCCTCGAGCGCCGCGTTCCTCCTCGAGCTGGCGCGCGTGCTCGCAGCGCGAAAGAACCCGCTCACCGTCGAGATCCTCTTCCTCGACGGCGAGGAGGCGCGTCTGCCGGAATGGCACGGCACGGACAACACCTATGGCAGCCGTCACTACGTGGCGGCCGCGAAGGCGGGCGGCTCGCTGGCGTCCATCAAGGCCATGATCCTCGTCGACATGATCGCGGATCGTCACCTGACGATTCGGCGAGACACCAACTCGACCCAGTGGCTGACCGACGTGATCTGGGCGGCCGCGAAACGGCTCGACCCCTCGACCGCGTTCCTGTCGGAGTCCACGCAGATCGAAGACGACCATCTGCCGTTTCTGGGGGCAGGTGTGCCGTCCGTGGACATCATCGATCTCGATTACCCGCAATGGCACACCGCGGGCGACTCGCTCGACGCCGTGAGTGCACGCAGCCTGCAGGTCGTGGGCGATGCGTTGCTCGCCGCGCTGCCTCAGATCGAATCGCGTCTTTCCAGGTAGCCTGCACAGCTCCAAAGGGTCGAGCTGTCTCACGCTGCGAACCGACGCGCTTACACGGTGTCGTGCATCGACACCCATCTCAGCCTTTCTGTTTTCACTAGTGGCCCGTCCACGCTGAACGATGACCAGATCGCGGAGCGTTGCGCCCACCCAGCAGGGCGCGACGACCGAGAATACCGGGAGTATTTGAGGGCGGAGCCACGCGGCTGGGCGGGATGACCGGCCCGCGAGGTCGTCCTTGATCAGCAGGGACGGCCACTTGGCACATGGCGGCAGGCTCTTTGCGTTGACCCGGCTCGAATCAACGCGGTTACGAGGAGTACTGCTGAATGAGGCACGGGCGTGTCAACGTGGTCGTGGTGTGCGCGCTGGTTGGCGCAATCGGCACCGTCGTGAGAATAGTCAGCATCTCAGCTCAAGCAGCGCTGCCAGCCCCGTGGGTAGGAAACGACATCGGCGCGCCCGCGATCGCCGGATCCTCCAGCTTCAGCGGAGGGACGTTCACCATCTCCGCCGCCGGGATCGACATCTGGAGTACATCCGACCAGTTCCGATACCTCTATCAGCCGGTCAGCGGTGACGTCGACATCATCGCGCACGTCAACTCGCTTCAGATGGCCGACCCCTGGTCGAAGGCCGGCGTCATGGTTCGTGAATCGCTCGATCCGGATGCGCGACAC
>DASZFS010000381.1:0-3707 GCA_035939575.1 Vicinamibacterales bacterium | reverse complement strand
GTCGAAGATGCCGCTGGTGGCGAGGAGCACCGACGCCTCGAAGGGCTCGCCCACGTCGAACACGGTGGCCCGCTGAGTACCGTACGCACCCAATGCGCTGAACGATTGCTGCCGGGCGGCGACGTCGACGTAGTCCCCGATGGCGATGAACTCTTTCGTGATCCCGGTGCGCTGATCGCGATGCTTCAAGACGACAAGCGCGTCCGCGTTCGAATACGGCAGCGGCCGGAGCAAGACGGCGTCAACGATGGCGAACACCGCCACGTTCGCGCCTACCCCGAGCGCGAGCGTCAGGACGGCCGCGGCGGCGAAGCCGCGCTCACGCAGGAGCATGCGACCCGCATGGCGCACGTGGTAGCCGAGCATGGCGAAGCGCTCTCGGCGCGGCGATTCGCCTTCCAGCGGTAGCGCCCGACGCGCCGCGGTCGTCGCCGCGCGAGCACGTTCGTCGAGCGGCGCCAACGCCTCGGCGACGGCGCGCGCCTCATCCACACCGGCCGCGACGAGCTCCGCGTACTGTTCGGCGACGTGCCCGGCGAGCTCGTCGACGACGTCGAGCTGGCGCGCGGGATCGACGACAAGCGAGCCGATCCGTTCCCGGACGAGCGCGTTCCAGTCATGCGCCGTCATGTGTTTCCCAGCCGCGCGACGCGCGTGAGCGCGGCGAAGAACGCCTTCCAGTTCCGGCGCTGGGCGGCGAGAGTTTCCCGGCCATCAGCGGTGAGTCGGTAAAACCGTCTGCGGCGCTGGCCGGCGCGCTCGATCCACCGGCCGTGGATCAAACCGCGCCGCTCGAGGCGGTACAAGGTCGGATACAGAGACGCCACGTGGAAGGCAATGGCGCCGCCAGAGCGCCGCTCGATCAGCTTCGCGAGCTCATACCCGTGCCGCTCGCGCTCGCCCAAAAGCGACAGGATCAAGAGCTCGGCGCTGCCATTCCTGAAGTTGCCGGCCCTCATAGTTGACGACAACATATGTATCAAACATACCTATATCAAATCAAGAGCCGCAGAATTGAGAACGCGAGAAGTGTTGAGTCTTGAGTTCTGAGTTGTGACTCCGGAGTTCGAACTTCCAGAGAGAGGCTGGGCTTACGATCGCCAGGCGCCGACCGACCGGACCATGTCCCGCACCATGTTAGGCTGAGGGCATCATCCTGACTTCGAGCGTCCAGAGGAACGCGCCGGAACCGCTCGTCACCGACGTCCTCGTGATCGGCGGCGGCAACGCGGGGCTGTGCGCGGCGATCAGCGCGCGCGACGCCGGCGCCCGCGTGCTCGTCCTCGAGAGCTCACCGCGCGCGTTCCGGGGCGGTAACAGCCGTCACACGCGCAACATGCGGTGCATGCACGACACGCCGACCCACATTCTGACCGACGCCTACACCGAGGAAGAGTACGTCGCGGACCTGCTGCGCGTCACCAAGGGGCGCATGAACGAATCCCTCGCGCGCATCGCGGTTCGAGCGTCGGCCTCACTGCCCGGGTGGCTGATGAGCCTCGGCGGCAGGTTCCAGCCGCCGCTCCGCGGGACGCTGCACCTCGGACGGACGAACGCTTTCTTCCTCGGCGGCGGCAAGGCACTGGTCAACAGCCAGTACGCGGCCGCCGAGCGGCGCGGTGTCACCGTGTTTTACGACGCAGACGTGTTCGCCCTCGAGATCGGCGACGGACGGTTCCGGTCGGCGAGGGCGTCGATCGGCGGTCAGCAGACGACCGTTCTCGCGAAGGCGGTCGTGCTCGCCGCCGGCGGGTTCGAGTCGAACCTCGAATGGCTGAAAGAGGTGTGGGGCAGTGCCGCGGACAACTTCATCGTGAGAGGTACACCGTACAACAAGGGGACGATTCTCAAGCTCATGCTCGACCACGGCGCGCAGCCGGTCGGCGATGCCAGGCAATGTCACGCGGTCGCGGTCGACGCGCGCGCGCCCAAGTTCGACGGCGGCATCGTCACGCGGCTCGATTGCCTGTCGCTCGGCGTCGTTGTCAACAAGTGGGCCGAGCGGTTCTACGACGAAGGCGAAGACTTGTGGTCGAAGCGATACGCGATCTGGGGTCGTCTGGTCGCGCAGCAGCCCGACCAAATCGCCTACGCGATCATCGATGCCAAGGCCATTGGCCGGTTCATGCCGTCTGTGTTCCCGGCAATGAGGGGCAATACCATTCGTGAGCTCGCGGATGTCCTCGGCCTTTCTGCGGACAGGCTGGAATCGACCGTGACCCACTTCAATCGCTCGGTCCGCGCCGGCACGTTCGACCACGCGATCCTCGACGATTGCTCCACGGCAGGCTTGACGCCGCCAAAGAGCCATTGGGCACTGCCGATCGATACGGCGCCGTTTCTCGGCTATCCGCTCAGGCCGGGCATCACCTTCACATATCTCGGGTTGAAAGTGGATGAGGTCGCGCGGGTCGTCATGCCCGACGGCGCGCCCTCGAACAACATCTTCGCCGCAGGCGAAATCATGGCGGGCAACGTTCTCGGTGAAGGATACGTCGCGGGCGTGGGCATGATGATTGGAACCGCATTCGGGCGCATTGCGGGCAAGGAGGCCGCGGTCCAATGCCGCCAGCAGATCTGATTCTCGAGGGCGAGCGGATCATGACGATCTGCAACGCCTGCCGATATTGCGAGGGCTTCTGCGCGGTGTTCCCGGCAATGGAGGGACGGCAGACCTTCGCCGAGGCCGACATGAACTACCTCGCGAACCTGTGCCACAACTGCACGGAATGCCTTCACGCGTGTCAGTACGCGCCGCCGCATCCGTTCGCCGTCAACGTCCCGCTGACGCTGGCCCGGATCCGGCTGCGCTCCTATGAACAGTACTGCTGGCCGCGGTCGCTCGGATCCGCGTTCAGACTCCATGGCGTCGCGACCGTTCTGAGCGTCGCGGGCCTTCTGATCGCTTGCATGTTGGGAGCGACGCGCATGATCGCGCAGCGCGCGCTGATCGTCTCCGGTGAGCACGCCGACTTCTACGGCGTCGTTCCACATGGCGTGATGGTGGGGGCGTTCGGAGCGGTCTTCGCGCTGGTCGTGACGGCCATGATCGTCGCCGTCAAACGATACGCGGACGACACTGGAGGTCCATCGGGCGCCGCGCAGTTGCGCGGCATCGGCGCCGGCCTGCGCGATGCGCTGACCCTTAAGTATCTGCACGGCTCCGGCGATGACTGCACGATTGAGGAGGATGCGCGCGCGCCGTGGCGGCGCTGGTATCACCACCTCACTTTCTACGGATTCCTCTCGTGTTTCGCGTCCACGACCGTGGCGGCGGCGTACCACATGATTCTCGACTGGAGGGCGCCGTATCCGTTCTTCAGCGTGCCGGTGGTCCTCGGCACGATCGGCGGAATTGGCCTGGTCGTCGGACCGGTGGGGCTCTGGGCGACGCACCACCGTCGCGATCCGGCCACCGTCGATCCCGAACAGAAGGGCCTCGACCGCGGATTCATCCTGCTGCTGGTGCTGACGAGCGCGACGGGACTCGCGCTCCTGGCGTTCCGCGACAGCGCCGCGATGGGAATGCTCCTGATCGTCCACCTCGCGATCGTGCTGACATTGTTCGTGACGCTTCCGTATGGCAAGTTCGTGCACGGCCTTTACCGCGCGGCGGCGTTGATCCAGTACGCACGAGAGTCTCGATCTTCCCTGGGGTGAATATGGCACCTTCACAGTACGTCGACATTCATCCGCATATCATTTCG
>DASZFS010000380.1:0-2592 GCA_035939575.1 Vicinamibacterales bacterium | reverse complement strand
CGTTGCCGCCGCCGGATCACTTCCGAATCTCACGAAGCGCCGAAACGTGAAGGTGGTGCCGGCTCCCGGTCCGATTAGGGGAAGCGTAAAAGAAATCGCGTTCCCTATGGTGGCCGTTGCTGCCATCCACGGAATCGAGATGTAACCGCCTATCGAGCGCAAAACAATCCGCTGCGTACGGGCGAACGTCATGATGGATATGAGTTCACACGCGAAAGTGGCGGCGACCCAATACCCATCTGCGTTGATGGCTGCCGCGAGTGACCGGGCGATTGTGGAGCGTGCGACCAGGACAGCAATTGCTACTGCGACGACCGCCAGGGTCTCAAGAATCAGCCACGGCCAAGAGCGACCAACCCCGGAGCGAATCTTCATCTCGGGTCACCGACTAACTGTTCTGGCTCGGGCCATCCTCGTAACGAACATCCACTCTGGCCGAACCTAACCGATGAGCCGACTCCTGACCGTCCTGCTCAGAAAGGTCCCAATGGCTACTCAGTGCACAGGGCGGCTTCCAGATTCGAGATGACGCAGAGCTTCAAACCGGCCGGAGCCGAGTTGGCTTTTAGTTGCAAAGATAGGCCGACGAGCCTTGATGTTGACAAACAAAGACCTAGGAGGACCGTGGACGAAATCCGGTTACCAAAAGAAGTTCGCCAACTGTTGGATGCACCGAACTACGTTCACCTCTCGACGCTCCGAGGAGACGGATCACCTCGAAACCATGTGGTCTGGATTGGCTTGGAAGGGGACCATCTGCTCGTGTGCACGTCGGATCACACCTGGAAGGCCAAGGACATGCGGGCTCGCCCGAACGTCGCGCTCTCGGTAGTCGACTTCGCCAACCCTTATCGGATGGCCGCGCTCCAAGGAACCGTCATCGAGATACGCCCCGACCATGACTGCCAGCATATGGACCAGATAGCCCTCAAGTACACGAGCAAACCGTTCCCTGCGAGAGGTCCCGACCGCGTCTGTTTCGTGATTGCACCACATCACGCGGGTGCGCGCAGCTTGAACTGGCTGGAGCACCATCCGGGCATCTGATCGGGCCGCGCGGGTAATCCACCGAGGATGTCCACAAGAGCCCCACTTTGACCTGCGGATCTCCGAGTGGCGTGCCTCTGAGTTGCCGGGGGAGGATTTGAAGCTCCGACCTTCGGGTTATGAGACCTAGGAGAAGCGTCCACTACGAACTTTGCAGATCGAAGCCGTAACACCGAATAGCCGGCTAGCTGGGACGACGGCCGAATCCGGGTGCTGGCCTGCGAAGTGGTCGCTGACATGAAAATACGAATCCGTGGGATTTTCGTGGGATAGATTCGGAACGCGGCCAGATGCCTAGTCCATGGATCCAATCAGCCAGCACCGGTGGCGGCCGCCGCCGGTACGGCGGGGCGAACAGCGTAGAGTTGCGTACGCAGATCGCGTGCGATCTTCTCTCCGATCGCCAAGGTCGTCAGCGTCGTGGGGTTGGATGGTGGAGTCGGCATGATCGATGCGTCGGCCACAGTCAGACCGGCGACGCCTCGCACAGCACCGGTCGCGTCCACGACGGCCTGCGGATCGCTGCGCGGGCCCATGCGCACGGTGCCGTTGGCGTGGTTGCAGAAGGCCACGCCTGCCTTCAGAGCCGCGGTGATTGCGTCATCGTCGTCGCCGACAGCGTCGCCGAGGGACACCTCGCCCCGGTGGAGCGAGGCGAGCGGCGCGGTGCTGACCAGCCTGCGGGCCAGGCGGATCCCTTCGACCATCGAAGCCATGTCCCAGGGGTCGGCGAGCAGGTTGATGTCGATCCGCGGCGGAACCTTGGGGTCCCGCGAGACGAGCGTCACTCGCCCCCGTGATCGCGGCTTGAGCAGCGCGACGTTCATCTCGAAGGCGACTCCAGTTGGACTCATCTCGCCGGGGGCGAATGTGGTCGGGAATACGTGCAGCCACGCGCGACCCGCGCTGCCGGGTTCGGCGACGGTCATCATCGTCTGCACGGGCGGCGTCCGCTCTGTCAGTTTCGCGAGATGGCCCGCATAGACCGCGGTGAAGATCGGCTGCTCGACCAGGTGGGCGCCCACGCCTGGGGCATCGGCGACCACGTCGATTCCGAGCGAGGTCAGCTCCTCGGCTGGTCCGACGCCCGAGCGCATCAAGATCGCTGGGCTGCCGTACACGCCTGCGCTGAGAACAACGTGGTCTCCATGAAGCAGCTCGCCGGACGTGAGCATCACGCCAACCGCCCGTCCTTCTTCGATCACCACACGATCCACTTCAGCACCACCGCGGATATCGAGGTTCTCGCGCCGGCGCGCGCGCTCGAGATACGCAATCGAGGCGTTCTGACGGACGCCGTCGACGACGTTGCGTCGCGAGGACGCCAACGCCGATTTGATCGGGGCCGTTCATGTCCTCGATCCGCCGAAAGCCGCTTGCGGTCGCCGCGCGAACGAACGAGCGGTGCAGCAGGCTCAGACGATCCGTGTAGCGGCGGATCGGCACCGGACCTCCCCGACCGTGGTAGCGCGCGTCGCCCTCGGGATCGTCCTCAAGGCGGCGGAAGTCGTCGAGCAGCTGCTCGAAGGACCAGCCCGGGTTCCC
>DASZFS010000379.1:0-10213 GCA_035939575.1 Vicinamibacterales bacterium | reverse complement strand
AGAATGACACCAGATTCGAGACATGACGTGGACCCGGCTCGGCTTGGTGGTCACGGCTCTGGTCACCGCCCTGCCAGCGCCGGCGGCGGCGCAGTCTTCATTGGCGGGCGAGACGCTTCACATTTCGCGCGCGTCGGGGCCTATCAAGATCGACGGTGAACTGTCGGATGAAGCCTGGCGTTCAGCCACGCGCGTCGAGAAGTGGTACGAGGTCCAGCCCGGCGACAACAACGAGCCGCCGGTCCGTAGCGTCGGGTTCCTGACCTTCGACGATCGGTCTCTCTACGTTGGCTTCGAGTTCGACGACCCCAATCCCCGCGCCATCCGCGCACCGCTCGGCGATCACGACAACCTGAACGGCAACAGCACCGACTTTGGTGGCATCTTCATCGACCCGCTGAACAGCGGACGCACGGCGTTCGAGTTCTTCGTCTCGCCGCGCAACGTCCAATACGATGCCGTCACCGACGACGCATCAGGCGAGAACGCGTCGCCGGACTTCTTCTGGGACTCCGCCGCGAAGATCAACGATCACGGGTGGACGCTGGAAATGCGGATTCCGTTCTCGAGCCTTCGTTACAAGAACGTCGATCCCCAGACGTGGGGCATCATCCTGTTCCGCAACTATCCGCGGACCTCACACTATCAATTCTTCTCCACCCGGCTGCCGAAGAACAGCAACTGCCTGGTCTGCCGCGAGAACCGCCTGCTCGGCCTCGATCATCTGCCCGCGGGCGGACACATTGTCGTGGCGCCATATGTCAGCAGCTCCGTCGCCGCGCGGGCGCCCGACGATGCCGATGGCAACCCCCTGCTGGGCGAACCACTCCTCGCTGATTCGAAGGCACATATCGGACTCGACCTGAAGTACACGCCGAATGCCAACAACGCGATGGATCTGACGCTCAAGCCCGATTTCTCACAGGTTGAGTCCGACACGGCGCAGATCTCAGCGAACGAGCGCTTCGCGCTTTTTTTCCCGGAGAAGCGGCCGTTCTTTCTCGAGGGCGTCGATCTGTTTCAGACGCCGTTCCAGGCGGTCTACACGCGCACGATCACCTCGCCTGAGTGGGGCGGCCGCGTCACGGGGAAAGAAGCCGGCTTCCGCTACACGGCGCTCGTCACCGAAGACCAGGGCGGTGGCAGTGTAATCCTGCCCGGACCAAACGCGTCGTCGTCGGCAAACCAGGACTTCACGTCGACGGTGTTCGTTGGCCGCGCCAAGCGCGATATTGGCCTGTCGTTTGTGGGCGCCATGGTCACGGATCGCGAATCGCGCGACAGCGATGCCCACAACCGCGTGTACGGTCCCGACTTTCAGTGGCGTCGGTCGGCGAGCGACGTCGTGACCGGCCAGTGGCTGTACAGCGATACGCAGACGCCGAACCGTCCCGATCTCGCCGGCGAGTGGAACGGTCAGGCGCTGCGCGGCAGCGCGTTCCAGACCTACTGGAATCACAATACGCGGCATCTCGACTGGTACACGAAGTACGCCGACGTCGGCGGCGGCTTTCGCGCCGACACCGGCTTCATTCCGCAGGTCGGCTACCGCGAGGCCGCCGCGCAAACCGGATGGCAGGTGTACCCGACCGGATTGATCACGCGCGAGCGGACGTTCTTGAACGTCGACTACCAGGCGGAGCCGTCCGGTGCGGTGATCACGCGCGACGTCGAACCGGGGTTGGGCATGGACACGAAGTGGAACGGATTTGTGCAGTTCCGCTATGTGGACAACCGCACGCGCGCCGGCGAGGGCGGGCCTGTGATCGGCCGCAAGCAGTTCGGCTACGTCGTTCAGTTCAGCCCGTCGCGAAAGCTGGCGCTCGTCGCCGTCAACGGCACGCTCGGTCAGGACATCGATTTCGACAACGCGCGGCCTGCCCGCGGCCCGACGATCAACGGCGAGGTGACGCTGCAGCCGACCGATCACCTGGCGCTCGACGTCATCGAGAACGTGCGCCGGCTGTCGGTCGACGATCGACTCGGCCGAAGCGTGCCGCTGTTCACGCAGCGGGTCCAACGCGTGAAGGGGACCTACACGTTCACGTCGCGGCTGTTCGTCCGCCTCATCGGCCAGTACGTGTCCACCACGCGCGACCCGAGCTTGTATCTCTCGACGACCACGACGGCGCGCTCCGGCGACTTCGGCGGTTCGGCGCTCTTGGCCTACAAGATCAACTGGCAGTCGGTGATGTTCGTCGGGTATGGTGACGACCGGGAGTTGACGGTCCTGCACCGCCTCGCCCCGCTCGACCATCAGTTCTTCGTGAAGGTCTCCTACGCATTCCAGCGCTAGACGCTGATCTCATAGGCGCCTCGGCAGAAGCGACACTGATCATGATGGGGCTGATGTTCATCGTCCGCTCGAGAATTCGTTCTTGATGACCTTCCCGCCCTTCATGACGAACTTCACCCGCTGGAGCTCCGTGATGTCCGCGAGCGGATCGCCCGAAACGGCCACGAGATCGGCATACTTGCCCTTCTCAATCGATCCGATCTGATCCTGCCAGCCCATCACCTCCGCGTTGATCACCGTGCCGGATTGGATGGCCCGGGCCGGGCTCATGCCGCGACGCACCAGCGCCTCGAACTCGAGTGCCTGCGTGCCGTGCACGAAGGTCGCCCCGTCGACGCCGCTGCCAACCATGATCTTGAGACCCTTCGTTGCGATCGCCATCGACACGGCCTTCTCGATGATCGGAATCATCCTGAACCGCCCGCCGGTGTTCTTGCGGTCGTTGTCGTCCATGTACGGCTCGGTGTAGCGGACGATGGTGGGATCGAAGTAGAGCTTCTTGGCGGCCATCGTGTCGGCCTGTTCCTGGGTCAAGGCCCAGGCGTGCTCGATCGTGTCGCAGCCGGCCGCGATCGCGTTTCGCTCGCCTTCACCTCCGTAGACGTGGCAGCCGGTCTTCTTGCCGAGCCGATGCGCTTCGTCGATCATCGCCTGCAGCACCGGCAGCGGGTACGTCACGACATACTGCGGCTCGCCCGTGGCGGAAAACGAGTAGTTGCCCGCCGGATACAGTTTGATCCAGTCCGCGCCATGTGCAATCTGATCCCTCACGGCTGCGCGCCCCTCCTCCGCCGATCGCACGACCGTGCTGGCCAGCGGGTTCGCCGGGGCGGTCGCGGGCGCCGCGCCCCACACGATGCCGAGCGTCGAGACCTGGTACCGCGGGCCCTCGATTCGGCCCTCGTTGATGGCATTCCGCACCTCGACGTCCCCGTAGCCATTGCCGTGCGTCGACATGTCGCGCGCGGCCGTGACACCCGCCCGCAGGTCCGCCTGCAGGTTCTGGATCGCCATGAGCATCGCGGCTTCCGTCGTGGTCTTCGGACCGCGGGTGTTGAACATGTGAGTGTGGGCATCAATCAATCCCGGCAGCACCGTCGCGCCGCTGAGGTCGACGATCGCCGAGCCGGCGGGAATCGTGACCTGTGAGTCGGGGCCCACGGCCGTGATGCGATCGCCGAGCAGGAGGACGACCTGCCTGGTCAACATCACGCCCGCCCGGCTGTCGAACAGTCGGCCGGCGCGGACGGCGACAGGCCGGGGCGACGGCGGGCATTGATAGAAACCGCCGTCGGATCCGACGCACGGCGGCTGGCCTGCTCCCCGCCACGGCGCTTGCGATGGTTGCAGCCCTTGTGTGCCGAGAGTGGCGGCGGCCGCGAGCGTTCCAAGCCCCAGGGACAGCAGAAGGGATAGAGGACACGTGCATCGCATCAGGTGGCTCCCCAGTCGCAATGTCGGAGTATCTGAATATGGAAATGTCGAGCCTTGCCCGCCCGCAGGTTATGGCCGTCTTGCGGGGCTGTCAATTGCGCGATGCTGTAAGCTACGACCTGCGGAGCGCCGCCTCGACGTCTCACGTCTTCCAGGAGGACAGATGCTTCGACATATCCGGCTGGCCTTCGTGGTCGCGACCGCACTCGCTGGAACCAGTCTCGCTGCGCATTCGACCGTCGCGGGAACAGGATGGACTCCGCCCCGGACGCCTGACGGCCAACCCGACCTGCAGGGCATCTGGACCAATGCGACGATCACCCCATTTGAACGCCCGGCGAGCCTGCGCGACAAGGCGTTTCTGACCGAAGCGGAGGCCCGGGCGTTCGAGCGCCAGGCGACGACGCGCCGCGAAGAAGACGCGGAACCGAGTCCAGGCGACGTCGGCAGCTACAACCAGGTGTGGTTCGATTCGGGCGAGCGCGTGGTGTCGACGAGGCGCACCTCGCTCGTCATCGACCCGCCGGACGGCCGCGTGCCGCTGCGCCCCGAAGCGGAAGCGGCGCGTGATGACAACCGCGCGCACGAGCGCGACTCGTACGAGTTCATGAGCGTGTGGGATCGCTGCATCACGCGAGGCGTGCCGGCCGGTATGTTCCCGGCGGGATACAACAACGCGTATCAGATCGTTCAGACGCGGGGCTACGTCGTCATCCACTACGAGATGATTCACGAAGCGCGGATCATTCCGATCGACGGACGTCCGCATGTGCCCGATACCGTGCGCCTGTGGAACGGCGACCCGCGCGGCCGTTGGGACGGGAACACGCTCGTTGTCGATACGACCAACTACAACAACAAAGGGTGGATTGCCACGCAGGCGGCAGCAGGACGCATCAAGGGCGTCCCGCAAACCGAATCGCTGCATGTCGTCGAGCGCTTCACGCGAATCGACCCGGACACGATCGACTATCAGGCAACGATCGACGATTCGAAGATGTACACGCGGCCCTGGACGGTGTCGGTCCCGCTGCACCGGGACCCCACGTACCGGATTTTTGAGTACGCGTGCCATGAGGGCAATCGATCCGTCGGCAACATTCTCCGCGATGCGCGGGCGCTCGAGAGAAGGAATTAGCCCACGTGAATAGGCGGTTGCACAGGCGCATCACGACCGCGTCTGCATTCGCCGCGGTTCTCGCGTTGCCGACCGCCTCGCTGGCCCAGATCAAGGTCATCATCTCCGGCGGCTTCTCGGCCGCCTATCGCGAGGTCCTTCCGGAGTTCGAGCGGACGACCGGCATCAAGGTCATCACGTCGTCGGGTGGCTCGTTTGGAAATGGCCCCAACACCATCGGCGCTCAGCTTCTCCGTGGCGTGCCGGCGGATGTCGTGATCCTCTCCAGGGAAGGGCTCGGCGAGCTTATGGCCGAAGGCAGGATCGTCCCCGGGACGGACACCGATCTGGCCGAGACTCCTCTCGGACTGGCTGTCCGCGCCGGAGCGCCCAGGCCGGATATCAGCACGGTCGAGTCCTTCAAACAAACGCTGCTTCGCGCGGGATCCGTCACTTTTACGAGCAGCACGAGCGGCGTGTACCTGACGACCACGCTGTTCCCGCGACTCGGCATCGCCGATGAGATGGCCGGGAAGAGCACAACCGCCGGTGCGGCGGCCGTGGCCCGCGGAGACGCGGAGATCGCGATCCAGCCTGTGAGTGAGCTTCTTCCTGTGCCCGGCGTGGATGTCGTCGGCACGATCCCGGCGGCAATTCAGAAGGTCAATGTGTACGCAGCCGCGGTGGTGGTGGGATCGAACGAATCCGAAGCGGGCAACCGCCTG
Organism: Vicinamibacterales bacterium; assembly: GCA_035939575.1. Taxonomy (GTDB): domain Bacteria; phylum Acidobacteriota; class Vicinamibacteria; order Vicinamibacterales; family CAVVIG01; genus DATKHR01. The sequence goes on along the minus strand of DASZFS010000379.1, from coordinate 4,641 downwards.
ATCGCGTTCCTCTCATCTGAAAGCGCAATGGCGGCTATTAAGAAGTTCGGAATGGAACCGGCTAAGCGGCAGATCCCGTGACCGCGTACGTTGCCGACGCCCCTAACCCGCTTGGGTCGTGAGGGGTTCCGTCGCTAGAATCAGCTTCGCCATGCTCCTGCGCATCGGCACGCGCCTCGGCTCGCTCAAAATTCTCTCTGCCATCGGTACCGGCGGCACGGGCGAAGTCCTATCGGGCTCGACTGCTCGTTGGTCGTTGGCTCGCGGTGATGCGTGACGTCCGAACGTTGGCACCGTATTGAGCGGCTCTACCACGCTGCGCTCGGTCGGGATGTAGACGACCGCGCGGCGTTTCTCGAAGAAACGTGTGCGGGCGACGAGGCGTTGCGGCGTGAGGTGGAATCGTTGCTGGCGCAACCGGCGTCGGCGGAGGCATTTCTGGCGGAACCGGCTGTGGTCATGGCGGCGCGGCTCGCGAGTGATCCCGCCCCGTCGATTCTAGTCGGCCAACGAATCGGCGTGTATCAGGTCCAGGCCCTCCTCGGTGCGGGCGGCATGGGCGAAGTCTATCGGGCGCGCGATACCAAGCTGGGACGCGATGTCGCGATCAAGATCCTCCCGCGCCTTTTCACGAGCGATCCCGAGCGTCTGGCGCGATTCGAACGCGAGGCGCGGATGCTCGCGTCGCTGAATCATCCGCATGTCGGCGCGATCTACGGCGTCGAGGAGTCCGACGGCATCCGCGCGTTGGTCTTGGAACTAGTCGAGGGGCCGACACTGGCCGATCGCATCGCGAAGGGCACGTTGCCTCTCGATGAGGCGCTGCCGATCGCGAAGCAGATCGCCGAGGCGCTCGAAGCGGCGCACGAGCAAGGAATCATTCATCGTGATCTGAAGCCCGCCAATATCAAGGTCCGTCCGGACGGCACGGTGAAGGTGTTGGATTTCGGCCTCGCGAAAGCGATGGAGCCTGCCGTCGGCTCGTCGTCGAGCATGTCGCGCGCGCTGACGACGCCCTCCATGATGACGGGCGTGGGGATGATCCTCGGCACGGCCGCGTACATGAGTCCCGAACAAACTAAAGGCCGCGCGGTGGACAAGCGCAGCGACATTTGGGCGTTTGGGGCAGTGCTGTTCGAGATGCTGACGGGCAAGCGAGCATTCGGTGGCGACAACGTACAAGACACGTTCGTAGCGATCATTCGGGATGAGCCGGATTGGGCACGGCTGCCCGCGACACTCCCGTTCGCACTCGGCACCTACCTGAAGCGATGTCTCCAGAAGGACGCCAAGCAGCGCGTGCAGGCGATGGGCGATGTGCGCTTGGCGCTGGAGGGCGCGTTCGAAACGGCAATTCCGAATTCCACGAATTTCGCGAGTCCCGAGTCCCGAACCACGAATCCCGTCCGAGCGCTGCCGTGGGTATTCGCCGGCATCTTCGGTGTTGCGCTGATTGCTGCTCTCGTGCTGTGGGCGCCGTGGCGATCGGCACCCGCACCCGCGCCGCGCCAGCTGATGGCGCTCATCGGCGCCGACGCGTCGCTGCCGACGGACCTCGGTGCATCGGCCATTCTGTCGCCGGACGGAACCACACTCGCGTTTGTCGCACAGCAGGCCGGTCAGACGCGCCTCTTCATCCGCAAGCTTGACCAGTTGCAGGCCGCGGCACTGGCGGGCACAGAGGGCGCGGCCAGTCCGTTCTTCTCCCCGGACGGCCAATGGCTGGCGTTCTTTGCGGGCGGCAAGCTGAAAAAGATCTCTGTGACCGGCGGCGCCGCAGTCAATCTGTGCGATGTTCCTAACGCCCGCGGTGGCACCTGGGCCGACGACGACACGATCCTCTTCACACCGACCAACACGACCAACGTGCCGCTCATGCGCGTCTCGGCGGCCGGTGGGACACCGGTGGTCTTCGGCACGCTCAGTAGAGGTGCGACGACGCAGCGGTGGCCGCAGGCGCTCCCCGGCGCGAAAGCCGTGCTCTACACCGAGCACTCATCGACGGGGAACTGGGACGGCGCCAACCTCGTCGTCGCGTCGCTGTCGGGCGGGACGCCGAAGGTGGTCGTCCGCGGCAGCCATTTCGGCCGGTACGTGCCGAGCGGGCATCTGATTTACCTGCGACAGGGTACCCTCTTCGCCGTGCGGTTCGATCGCAATCGCCTGGAGACGATCGGCCAGGCGGTGCCGGCTCTCGAAGGCGTCGCCGCGGACCCCGGCGGAACCGGTGGCGCGCAACTGGCGGTGTCCTCGGAGGGCACGCTCGTGTATGTGCCCAGCACGGCCGCGACGGCCGCCAATCCGATCGACTGGCTGACGCGCGACGGCAAGACGTCGGTGCTCCGCGCGACGAAAGCCGAGTGGGGGAATCCGCGGTTCTCGCCCGACGGCCAGAAGCTGGCGCTCGAGATCTTCGACGGGAAGCAGTTCGACATCTGGGTCTACGAGTGGGCGCGGGACTCGATGACGCAGTTGACTTTCGATCCGGGCAACGATCGCGCCCCGGTCTGGACCCCCGACGGCCGGCGTATCATCTTCGCGTCCGACCGGGCGAAGGAGGGCAATCTGTATGAGGTGAACGCCGACGGCACGGGCGAGGTGACGCGGCTGACAGACAGCCCGGACAGCCAAGTTCCCTTCTCGTGGCATCCCAACGGCAAGTTCCTGGCGTTCCACGCCAATCGCGGCGCGACGGGACTGGATCTGATGATCCTGCCGATGGAGGGCGATGCCGCGCGCGGGTGGACGCCCGATAAGCCTAGCGTGTTTCTGAGTACGCCGGCGGCCGAGTCGGCGCCGATGTTCTCGCCGGACGGCCACTGGATTGCGTACCACTCGAATGAGGCCGGCGGCAGCACTCCCGATGTGTACGTGCGTCCGTTCCCCGGTCCCGGCGGGAAATGGCGCGTCTCCACCGCGGGCGGCGTCTTTCCCCGGTGGTCGGCCACCACGCACGAGTTGCTGTTCCGGCTGCCGGTGGGTCAAGGAAAAATCATGGTCGCGCCGTACACCGTCATCGGCGAGTCGTTTCGGGCCGACACGCCGCAGCTCTGGTCGTCGACCAACTTTCAGGGTGCGAGTGCTACGAATACCGCGTACGACCTCCACCCCGACGGCAAGCGGCTCGCGGTCCTCGCGGCCCAGGACCACGACCAGGCTAGCGGCGTCCAGGACAAGGTCGTCTTCGTCTTCAACTTCGCCGACTACTTGCGCAAGATCGCGCCGGGGACCAAGTAACGTCTTGGAGGAGAGGCAATGCCAAAATCAGTACTGAGCGCATTCCTGTTGCTCCTCAGCGGCGCCTCTCCATTTTCGCAACAGCCGCCGCAGGGCGCCGGCGCCCCGGCGGCGACGGAGCGCATGCCGCCAGGCCCGTTGCGGCAGATCATTCCTGGTCATTACGTGTTCAGCTCTTCCACCTACAACAGCGGGATCATCGTCACCAACGACGGAGTCGTCGTGCTCGACGCCTTGAATTCGGAGGCAGTCGCGCGGGCGCAGCGAGCAGCCATCGCGAATACCATCCGGCAGCCGGTTCGCGTTCTCGTGTCCTCGACGTTCCATGACAACTATTCAAAGGGCAATATCGCGTATGCGGATGTTCTGAAGATCGGGCACGAGAACTATCGCATGGACCTTCTCGCGTTGATGCAGCGGCAGCAGGTGACGGCCGAAGAGCAAGTCGCCAGGCTGCCGCATCAGACGTTCCGGGATCGATTGACGCTGTATCACGGGGGGAAGGAGATCCAGATTCTCTACGTCGGCCGTGCACATACGCGCGGCGACAGCATCATTTTCGTGCCTCAGGATCGCATTGTCTATTTGAGCGAGCTCTACTTCGCCGATCAGTTCCTGTTCATCACCGATGGGTACGGCCTCGACTGGCTCCGCGCCCTCGACGCCGTCGAAGCGCTCGGAGCCGACATATTCGTGCCAGGACACGGACCGATTCCCAAAGATCCGCGAGAAACCCGACAAGGACTCCGGCGCTTTCGGCAAATGCTGGTGGATGTACGCGATGCCGTTCAACGAGAGATCGGGCGCGGCGCGACGGAGGATCAGGCCGTGGCCGCCATCAGATGGCCCCAGTACGAAGGACTGCCGGGATATGACACGCAACGGGAAACAGCTGTGCGGCGGCTCTATCAGCAACTCACCGGAAGGCTGCCATAGCGCGCTCGGCTGCGAGACGGCTATTTTCTGGCGGCTGGCGTGAGCATGGTTTCGTGGCGCTGGCCGGCGCGCATGTAGACCAGCTTCGCGGGCTGACCGATCTTCAGGAGATCCAGCGCATAGGTGTAGTCGTAGATGTTGGCGATGGTCTGGCCGGCAATTTCGACGATCACGTCGCCTTTCTGAAGGCCGGCCTGCTCGGCGGGGCCTCCGCCGATCACGCCGCTCAGCAGCAGGCCTTTCACGTCAGTGGAGTAGTCGGGGATCGTGCCAGTGAACACGCGCACTCCGGCGCGCCCGCCACCGGGCTGCGTCTGCTGTTCCACTTTTGTGAACTGCGGCGCCTCGGTCATGTCTTCCACCCGCCGCACGATGGCCGCCGCGAAGTTGACGACGCGGTCGAGGTCCTCGTAGTCAATTTTGTCGGCCGTGTCCGAGGGCTTGTGATAGTCCGCGTGCGTTCCGGTG
>DASZFS010000378.1:0-12621 GCA_035939575.1 Vicinamibacterales bacterium | reverse complement strand
ACGGAAAGGGTGACGTCACGGCGCTCCGGGGGCGTGTCGCGACGATCGCGGCGGCGGCACTCTCGAGTGACGCCGCGCGCGAAGATCAGGGTCCCACGCTCGCCGGCATCGACGTGCTCGAGTCCGAGGGGTTCGCGCGGCTCCGCGGCAAGCGGATCGGGCTCGTCACCAACCAAACGGGTCAGTCGCGGGCGGGCGTCAGCACGATTGATCTGCTGGCGGGCGCGCCGGGCGTCACGCTGAGTGCCCTGTTCAGTCCGGAGCACGGCATTCGCGGTCAGCTGGACGAGCACGTGCCCTCGTCTCGTGACGAGAGGACGGGACTCCCAATCTATTCCCTCTACGGCGAGACGCGGCGTCCAACGGCTGCGATGCTCGCCGGCATCGACGCGCTCGTCGTCGACCTGCAGGACGTCGGAGCGCGCTTTTACACCTACGCCGCGACGATGGCGTACGCGATGGAGGAGGCAGGGGCGCGCAGGCTCCCGGTCGTCGTGCTCGATCGTCCGAACCCGGTCAACGGGTCAGGTGTCGAGGGGCCATACCAGGATGCCGTCGCAGTTGGCTTCAACGGCTACCTGCCCATGCCGATTCGGCATGGGCTGACGATGGGCGAGCTCGCGCGTCTTTTCAACGGCGAGAAGGCCCTCGGCGTCGACCTCACCGTGGTCGCGATGAAGAACTGGCGACGCGACGAGTGGTTCGATGCGACCGGGCTGCCGTGGGTCAACCCGTCGCCGAACATGCGAAACCTGAATGCGGCCGCGTTGTATCCGGCCATCGGCTCAATCGAGGGAACGAACATCTCGGTCGGACGCGGAACCAGCGCGCCGTTCGAGCAGATCGGCGCGCCATGGATGGACGGGGGGGCAGTCGCCTCGGCGCTCAACGCACGTCAGCTGCCGGGCGTCCGCTTTTACCCCGTCACCTTCACGCCGGCCCCCGGCGCAAAGCTCGCAGGCCAGGTGTGCCGCGGCGTGTTCCTGGTCGTCACCGATCGCGTGCAGCTCCAGCCTGTGCGCGTCGGCGTCGAGATCGCGGCGACGCTCTCGGCGCTCTACGGATCGCGGTTCACGCTGGAAGAGGCCGCGACGCTCCTCGGATCGAAAGCGACACTCGAGAAGATTCGAGCCGGCGAGGATCCTGCGGCCATTGCGGGCGCATGGCGCGCCGACGAAGCGCGGTGGCGTCAGGTGCGCGCGAAGTACCTTCTCTACTGACTGCGCGCATCCTGAACGCTCACGTGTCCTCCTTCACGGGCCTCAGCTCTGCTTGCGAGCAGTCACGCTCGGTGGGCCCTCGGTCTCGCGACTTGCGACGGCCGAACGCGCTCGCCGCCGAGACGTAATCGTCACGTTGTTCTGCACGTCGTGGAGAGCGGGGATCGCCCATGCCACTTCGCCGACGTCCCGCTTGACGCGCTTGTGCTGCACGGTGCCGGTGAGCGTTGCGCGTCCTCCCTCGCAACGGACTTCGACGTCAGCTGCGCCAGGCAGCAGATCGAACGCGTCGTAGATGAAGTCCTCGACCTCCTGATCGTTGGTCGGTCCCTGCGGTTGGCCGCGGCGCATGGCGACCGCGGCGAGCAACGACGGCGCCGTGACCATACCTGTCACCGCATCGCTGCGTACGCCGACGAATACGGCTGACGGATCCGACGGATACGAGAACACCGGACCGGGGCTCGACGGCTGCACGAGGGCTGGTGCCGGGGGCGTCGAGACACCATACGGGCCGGTCGAGATGCCCTGCGCGATCCCCGAGGCCCCACCGGCGACCCCTTGCATGCCCCTCGAGCCGAACAACGGCGTGGAGAGAGGGCCGTTGCCGACGGCGAGAGGTGTCTGGTATCCAAATCCGATCGTCGGTGTGGCCGTCCACATCGGCGCAGTCGATCCAAAAAGTGGCTCGATCATCATCTGAATTCTCCTATTCGCAAGATGCCTCTTCACATATTGTTGACAAGGGCCTGCGGTCGCTCGACCGACCGCAGGCCGGCCTCGCCGTTCTACATCACCTGGCCTATCGGCTGTCCGGCAAAGACCTGCGGCGGTATCCCCGCACCGAGCTGACCGGAAAACCCCTGACCAAAGGGCTGCCCCTGCTGGAGATGGTGGACCTGCTGGGGGACGATCTGCACGAGCTGCTGTAGTTGTTGAAGCTGCGCGGGCACGAGCTGCAAGAGCTGCTGCAGATGGACGAGTTGCTGCTGCTCCAGAGCCTGCACCTGCTGAAGCTGCTGAGCGACGATCTGCAGCAACTGGACGATCTGCTGCGGGGGCGGTGCAGCGCCGATGCCGTATCCGATCGACTGCAGCGGCTGGGCCTGAAGAAACGGCTGTTGTGCGGACCAGCCGATTGGCGGCATGGGATTCGTCGTTGGTGTGCCGATGCCAAATGTCGTTCCGGCGAGTTGACTCATTGGACCTCCTCAGTACGTGGGGTTGGACTTCACCGCTCGTGGATACGGGCGAAACAGCGCTGCGGCGACGTGGCCTTCGCCAGCATGAGCGCGTTGCGCTCGGGCGTCGTCTTCGTCCGCGGACGTGAGGGACGTCTTGATGGCTGTGCGAGGTCGCAGTTTCGCGGCAGACTCTCTCGTACGACTCGAAGAGTGGTGTCTTGCTACGCGTGCTCCGTCGTGAGACCAGCAGGCGTTGCGCAACTGGCGTACCAATCAAGAGTCCGCGCCAATGTCGCGTCTTCACGATCGATCGCGGGCGACCGTGTAGCCCGCGCGTCAGCGGGTGTATGGTGTCGCACCAGAGCCATACGAATCCTCACGCGGATGAAACGTGGCCGTCAGTTTTTCTGCGGTTGAGCGGCCATGTGTCCCACCGCTGAGCACAGTGGGCCAGCGCGCGATCGGCCAGCGCGAGCTCGACGGCATCGCGACGAGGGCGATGCCGTCAGATCAGCCAGGTTGGCTGGTAGAGGAGCACGTACACAAGAACACCGGTCACGGAGACGTACAGCCAGATCGGGAGCGTCCACCGCGCGATACGGCGGTGCTGCCGGTATCGGGCCTTCAGGCCGCGCGAGAGCGTGATGATCGCCAGCGGCGGCACGGCCGCCGCGAGCGTGACGTGCGTGATCAAGATCGTGAAGTAGAGCGGCCGCACGAAGCCCTGACGCGGGAAGCGCACGGACCCGACCTGCGCGTGATAGATGATGTAACAGGCGAGGAACAGCGAGGATGAGACGAACGCGGCGATCATCACGTTCCGATGCTGCTCAATCTTGCGTGCGCGGATGAACGCGTACGCCACGAGCAACAACACGCCCGAGATCGCGTTGAGCGACGCGTTGACCGCCGGAAGATCATGGACCGATATCATGGACTACAGCTTGTCTCCGATCATCGCGATCCAGAGCAGCGGCAGGTACGTGATGGACGCGAAGAACAACCGCCGGGCTGACTGATCGGAGCGGGTCGACGCGAATCGGGCGGACAGCCCGAGCAGGGCGAGGCTCAGCACTACCGCGACTGCCAGGTACACGCGCCCGGCGACGCCTGCAACCGTCGGCATGAGGCTTGCCACGAGCAGCGCCGCCGCGTAGACCGCCGCCTGGCGCCCCGCCCGACGGCCGTCCGGCTCGATCACCGGCAGCATCGGGAACCCCGCGCTGGCGTAATCGTCGCGGTACATCCACGCAATGGCCATGAAGTGCGGTATCTGCCACAGGAACACAATCGCGAACAACGCGGCACCGCCCGCGTCGATCGCGCCGCGCGAGGCGGTCCAGCCAATCAACGGGGGAAGGGCTCCGGGCACGGCCCCGACCAGCGTTGCAAGGGGCGTGCGCCGCTTCATCGGCGTGTAGATGGCGAGGTAGACGACCAGGGTCGTGAGCGCGAGCAGCGCGGCCAACGGATTGGCGCGCGCGGCCAGAAGCGCAAGGCCGGCGAGTGACAGCGCGGTGCCGAACAGTGCGGCGTCCGCCGGGCCGACGCGCCCATCGGGCAGAGGACGCCCGCGGGTGCGGCGCATCAGGCCGTCGGTGTCTCGCTCGTAGACCTGGTTCAGCACGGCCGCGCCGCCGGCGACAAGGGCCGTGCCGACAACGGCTTCGACCATCCGCCATGCATCCACGCCGCCGCGCGCGCCCAGGTAATATCCCGCGGCGCTGCTCGCGACGACCAGGAAATTCAGCCGCGGTTTGGTCAGGTTGACGTAGTCGGCGAACCCGTTCGACGCGCGTGGCGCGACGACCTCGGCGGGCACGGCGACGCGGGCGTCCTTCACGCGCGCGCTTCCCCTGGCCCCGCCGCTGCGCTCGCGCCAGCCGTGCCCGGCGGCGCGGTGCCAGCGCGCGCGAGTCCGCCGATCGATGTCGAGGCCGCCAGGCGAGGCGCGTCGAGCCGCACGCGCCAGGCGCGGAGGGTGATGACGAGCGAGGTCGCGAGCACGAGCGCGCCGCCGACGACGTGCAGGCTGTTGATCGACGGCTGACGCCGGCTGAGCACCGTCAGCGCGCCGAGCGTTACCTGGAGCACGACGAAGATGATGATGATCAGCGCCGGATGCGCCAGATCCATGCGTTCCGTGTGCAGCCGCCAGATGTGCCGCGCGGTCACCAGCACCATCACCGCCACGACGCCGGCGCCCACGCGATGCGCGAAATGGATTGCGATGCGTGCGTCCCAGTGATCCGGCACGAGGCGGCCGAACATCAGCGGAAAGTCCGGAATCGCCAGGCCCGCCCCGGTGTGGCGCATTGTCGCGCCGATCAAAATCTGAACAAAGACGGCGACCGTTGTCGCGGTCGCAAATGTGCGCAGCGCCGGATCATCAACCGCGTCGCCGGGAGTCTGCGGCGCCTGCCAGCCGGGGGACGTGAACAGGGCGATGGCAACCGTCAGGCAGAAGAAAATCTCGGCCAGCGCGGCATGCGCCGTGGACACCGCGGGCGGCAGGAAAAACAGGACGGTCAACCCGCCGAGCAGCCCCTGGGCGACGACCGCAGCGAGCGCCGCCACGCCCAGCCAGCGGAGCCATCGACGCGGCTCTGCCATCCACAGCCACGCCACGAGGACGATGGTCAGGAAGCCGACGCTCGACGCGATCAGACGATGTCCGTGCTCGTAGAGGATGTTGGCCACCCACATCGACGGCGGGAACGTGAACATGTTCCATCCGTAGCTGGTCGGCCAGTCGGGTACGGACAGCCCGGCGTCGTGGCTGGTCACCAGGCTGCCGGCCAGGATCAACAGGACGGTGCAGGCGGCAAGGAACTTCGAAAACTTGTGGAGCAATGGACCAGTTGCTGGTTGCCGGGTTGCTGATCACTGGCGGGTGACTGGTTGCTGGTCGCTGGTTTAGATCCAGCCACCAGGAACCAGCCACCAGCGACCAGCAACGAGTCTAGTTGGTCGTCGTCGCGGCGGGCTTGAACGCGAAGTTCACATCCTTCGTTTCTTTCTCGCCGAGGGTCACGCTCTGCGTCATCGTGCCGAGCTTCTCGTGCCAGGCTTCGATGGTGTAAGTGCCGGGCGGCAGGTCCTTCAACGCGAACTTGCCGTCGTCCTTTGTCACGGCGTAGTACGGGTGATCCAACACGCCGACGTAGGCGTTCATCCAGCCGTGGACGTCGCACTTGAACGGCACCATGACCTCTTTCGCCGTGAACGTGTGCGTCGTCTTCATGCCCTGAATCGGCTGGCCGGTGTTGAACTCCGCGTTGCCCTTCGGCAAGGCGTGAATGTTGTGGAGCGTGGGATCGCTGTTGATGATCTCCAGCGTCTGACCGACGCGCATGCCGAAGACGTGCGGATGATAGCGGCACTCCTTCTGGTCGATCGTCGCCGACCCGGTCGGCGGATCGTAGACGTAGTTCCCGAGCCCATCCTTCACGTACACGAACACGTTCCCGAGTGACTTGCCGTCGGCGCCGACCGTATACGTCTCCTGGAATTGCGGAGTCTTGTTCTCGCGGATGCAGACCGGGTCGGCGTTCATCTTGATGGCTTCGTTCTTCGGCGCGACGCCATCGAGCGAGACGGCGCCCTGAACGATTCCAGCGGTCGCCGTATCGACCTTCTGGCCACCTGACGCAGCTGCCGGCGTCGCCGACGTGCTGGACGTATCCTGACCGCCGCCGCACGCCGCGACCGACACCGCGAGCGCTACTCCGAGAACCCAGGCGTTTCGTACGCGCATTGACCTCTCCTGAACAAAAAAGACAATGGGGAAAAACAACCCCATATTCTACCTTGCCTGGCTGCCGCTCTGCTCCCCTTTGCCTGCCTCGCGCAGCTTCCGCTCCACGCGATCCGTAATCCAATGCGGATCCCACCACTCGACCGGGGTGACCATCCGCCCGCCGACCAGTTGCGTGAAGTGCAGATGATCCCCGCCTGCCAGCCCGGTCGAGTCGGTCCGGCCGATCTGTTGGCCGCGCGCGACCTTATCGCCCACGCTCACGTCGAACGACATCAGGTGCCCGTAGAGTGTCTGCACGCCCATCCCGTGATCGATGACGACGCAGTTGCCGTAGATCCCGAGCCAGCTGGCGTTGACGACGACGCCCGAGTTAGCCGCGTGCACCGGCACGTGCTCGGTGACGGCGAGGTCGAACCCGAGATGCACCTGCTGATCGACCTCCTTGCCGCCGTAGGTGTACGTGCGATGGTCCGCGAAGCTGGCCTCGACCTGCGAGTTACCCAATTGGACAAACGGGCCGTCCCACAAGCGTGTCGGCGCGGTTCTGGCGGCCAGCGCTGAAATCTGGCCCGCGTTGATCGTTCGCAGCTCGCCGTTAATCCTCAGGAAGGCCTGCAGCATCTCAGGGCTGCCCTCGGCCGGCGCCGTCATCTTCAGCTCCGGCGAGTGCTCGATGATCTCCGGCACGACGCGGTTGATGAACTTGTCGTCGAGGACGATGCGGCTTTTCTTGAACGGCTTTTCGAAGACATTGTCCACGAAGTCCGCCTTCGCTTCGTTGCCTGCCTCGTCGCGCGCAAACGCCTGAATGCGCGTGTTGAGCGGCTGATCGTGAAGCAGCGCGAAGAAGGCAATTTTCAGCGTCGGATCGCCCTGCACGCCGGCGCCGGCGGCGGGGAACCCCGGATACTCGGCATCGCCGACGCGAACCCCCGACGCGACGTCGGCTGGCGTCGCCTTGTAGACGACCATTTCCGACCCGCCGTGGTTGATGTAGTGCTTGGTCGAGAGGACGGCGATTCGCGGCGGCTCGAGCCGCACCTGGAAGTCCTTCGTCGCCCTGCTCGACAGCGTGCGAAGGTTGAGGAAGGTGGGGCGTGACGCTGTCACCACAATGGTCGCCGGGCCCTGCTGCAGGTCCGCGAGGTCCCGCTTGCCGATTGGCCGCGTGATCCGCAGGTGGTTCGCGTCGACCGAGGAGACGGTTACCGCAGGGTTCGCAGGGTTCGTCGGGCCGGTGAGCGTGAAGATCGGCGTCGACTTGCCGTTCTGCTCGAGCGTCACGGTCAGCGTCGAGAAGCGGGCTCGCGGTGCTTCGGCCGTTACCTCGAGCGCACCGGCCTGGCCGACGAACTTTTCGGGTTTTGTGATGACGAGCCTCGGAGGCGCCCCGCGACCGGCGACGACATAGGCGCCGCTGAAGGCCAGCAGCAGCATCACGAGGAGCCCAACCGACCAGCGGAACATGGACTCCATCATACAAACTTTGCTAAAATCAGGAGTTCTTGCCCACGAGTGCCGGTATCGTCTAGGGGTCAGGACACGTGGTTCTCAGCCACGGGACCGGGGTTCGATTCCCCGTACCGGTACCAGCAGTCATACATTCCCCTCGATCCCAGCCCTGCGGGCGGTGACATCGACGACAGTCGAACCGCCTCCGGGGCTTTTTTCTGTACCATAGGCGCCTGATGCACCGCAGGCGCCCGATGCACCGCACACGGCGAAGGGGCAACCCCTGCTGATCGCGGGCGTCGTCCTGCTCGCCGCCTGCATCGCGCTTCGCGCGGCCTCGGGCAACCGGCACGTGCGCGGACGACTCTTCGGCTCCGCGATCGTCTTCGCCGTCTTCGTCCTGGCTGCGGCGCTCGTCACCTACGCGCCGCTGACCCCGCGGTTCCGCGGCGAGATTGTCACGTTCTCACCGCTGCTCCTGGCCTGGGGTCTCATCAACGCGATCATCGCGCTCGCAATCAACCCGTGGCGGGCTGACCGCCTGCCCGATCGATTCCCCAACATCGTCCAGGACGCGCTCGTCATCGCGCTCTTCGCGCTCGCCGCGACGGTCGTCCTGCAGGACAAGATCGTGGCGACGACGGCGGTGGGCGCCGTCGTGGTTGGACTCGCCCTGCAGGACACGCTGGGCAATCTGTTCGCCGGTCTCGCGATCCAGATCGAGAAGCCGTTCCGCGTGGGGCACTGGGTGCGCATTGCCGACAAGGACGGCCTCGTCAGCGAAATCACGTGGCGCGCGACGAAGATCCGGACGAAGTCGGGCAACCTCGTCATCGTGCCCAACAACGCGCTCGCCCGCGACACGGTGACGAACTACTCCGAGCCGTTTCGGGATACGCGCCTCGAAGTGGATGTCGGCGCGCCGTACGAGACGCCGCCCCACGAGGTCAAGTCGGCGATTCTCGACGCGCTTCGGCACGAGCCGATGGTGTCGCACGAGCGACAGCCGGACGTGCTGCTGGTCGACTTCGCTCCTTCGGCCGTGACCTACCGTGTGCTCGTCTGGACCAGCGAGTTCGATCGGGACGAATGGGTGAAGGATCGTGTGCGCTGGCTGATCTACTACGCGTTCCGCCGTCACGGGATCACCATCCCGTATCCGACGCAGGTGCAGATTGCATGCGACGCCGGCGTGCTCAGGCCTTCATCCGACGCAGCCGCGGCGGCCGCCGCGATCGATCTCGTCCCGATATTTGCACCGCTCGATTCCGATACCCGCGCGCTCCTGGCGCATCAGGCCCGCGCGGTGACCTACGCCCCCGGCGAGACCGTCGTGAAGGAGGGGGAGCCAGGGAGCTCGATGTTCGTCGTCGTCAGCGGCGAAGCCGCCGTGACACTCGATCCCGACGGCCGGGAAGTGGCTCGCTTCGAAGACGAGGGGTTCTTCGGTGAGATGTCGCTGCTGACCGGCGCGCCGCGGACCGCAACGGTCAGGGCGATCACCAACTGCGAGCTGCTCGAGATCACCGCCGAGGCGTTCCGGCGGTTTGTGCTGGCCCATCCGGCCGCTGTCGAGCAGGTCGCGCAGGCGACGGCCACTCGAGTCCGCGAGCTTGCGCGCGTGCGATCCGCCGGAGGCTCGGTCGTAGATGCGACCGAGCCCCAGACGACGCTCATCGCGCGCATCAGGCGCTTTCTTCGTCTCGCGTCCTGATTACCACCCGCGATATCGGCCCGTGTCGTAGCGGCGGTAGCCTTGTCCGTAGCCGGTCTCGAATCCGGATCTGAACGAGCGCCGATACACGTCGCGATCGCCGTAGCTCCGCCGGTAGCCGTCGTCCGCGTCGCGCCAGTCGTCGTGGCGCGTCGGCTCGTACCGGCGATTGTCGCGGCCATCCCGATCGCCCGCGCGGAGCCCTTCGCGGAAGCCGTGGTCGTACGCCTGCCGCTCCACGTCCCGGTAGTACGCGCCGTCGTTGTACGGGGGGCGCGCGCCGTATGCGTATCCGGTTGCGCATGCCGTGGTCGATGCGATCGCGCCAACCGCCAGCAGCGCTGCAGGAAGCATGTGTCGTTTGTTCATGACCACCTCCACCTGCCTGCGGGATTCTTCAAGGGAGGTGCCAGCGGAGACGTGCTTTTTCGCCCAGGAAACTGGGCGTGCGCTGCGCTCCGTCCTCTTGAGAGGTCGGTGGCGGGGGCCGCGTCACCTCAGGGCGCGGCGGGGGCTACCAGGCGGTGTTGAACGCGCGCTTCACCTCGGCGATCCGCTTCTCGTTTCGTTTGTAGAAGGTCCATTGTCTGATGCGTTTGCCGCGTATCAGCCGGGCCTGCGTCAGGATGCGGAGGTGCTCGCTGGCCGTCGGCTGGCCGACGCCGAGCTTGTCCGCGATGTAGATGCCGCACACACCGTCCTTGACGAGATCGCCATCGCGCTGCGGTGGGAAATGCGCGGTCGGATCCTTCAGCCAGTTCATGATCGCGAGGCGTCGCGCGTTGGCAAGCGCCTTGAAGATGTCCGCGGAGATCACTTTGTGAGTTTGCCATTCGACGAAGTGAGCTGTCAACTGTCAGCTTGGCACCTCGAGCACCACCCGAACCGCGCGAACCCCCGAACCCATCCGGGCCTGTTGGGGGCTGGAGTGTCGACTATTCCGTCCAGACAAGCACGTGCGACCCGCGGCGGTCCTTCTGATCGAGCAGCAGCCCGGGCCCGCGCCGCTCCAGGTCGTCGATGGTGAGCCGGACCCGTTCGCTGTCGATGTCCACATCGATCCCCTGGTCGTTCAGGAACGAGAGGTTCCGGGAAGGAAGCATCCGCAGGAGCCAGAAGGGAATCGAGACACGAACCAGCTTTCCAGCTCTTTCGTCGTACGCCAGCACGCGCAGCGTGTCGAGCTTCCGGTCCGACCGCGGCGCCGCGGCGATCAGGTCCCGGTGAATCACCGGCTCGTCGTCATTGCGGATCTCGATGAGCGGCGGTTGCCCGGCGAACCGCGCGCGGGCGCCAACAAACTCCGCGTCGGCGCTTCGCGCGCTCGTGAGCTCCGCGTTGACGTGGCGGTAGATGAAGAACATCGTGCCGCCAACGACCGACACCGCCAGCACGCCGACGATGATGACGGCGGCAATGAGGATCGAAATCCACGTCTTGCGGCTGTTGCTCGCCATGGTCTGTGCGGTGCCCTAGTCGGTCCAGACGAGGATTTGCCGCTGCCGCCGGCTGATGTCCATCACGATGCCCGGGCCGTGCCGCTCGAGATCCTCGAGCGTCAGGCGCTGCGGCGTGTCGCTCGCCTCCGTCACACCGAGATTTGCCAGCCTGACGCGCCCCCCCACCGAGATCGCCCGAACGACCCAGCCAGGGAGGTCCATCCGCGACAGGGTGCCGCGGGCGGGATCGTATACCAGCGCCCGCAGTGCGTGGAGCGCCTGAGGCGCGGCCGCGGCCGGCGGGTGCAGGATCGGCTGGTCATCCGATGCCAGCTCGATCAGCGGCGTCTGTCCGGCGAAGCGCGTCCGCGTCTGCGCCAGCTCCGCGAGCGCTTCGTCCCGCCGCGCGGGCTCGGTCGTGATGCGGCTCCTGACGAACAACACGGTCGCGGCGACGGTCCCAACCACGATGACGCCAGCGATGGCTCCGGCAGCGGCGAGAGTCGACTTCATCTCAGGAGGCGCCTGGCCTCTTCCGCGAACTCCGGATCATTATCGCCCTCACACAATTTGACGGCGGCCTGAAGGTCTTCGTTCGCGCGCGTCCGGTCGCCGGCCTTCAGGGCGAGCTTCCCCAGCTCGAGATGCGACCGACCGTGGACCCATCTGCGTCCCTCGATCTGAATCGCCAGGCGCAGATCGGCCTCCGCCTCCGCCGCCCGCCCGAGGGCCGCTCGCGCCGCGCCCCGCTTGTACCTCCACAACGCATCTTCGCCGAACATCCGCGCGCGCCGATCGTCGGCGAAGCGGCTCATGCCGTCGTTCAAGAGCCGCTCGGCGTTCGCGGGCCGGCCGGCGCGGAGCTCGGTCGAAGCGGTCTCCAGCCATAGCAGCCGGTTCCTCGGGAACCGCTCCCGCAGCAACTGGAGCTCCGTTATGGCCTCGTCGTAGCGGCGCTCGCGGTTGTAGAGCAGGACGAGCGCGGCTCGCGCGTCCTCCTGGTTGTCGCCCTGGTATTGGGCTGCGTCCCGAATGAGTCGCAGCCCGCGCTCCTTGTCACCGGCGAAACCGACGACGTATGCCATCCACCGCATCGGGAGCGAAAGCGTGGACACGAGGTATCGATACGTGCCGACGATGAGCCCGGCGTCCTTGCGGGTCGGATCGAGCGCCAGCACCTGCTCGTGCTCGGTGAACGCCTCGCGGGCGTCACGAAAGGCGCCGCCCACGCGTCCTTCGACCGTCGCCGTGTACGACGCCCGCAGTCCCACGGCGGCGCCGAGCTGATAGTGCCCGTCTGCGTCGCGCCGGTTGCGGTCGAGCCTCGTCCGCGCGATCGCGATGGCCTTGTCGAGGGCCTCGCGGAACGCGGCGACGGCCTCGGGCGGCGCGGGGGTCGCCTGGTCGTTCGGCTTGGTGACACGCCCGAGATACTCATCCACGGTCATGTTGCCGCGGCGGAACGTAATGCTGAGCCATACCGCGGTCGCCAGGCCCCGGTACGCACCGGCGTCCTGCGGATCGGCCGCGATGGCCTCTCGGAAGGTCGAGATTGCCTCGTCGCGATCAAGGTTGTAAATCTGGTTGGAGCCCCTGGCGCGCAGCGCGACCGACGCCGGGTTGGCGCCGACCGGCCCTGGCGCCAGCACGGAGAGAAGCGCGACAAATGCCACCGGAGCAACGGCCCGTGACCACATGGTTAAAATCTTACGCCTACCGTCACTTGCGCCCGCTTGTGCCTTCTGCGTACAATCCACCCCGCGTCGTCCGAGAGCCATCCTTTTAACTTTAGGAGCTACACGTTGGATCAGCACGTGACCACTCCCGCGAGTGAGCATCGCGTTCAGCACGC
>DASZFS010000377.1:0-5427 GCA_035939575.1 Vicinamibacterales bacterium | reverse complement strand
CATGGTTCTCGTGCACGTCACGGGCGCGCGCACGGACGGCACCGAGCAGGGCAAGGTCATGTGGGCGCGCGTGAAGGGCAAGGCGGAGAACGCGCTGATGCGGCTCGGTTTCCGCGCGGTCTACAACTTCCGCCCCGGCCTGATGAAGCCCGTGCCTGGGCAGAAGAACCTCAAACGAAGCTACCGCGTGATGCTGCCGCTGCTCCCGGTCATGGCGCTGTTCTTCCGGGCGCTCACGCTGAACGACGTGGGCAAGGCGATGATCCGGTGCGTGCTCTCCGGAGCGCCCAAGGGCGTGGTCGAGGTCCCGGACATCGCGGCCTTGGCGAAGACTTGAAGGCCCCGCACTGCGAAATCCCTCGGTCGGCATCGCCTGCGCCTCTTCGTTCCAGGTCAGGAATCACCGAGCACCGGTGGGAAGCCCCAGGCCGCGAACAGCTCCGGTAGCACGAACGTCGTGAGCTCGACGACGCGACCGTCGGCATCGAGCGACATGACGGTGAGGCAGACGGAGTGGTAGCGACCATCGGGTCCGCGGACGTACGCTAGCCCGCCGGGCTCGCCGTTCATGGGCGCGGGCACAATCCGGTAGCGCCCGGGGCGCGGCTCGCCGTCCCACGTGCCCGATGATCGCATCGTCGCCACGACCGCATCCTTGCCGTCGAGCCAGTACTCCCACGGCGGCATGCTCATCACCGCGTCGGTCGCGAGCAGCTCGATGAAGTCGTCGAAGTCGCCGCTCTCCCACGCGTGCACGAACCGGTCGACGACCTCGGCGTGGCGCCGCGCGATCGCGGGTGACTCTTCGCGTGGGCGCGCGATCGTGGCACGCGCACGCTGCAGCGCGCTGTTGATCGCGGCATCGGTGGTCTCGAGGATGGCGGCGACCTCGGCGACGTTCCAGTCGAGGACGTCGTGAAGGATCAGCGCGGCGCGTTGGCGCGGCGGCAGCACCTGCACGACGCGCACGAACGCGAGCCGGATGCCCTCACGCAGCCGCGCGACCTGCTCGGGCGCCGGCACCGCAGGGAGCAGCGCATCGGGGTACGGCTCGAGCCACAGGATGTCGGAGCGCGGCGCGGTCGCGGGTGGCCCCGGCGCGACCGACGGGCTGACGTCTTGCGGCAGCACGCGACGCGAGCGCGCCTTGAGCACGTCGAGGCAGGTATTCGTGACGATCCGGTACATCCACGCGCGGAAGCTCGCGCGCGGCTCGTACGTCGCGAGCGCGCGCCACGCCTTGAGTCGTGACTCCTGGAGCACGTCGTCGGCGTCGTGGAACCCGCCGAGCATGCGGTAGGCATACGCGTGCAGCTCGCGACCGAGAGGTTCGACCAGCGCGCGAAACGCTCGTTCGTCGCCGCCGCGGGCGGCCTCCACCAAGGGCTCGAAATTGTCGCTCATGGACCGATGACTGGCGCGCCCGGCCATCGTTACACTGGCAGACCCCACCGCGAAAGGCCCGTGCGCATGAGCAAAGTGTTCTTCAAAGTCAGCGTTTCCCTCGACGGATTTCTCGTACCTCCCGGCATGGACCTGGAGCACGCCGCCGACTTTGCCTACGAGGATTGGGGTGCCCAGTGGGGAAAGCTCCAGAGCTGGCTCGTCGCGACGCGATTCTTCCGGGAGACGTTGAAGCTCGGCGAGGGCGGTGACACCGGCCACGACCATCGGATCGCCGAGCAGACGTTCCGGCGCACCGGCGTCAGCATCATGGGCAAGCGCATGTTCGACCTCGGCGAACGGATGTGGCCCGAGGAAGCGCCGTTTCACACGCCGGTGTTCGTGCTGACCTCGCAGGTGCGCGAGCCGTGGGTGCGACCCGGCGGCACGACGTTTCACTTCGTCAACGACGGTATCGAGAGCGCGCTTCGCCAAGCGCGCTCGGTGGCGGGCGATCGCGACATCCGCATCGCCGGCGGCGCCAACGTCATCCAGCAGTACCTGCGCGCCGGGCTCGTCGACGAATTCTCGCTCGCGATCTCGCCGGTGATGTTCGGCGGCGGGCAACGACTGTTCGCGGGCATCGGCCGCGACGTCGGCGTCGAGCTCGTCGAGACCATCGCGTCGCCGCGTGCGACCCACGTGCGCTACGCCGTGCACAAACCGTAGCCGCGGCCTCGAAGTGGCCTCGACCCGCAGCTTTGAGATCATTTTCGTGCGCCGAGTGTTCGTGCGGATCGGAAGTTTGCCGCAGCCTGCTCGGCTTTTCGTAGAATCCGCGCCATGGGGCTCTTGACCTTCGCTCTCAACGTGACCTTGGACGGGTGCAACGACCATCGCGAGGGCATCGCGGACGACGAGATGCTCGACTACTTCACGCATCTGATGGATGAAGCCGGAGCAATGCTGTTCGGGCGGACCACCTACGAGCTCATGGAGAGCGCATGGCCGGCGGTGGCGCGCGACGAGAAGGCGCCACGAGCGATGCGGGAGTGGGCGGTCAAGCTGGAGGCCAAGCCGAAGTACGTGGTGTCGGCCTCGCGCCACGCATTCCCGTGGGTCAACACCCTCCGCGTCGAGGGGGATTTGCACGACGCCGTGAAGCAGCTCAAAGAGAAGACCCCGCGAGGCATACTCGTGGGCTCCCCGAAGCTCTCGGCCGCGCTCGAGCAGCTGGGGCTGATCGACGAGTACCGTATCGTCATCCACCCGGTCCTCGCCGGCCACGGGCCGACCTTGTTTCAGGGCCTCCCGCGCGTGCGGCGCCTCGAGCTCATCTCGACGACGCGCCTGAAGTCCGGCGTGTTGACGACCCATTACCGCCGCAAAGAGGGGTAGCGCTGCCACAATACATTCGATGGCCTCCGCCGAGCTTGTGGACAAGGTCGGTGATGCACAGGCAAAGGCTGCGCGACGCGGGCGCTGATCCTCGATGCCGAGGCGCTCAACGTCAAAGAACGCACCTCTGATTCACGCATCTCAACCCTGAGCAACAGTCGGGACCCTGCGGATCGCTCGCCGGCCGCCCGAGGCAAGGGTCGTTGAGACCGTTGGTCCTGCACGCTTCGCACGTGCCGCTTGCACCGCACGCGATACCGACTGCCGGCCCTCCTCCGTCGCCGAGCCAACAGGCGTACGAGTTTGAGCACGGTGTTCCGAGGTACCCGCCCGCTCCGGCGTCTGCCGCCGACGACCGAAGGAAAGTCAGAACGGCCGTGCCATCCCAAAAGGCGGCCCCTGCGGCGAAGTTCAGAACGAGCGCCGAATCACTCGCCGTGTACGTTCCCTGGGTACCGAAGAGACTGCCTTGCCCCGGATCCCCGCACACGCGTTTCAGGCTCACGGAATTGCCGGACAGAGTCACTTGGTCGTTGTGGCGGGCCGTGGGCGAATTGCCGAAGGACGATACGCTCGCCCATTCTTGGCCAGCGATGGAGATCGCGTGCGAGCGGCCTTGGAGCGAGGCGCCCCCGTCCATGCCGACATACACGAGGGCGCTTTCGAGCTCGTAGAGGCCGTCGCGAATCGCGCCTCCCGATCGCATGGGAGCATCGCCGTTCACGAGGTAGACCTGAGGGCTGCGCGTTCCCATTGGAACGACGTTGCACGGCCCCAGAGAGCCGTCGGGCGATCCAGCAGAACCCTCGGGTGAAGCACCGCCGTCAGCGAGCGCCGCGTCGGTACCCGCTTGGGAGCTGGCATCCCCCACGCCGCTGCTGCCGGACCCGGAGCTCCCGTTCGAACCGCTTCCGCTGGTTGATGCATCGCCGCCGCCGCCCGCGTACGTCGAGCCTCCGCACTGAGACGAGACGAAGATCAAGCCGGCGAGCAATGCGAAGATGCGCAGCACCTTCCAACGCATGAGCATCGCCCACCTCCGCGGGCAAGTGTGGCGCGGCAACGAGGTCATATATGGAAGAGGAGGCATGGTCGCAAAAGGTAGGATTGATCAAAAAACAAGTGATCGCCGAGGCCGCTGCTAGCCACGAAGTTACCAGGAGCGGATTGGGCTCGAGGGAGCCACTTGCAACATCACCGCGCACAAGTGCTCGTTCACGGCGCACGCCAACGGGCCCTGGTTCAAT
Source organism: Vicinamibacterales bacterium (assembly GCA_035939575.1). GTDB lineage: Bacteria > Acidobacteriota > Vicinamibacteria > Vicinamibacterales > CAVVIG01 > DATKHR01. Next base: position 1,399 of record DASZFS010000377.1, on the reverse strand, counting down.
TCGGACCTTGATCAATCGAGCTTGAAAATACTCTCGTCTGCTCTCTGCGCATCGCTCGCGCTCCGCGACATCGCTGCGCCGAAGCCACATGCCGTTTCACCGCGGCGCATGCAGCGGTGTGCTTGACGCCCTGTCGACGGAGGTAAACCTCGTGACGCAGCTATCATCGCGACTTTTCATCGGAGCTTCCCTGGCAGGCTTGATCGCATCCTGCGCCGGTTGCACCGGTGACATAAGCAGCCCGCGAGCGTCAACCGGCAGCGCCTCGAGCATGCAGGGTAACTCGAGCGGGTCCAGCGGATCGTCTGCCGGACCCAATGGATCTAGCGGATCTACCGGCTCCATCGGCTCGACGGGGATGATGCCGCCCAGCGGAGTCGAGCCGGTCGCGCACATGCACCGCATCACGTCGTCGCAGTACGCCAACAGCGTGCGCGATCTGCTCGGCTCCGGCGCGCCCATCGGCCCGCTGGATCCCGATCTGCTGACGGACGGGTTCGTGTCGATCGGCTCGTCCAGCATCGTGTCGTCGGCGTCGGGCGTAGGGTTCTACGAAGCGGCCGCCAATGCCGCAGCGTCGTGGGTGTTCGCCGATCCGACGCGGGCGACGGCGGCGCTTGCATGCGTGCCCACGACGGCAACGGACACGACCTGCGCCTCGCGGGCGATCTCGGCGCTGGGCCAGCGCGCGTACCGGCGCCCGCTGACCACCGACGAGACCAACCGGCTCGTCACGCTGGCGACGACGTTGGCCGGGCAGTCCGGCGGCACTATCACGATCGGGATGCAGTACGCGGTGAGCGCAATCCTGCAATCGCCGAACTTCCTTTATCGGGTCGAGCTCGGCGCTCCTAGCGCCGCGGACAGCGGTCGCACCAAGTACACCAGCTACGAGATGGCATCCCGCTTGGCGTCGACGCTGTGGAACACGGTGCCCGACAGCATCCTGCTGGATGCCGCCGGCAAGGATAGCTTGTCGACCGCCGAAGGCGTGAAGGCAGAGGCCCAGCGGATGATGACCGATCCGCACGCGCAGCAGGGGATGGCGGCGTTCGTCGACGATCTGTACGCGCTGCGCAACCTGCACGACGTGCAGCCGGACCCGACGATGTTCCCGACGTTCACGGAGACGTTGCGTTCGGCGATGCGGACGGAGTTCGAGATGCGCGTGATCGACATGGTGTTCACGACGCGCGGCGACTATCTGTCGCTGCTCGACAACAAGACCACGTTCGTGAACGACGAGCTGGCCACACACTATGGCCTGCCCACCGCCGGCAGCACGGCCTTCCGCAAGGTGACCATCCCGGCGGACTCGCCGCGCGCAGGCATTCTGGGCAGCGGCGCCATCCTGGCCGGATTGGCCCTGCCGCAGCGGACGGGGCCCACCCGCCGCGGC
>DASZFS010000376.1:0-3343 GCA_035939575.1 Vicinamibacterales bacterium | reverse complement strand
CGCGTGATCGATCGGCAGAATCCGTTCCGCAAAACGCAGGACGAGATCGCTGTCCAGCCACGCCTCGAGCGTCACGCAGTGCGAGGCATCGCGAAGAGACGCGATGCCCTTGCGGATTTCGCCGAGCGTGAGGACACTCAGGTACAAACAGATTCTCCTCACGTGTCCTCCGCGCCGCGCACGGTGCCCGACGGCTGTGCCTCACGGACGACCAGCGGCGCCGCTTAGCCGTGAAGGGCAAGGTCCTCGGCCGGCGCCGCCTCGCGGACATCACTGGGATCGTGACCCCTGACACCATCCTCCGTTGGTATCGGAAACTCGTCGCCAAGAAGTACGACGGCTCGAAGACGCGCCACCCCGGTCGCCCGCGCACCAAGCCGGATATCGCCGCGCTGGTCGTACGCATGGCGACCGAGAACCCGAGCTGGGGCATAGAGCCGGGGCGATGCGATTGCCGAGGTTGTGATGGTGGGGCGCTCCCTGCTACCCTCCCAGCCCGACGTGCACGTGCTCGCCACCGTCTTGATTCCGTTCGGCGCTGCGCGCGCTTCCATCCGGCCGGTGGTCGCTCGGGATGCCGCTCTGTTTGCCCGACTCGACACGTTGATGTTTCGATACGAGCAGCCTGAAGAGCAAATGTGGGGAGTCGACTTTGCGCGCGGATTCAAGTTCGACTGGTGGGCCCTTGGCGGAAGAGCAGACGGGTGGGGACGAGAAGTCCGAACGCTCATGACAAAGCAAGGCCTTCGTCCGTCGCGGCGGTCCATCCCCCGTTTCCTCCGGCACAACGCGGTTTGGTCTGAGGATTTGTGTCGCGTTCGGCTGTCGTCTCTCTACCCCGTGGCTATCGTGACGCCGCACGGTGAGTGGGAACAATGCTCAGAGACCCTGATGAGCAGTTTCGGCCAGATGACTGCTCGCGAGCGCAAGGCGCAGGTCGCCTGGCTGAGGAGGATTCGCCGACTGATGCACGCCTATCCGGGGCTGCCTGCCGATTGCCGTGGACTACCACTGTTGAACCATAGCCTGTGCAAGAGGGCCTCTAACGGCACAAAGGCTCGGGCACGATCCATGCCGCGCAGGATCCGCATCTTGTCGCGTCCGGCAGGCGCTCTGCGCTTCCTGCGAGTGTCACTGAGTCGGTTCCATGCCTGGTGCCAGCGGCAGCAGACGTTTTCGCTCGACGATCAGTCGTCGTGTCCCCACATCGGGTCGGGGCACCGGTAGAGAATCGGACCGTACTTCGCAAACGCCAGCGACCATGTGATCAATATGTCGTCGAGGTGCGCCTCACGACGTCGTGAACCAGAACGCGCCGTTTTTCGGGTTCGATGTCGAAGAGAATTCGCCAGTCGCCGACGCGGCGTCGCCAGGCGACGGGCTGCGCCTTCAGGCGAACGATGTCCCCGCTGAACGGATCCTGCTCCATCGCGTCCAAGATCGCGAGAATCCGGCGCTGGTCGGCGGCGGGTATCCGTTTAAGCGCTTTTCTTGCGGGACCGGCGAGGAGCAGTTCCCACTTCATCGCGGAGTTCGTCCAAGGTTACAAAGTCGCCACTGGCGATTGCGGCTCGACCTCGGCGAATCGCGCGCAGTTCAGAGGTGGTCGGGACTTCCTCCGAAATTCGGTTCGAGAAGTAGGAGCGCAACGCCTCCCGCATGAGTTCGGACCGGGTGCGGTGTTCGTGCTTCCGCACTCGTTCCAGCTCCTTGAGCATTGCTGGCGGCAGCGAAATGGTAAGCGTAGAAGTGGTTCGGGCCATGCTGATGCGACTAAGTATGACTTGATCATACCAGTCTTGGCGCATCTGTCAAACATGGGCCAGACTTCCAGACCGATCATCAAGGACACCGCCGATGGCACACGAGTTCATGTGGAGCAGCATGGTCGTCGGCCGCTTCCAGAATCAAGGAATCGGCAGCGTCACCCACCGCGAGAATCAGGTCGACATGACGGGACCGTGACTTCAGTGCAGCTCGTCGATATCCCCGAAGATGACCGCGCGAATTTTCGGGTGCCCGAGTTGGCAACCGATCAGCAGTTGCCTTCGGGTTCGGGTCCGAAGGTGTGTTGACATTCCAGGCACACCGGATACGCCCGAACGCCCTCCGCCTCCGCCGGCGTGTCAACGTAGCGGGTGTGCGTCCCCCCGCAGCGCCTGCACACGTACGTGACTTGAATGCGCGGGTCCGCTGACGGGTTCTGCTCGGACGTGATGCGCTGTGCCACGTGTGCCGTCCTTTCAGCTGGTTGCCTGATGGTAGCACCTGCATCAGGAGAAAGGGGCTCCCGCCCCAAGGCCGGGGCCGAATACGGCGAACAGGTAGCGTATGACCTCCGCTGTCAGAGACGTCCGTTACAGTTGTCTTGTCAAGATGAGAAGGAGGTCTGAGTGATTCTGTCAGAGAGGTTTGACCAGGCGCTAGCGTTTGCGGTGAGGGTTCACGGCAACCAGATGCGGAAGGGCACGGACATTCCGTACCTCAGCCATCTGCTGATGGTGGCTGCCATCGCGCTCGACTACGGTGCGACGGAGGACGAAGCGATTGCGGCGCTTCTGCATGACGTCATCGAGGATGGAGGCGTCGAACACGCCGCCACCATCCGCGATCAGTTCGGCACGGCCGTGCTCGACATTGTCTACGGCTGCTCGGACACGGATGAAATCCCGAAGCCACAGGCGGCCGAACGGAAGGCACGGTACATCGAAGGCCTGCGGCGCGAGTTGAACCGTTCGGTGCTCTTCGTGTCGGCGTGCGACAAGCTGGCGAATTCGCGGTCGATTCTGAAGGACTACCGGCTCGTCGGCGACGAAGTCTGGACGCGCTTCAAGCTGGGTCGGCAAGGCACGCTCAAGTACTACACCGACCTGGTCAACGTCTACGCTGAGCGAGGCACCTCGCCGGTCGTCGACGAGTTCGCGCGCGTCGTCGGAGAGCTGACCGCGCTCACGGGTGACTGGCGACAAGGAGCCTAGTGGTGACGATGCCATCAACTGCTCTCGCATATCGTTCTCGGGCTGTCCGAGCCTTGGTCCTGTTGCACGATGAACACGTCCGCCGTTTCCTCGTCGTCTGGAACCAGGCACGGGCCACATCGGTCGTGCTACCCAAGACTGACGATCCGTCGTACGCGTCGCTGGAGACACTGCTCCGCCATGTCCTCGGCGCCGCTCGCGGTTACATGACGTGGATGTGCGAGGTCCTTGAGTTGCCAGATCCGAAGATCCGCATACCACCAGAGCCGCCGGCCCTCCCAGCGGAAGCCGACAGCTACATGGAGCACGTGCTGGAGCAATGGCGCACGCCGCTGCGGGACGTCGGCGATGATCGGCTCGAGACG
>DASZFS010000375.1:0-2078 GCA_035939575.1 Vicinamibacterales bacterium | reverse complement strand
CGTGAACGCTTGAAGCGGTTCACCATCGGGATATCCCGTCCGAGGCGAGTACATGATCACACCGTCTCCAGCTTTGAGCCGCCGCAGCGGTGCCTTTCTTCCGTGGTTCAGCTGTAAGAAGGCTCCCTTGACTGCAACGTTCACGTGATCCCTCGACGCGACACCGATCCAGAAGCGGCGTGCCAGCGACCGAGTCGAGTCTCCAGCGAGCCGGCCATCGCCGTCGATCGATGCCACGGTCCTCACGGATGGTCCACGTGTGCGACCTCGCACAGAATCGGATCGAAGCTGGCGAGGGCGCCAGCGCGCGTCATGTGCGGACGTGCGTCCGGATTGCGAAGCATCGATTCGAAGGCGTCGCGACTGCGCCATTGCGCATAATTGACGACGTGTCGGCCGTCAAAACTGGTGTGAATATTCGCGGAGATGAACCCCGGCAGATGGCGCATCGTGTGCTCTGTGGCTTCGATCAGCACGTTGGCGAGCTCCTGCTGATGATCGGGCGCGACGGAAAAGACGTTGATCAGGGTGAAAATCTCGGCTCCCGCGCGAATCGTCGATGTGTCCGTTGCCATGTGAGCCTCCCGCGTAGTAATATTATCAGTGTCCTGATACTTATATCAGTACACTGATAACAAGGCAAGCGTGGAATGAACACATCGGATCGGGTGTTGGATCTTGTCGGGTACCAACTGAAGCGTGCCCAGCAGGCGCTGCGCACGGCGATGGACGAGGGCCTGCGAGCGCAGGGGCTGACAACCCCGCAATACGCCGCGTTGACCCACCTCGAAGCCGACGAGCCACTCTCTGGGGCGGAACTGGCGCGCTGCTGTTTTGTCACGGCGCAGACGATGAACGCGATCCTCGTCGGCCTAGAGCGGGCTCGGCTGGTCGAGCGAGCGCCGCACGCCAATCATGGCCGTGTCATCGAGGCGCGGCTAACAAAGCGGGGCCGCGCCAAAGTCCAGGGCGCGCACGACACGGTTTTCGGGATTGAGGAACGAATGCTGTCCAAGATCACGCCGGCGGGGCGTCGAAGACTGAACGAGACCTTGCGTCGATTGGTTGAGAACCTGAGTACGTCTGCATGACCGAGAATGTGCCTAGAACACGCGACGACCTCGTCGCCCGTCTCAGAAGGGCAGGCGAACTTCAGGTTTCAGGCGACAATCAGGCGGAACTCGATTCGTACTTCGACACGCGCCAGTTCCGCTTCCACGGTCCGGACGGTTTTGAGACGGATTACGCCGGCCTCGCCAACTATTTCAAGGCCGTTCGTGCGGCGTTCGATGATCGCTCGATCCGTCGAGGCATTGTTGTTGCCGAGGCCAATTACATTGCACCGGCACACACCTGCACGGATTCCGCTGAGCCACCAGCCCTTACCGGGCCCGATTGGTGGGCGCCCCTGGTGGGCGCACTTCGAGTTCACCCGCATAAACATTGAGCCGATTATCCTCCGCAAGAAGATCGAGGATTGGCGAGAGGCGCGCGCGTGGAGATCGCTCGCGGTCGAATGTCCCACGATAGGGATTCCGCCGACGACGTCGGAGAGATTCGTTGGCCTTTACTAAGCGCTGCGCCATTAGCCAGGAGCGATCTCTCCTTGGCGAGCTCGACGTTCGTCAGTTGGAATCAGATTGAGGGCTGGATCCGTTGCTTGAACGCCTTCGGCGTCAGCGGCCGGGCCGACCGTCGCTCTGACGCGCGTATAGATCGCTCGCGCGGCCCGGCCCGCCAGCTGCTGGTAGACGATCGTCCGGGCGAGCGCCCCGAATGGGGCCGTCGGGGCCGCGCGGGCTGTGCTCGAGCGGTCCGAGCCGCGCGATCGCTTTCGCCAGGACTCGGTCGTGGCGCGCGACCTCCTGGTCGCGTCAGCTAATGAGACGGCGACCATTCAGAGCCCTCGCCGGCGGTCGTGCCTCGCGATCGAGGTCTGCCTCAGAACATGCCGTTGTTGTTGGCAGATTTCTCAGGTACCTGCTGGATGACATCCCAGTGCTCGACGATCTTGCCATCCTTGAGGCGGAAGAAGTCCATAAACGCTCCTCCCGGGTTTTTTGGATTGTCGGGTTCGA
>DASZFS010000374.1:0-6945 GCA_035939575.1 Vicinamibacterales bacterium | reverse complement strand
GCTGTACCGCAAGGGATCGTGGGCTGCGGCGTGACGAGCGCGTTCAGGGTTCGGTGAGAAGTGACCGGCGCTCCACGGCGGATGCCGCGGATTCCCGGCCAGCACGCTTCTCGCCGAACGCTGAATGCGCTCGACGGGCTCGAGGGGCTCGACGCTATCTCATGAACCGACTGAAGGGTCTGGGCGCTGAAGACTCTGCGGCGGGCCGAAGGCTCTGAGGCAGGCCTGAAGACATGGGTCTTCGGCCCCGCTCTGACCGGCGCGAATCAGGCGTCAACCCAGCCTTGTCGGCGAAGCTCGGAGATCTCCCTGGTGAATCGGGTCAGCGCGCGCTCGACGCGATGCCAGTCGGAGTACTGGCGCTGCACGAAATCCTGCTCGGATCGCTCGGACACTTCCCAGCCGGCGTTTGGCGTCGGCGCCACCTGATAGCTTCTGACCTCCTGAGCTCGTACCAACGTCTTCGTGAAGACCGGATCCATCGTGTCTCTCCCCTCCGCACCGCAGAGCCGCGACCGCACCGCCGATCGACGAGAACAAAATGGTAGTGCAATTCCCGCGGAGACATCCAGAAAGCAAGCGCAACCACGGGAACTTGCAGGGGAAGGCACGCAGTCGTCAAGGCAATTCCGAGATGTCACAGGAAATTAACATGCGGTCGAACGCCCGCATCTGCCCCGACGAAGGGGCCGTCCTGGACACAAATTTACAGACGGGTCAAGTCGCCGACATACAGCTGTTGGCACCGTCCCTCAGGCTGAGTGCAGGGGGGCAGAACGAATGGGGAAGAAGCGCTCAGGGGCAGCGCCCGGCCAGATCGATCGAGCGCGCGATGCGGCCAGCTATCCGACGGCTGACGAGATCGCCGAACGCGCCCATGCGCTCTTCATCAGTGGCGGGCGACGGATTGCCTGCATCCCCGAGTACTGGCGCGTGGCCGAAGCCGAGCTCCTCGATCGCGCGGCGCGGCGCGTCCTGCGCGCGCCTCGTCAGCGGTGACCGTCGCCGTCGCCAGCGACAACAACGTGATCTCGCTGTCGCCGAGGCGTCACATCGCCCCTGTATCGTGCGAGCCGTGGTATTTGATCGAGCGGTCGGCCGGCTCGCGCTCCGGTCCGGGCAGCAGCTCCCAGAGGAACAGCCGCAGGCCGACCTCGTGGCGGCGGTTCGCGCACGAAGAACCCCGCGACTGCAGAATGCGCGTGTGCGCGATGTGGGTGGTTGGATTGCGTGAAACATACACCACGCAGCCGCAGTGAAGCGTGAGAGTGTAGGACATGCGCCCTTCTTACCCCGGCGGCATGACGGGCGCGAGACGCCCCGGTCACTTCGATGTAAGACCGCTCACAGCGGTCGTGGCGGACGATCCGCCGGGGGGCGCGCGGGACGTTTCACTGGATGTCTCTGTGGACGTTTCCGTGATCGTTCCGGCCTATCGCGCCGCGCCCGATATCGCCGCAGCCCTGGAGTCAGTACTCGCACAGACCTGCCGCGGGATTGAAATCATCGTCGTCAACGACGGGTCGCCTGACACGCCCGCCCTCCTGGCGGCGCTCGCCCCGTATTCGTCTCGTATTCGCTACCTGCAGCTTCCGGCCAACCGCGGGGCGGCGGTCGCGAGGAACGCGGGCATTCTGGCCGCGCGAGGGCGGTACGTCGCGTTTCTCGATGCCGAGGACCGTTGGCTGCCCGGATTCCTGGGGCGGCAGGTGGGGTATCTCGAAGCCCACTCCGACTGCGCGCTCGTCTACGCGGACGCGCTTGTGAGCGGTGACGCGACCGCCGCCAGACGGCGCCTCATGGAGGACGCGCCCTCCGAGGGCGAGGTCACCCTGCTCACCCTCATCGAGCAGCGGTGCACCGTCATCCTGTCGACAGTCGTCGTCCGTCGAACCGCGCTCCTGGCGGCCGGGCTGTTCGACGAGGGGCTGCGACGCGGCCAGGACTTCGATCTGTGGCTGCGCCTCGCACTGCGCGGCGCGTCGATCGCCTATCAGCGGGCGGTGTTGGCCGAGCGGCGGGCCCGCCCGGATGCTCCGCCCGGCGACCGGGTCACCGAGCTGGAGAGGGCGCTGACGGTCCTGGAGCGATTCGGCCATCGCCACCTGCTCGACGCCGCGTCGCGCACGGCGCTCAGAATCCGCACCATGCAGCTCGTGGACCGGCTGGAGATCGAACAGGGCAAGCGGCGGCTTCTCGAGGGCAATTACCCGGCAGCGCAATATCACCTCGCAGCGGCAAAGGAACGCCCCTGGACGCTGCGGCTCGCGATCCTCTGCCTGCACGTCGCCCCGCGTCTCGCCCGCGCGGTTTATCTGCGCGCGCGCGCGTCGGCCCCGCCGGCGCTCGTGACGTCGAGCCGGTGAGCGAGAGACGGAATTGGTAGGATTTAACCGGGGCGTAACCTGCCGTTAAGGTCATCGAAACATCAACCGCATATGCTCGCGAGTCACTGTTCTAAGGGCCTACGCCCTTTGTGAGGAGGCTTCTTGGCACGAGCGTTGCGTTATTCGTCACTCGGTCTCGCGACCTTTCTGGTCTTTTTTCTGGTCGTCGGGTCGTCACCGGTTTTTGCGCAATTGAACGACGGCAATCCGCTGGCCGCGAGCGCCGAGAAGGCCGCGAGAGCCGCGGCCCTCGCCGAGGCACCACCCGCCGAGGCCGCAGCACCCGAAGAGCAGCCAGCGCAGCCGGCAACCTCGCCATTGGCCATCCACGTCGGCGACGCTGACCTGCTGATCGGCGGCTTCATGGACATGACGGCGATCTTTCGATCAACCAACACAGGCAACGGCCTGAGCACCAACTTTTCCAACTTTCCGTTCACGACGAGCGGTGGCGTCCCCACGGCGACTGGAAACCTGGGCGAGACACGGTTTTCGGCACAGAACTCGCGCGTCACGCTGCAGGCAACGAGCAAGGTCGGCAGCGCCAGCGTGAAGGGCTATCTCGAGGCTGACTTTCTCGGCAACACGGCCCAGAACCTGAACGTGACGAGCAACTCGAACGGCCTGCGCATGCGCCTGTACTGGGCGCAGTACCAGCAGGGCAAGTTCGAGTTCCTCGGCGGCCAGTCGTGGAGCTTCATGGTGCCCAATCGCAACGGTCTCTCACCCATGCCCGGCGATCTCTTCTACAGCCAGGATGTGGACACGAACTACCAGATGGGGCTGCCGTGGGGGCGCGTGCCTGGATTCCGATTCATCGCGCACGCGACCGACACCGTGGCGGCCGGAGTCGCGCTCGAGAACCCCGAGCAATACGTCGGCGGCGGCGTCGTTCTTCCGAAAGCGTTCGTCCCGGGAGAAGTCAACACCGGCTCCGGGAGCGGCAACGTCGGCTCGTCCAGCCCGACGCCGAATCCCTATCCAGACATCATCGGCAAGATCGCGTTCGACCCGAAGACCGGCGGCACGCATCAGCATATCGACGCGGCGGTCCTCATCAGGGGATTCAAGACCTACAACCCGGCGACCGACACGTCGTCTACGCAGACCGGCGTCGGCGGATCGGTGAACTTCGTTGTCGAGCCGGTCAAGAACTTCCGGTTGATCGCGACGAACTTCTTCTCGAAGGGCGGCGGCCGATACATCGCCAACACGGGCGTGCCGGACTTCATCGTGAACCCTGACTTCAGCATGTCGCTCGTCAAGTCGTGGTCGGGCATTTACGGACCTGAAATTACGGTGAACAACACGCTGCTCTACGGCTATTACAGCCTGGTGCGGGTCGATCAGAACACCACGCTGGATGCGGACGGGAAGACGGCAATCGGCTACGGCGTCACCGGCTCGACGGCTGCCAACCACAAGGTGGACGAGATTACGGTCGGCCTGACGCAGACCTTGTTCCGCGATCCCAAGATCGGCGGGATGCAGATCATGGCGCAGTATTCGAACCTCAAGCGGACGCCATTCTCCGTTCCCACCGGCACGCCAACGGACGCGAAGCTCAACATGGTGTACGTGAACGTCCGGTACATTCTGCCGTAGCGGACCGAAGGTCTTGTGACAGGGGAGTCAACAATGAAGAGAACTCTTACAGCGCTTGCCGTCGCGGGGCTCGCGTGCGTTCCACTCTGGGCGCAGACGCAGATCAACGGGGCGGGCGCGACATTTCCGTACCCGATTTACTCCAAGTGGTTTTCCGAATACAACAAGCTCCATCCGCAGGTGCAGATCAACTATCAGTCGATCGGCTCGGGCGGCGGCATCCAGCAGGTCACCAAGGAGACCGTTTTCTTCGGCGCGACCGACGGTCCGATGAATGACGAGCAGCTCAAGGCGGCGCCAGGCAGGCTCCTGCACTTTCCGACCGTGCTCGGCGCGGTGGTGCCCGTCTACAACGTGCCCAATGTCAAGGAACTGAAGTTCAGCGGCACCGTCCTCGCTGACATTTACCTGGGCAAGATCACGAAATGGAACGATCCGGCCATCGGGAAGCTCAACGCCGGCGTGACGCTGCCGGGGACCGACATCACGGTTGTCCATCGCGCGGATGGATCCGGAACGACCTACATCTGGGTCGATTACCTGTCGAAGACGTCCCCCGAGTTCAAGAGCAAGGTCGGAGTCAATACGTCGGTGAATTGGCCTGCCGGCGTCGGCGGCCGCGGGAACGAGGGCGTGTCGGGCCTGGTCACGCAAACCCCAGGGTCGATTGGTTATGTCGAGCTGATTTACGCGCTGCAGAACAAGATCTCGTATGGCGCAGTGCAGAATGCGTCCGGCGAATACGTGAAGGCATCGGTCGAAGCGGTCACGACGGCGGCGGCGGCCGCGGCCGCGAACATGCCGGCGGACTTTCGCGTCTCGATCACGAACGCCGCGGGTAAGGGCGCGTACCCAATTTCGTCCTTTACGTGGCTGCTTCTGTACGAGGAGCCGAAGGACAAGGCACAGGGCAAGGTCATGGTCGACTTCGTGAAGTGGGCGCTCAGCGACGGCCAGAAATACTGCGCCGACCTCGGCTACGCGCCGCTTCCTGCCAGCGTCGTGAAGCTCGAGTTGGCCGCGCTCGCCAAGGTCAAAGTGTCGTAAGGTAAGCACGAGGCACCGGGGGGCGGCCGGACAGAGATGCGCAGGAGCGCGGATCTCGGATTTCGCGTTGGAACCGGGGCGTTCGCGTCCCTGCTCATCATCGTCGTGTGCGCGATCGGACTCGTGCTCGTCCAGAACGCGTGGCTCTCCATCCAGAAGTTCGGGTTGGACTTCTGGCGCACTCAGACCTGGGATCCGGTCGCCGGCCAGTTCGGCGCGCTGCCGTTCATCTGGGGCACGCTCTATTCTTCGCTGCTCGCGCTCCTGATCGCGGCGCCCATCTCCATCGGGATCGCGGTATTCATCGCCGAGCTGTGCCCGGCATCGCTCCAGCAGGTCCTCGTGTTTCTCACCGAGCTCCTGGCGGCCATTCCGTCCATCGTCTACGGCCTCTGGGGCATCTTCGTGCTCGTGCCCGCCGTTCGGTGGCTCGAGACATCGTTACCCGACGGGATTCGCGCGATCCCGCTCTTCAGCGGTCCTCCGCTCGGCCTCGGGATGCTGGCGGCGGCGCTCGTCCTGGCGATCATGGTGATCCCCTTCACGTCGTCGATCGCGCGCGAGGTGCTCAAGTCGGTGCCCGCCGCGCAGCGGGAGGGGGCGTACGCGCTCGGAGCGACGCGATTCGAGGCGATCCGGGCCGCGCTGTTCTACGCACGCACGGGAATCGTCGGCGGCGTCATGCTCGGGTTCGGCCGGGCGCTCGGCGAGACCATGGCAGTCACGATGGTCATCGGCAACAACCCAAGAATCTCCGCCTCGCTCTTCGCGCCGCAGTACACCATGGCGGCCGTCATCGCCAACGAGTTCACGGAAGCCGCCCAGCAGCTCTACCTGTCGGCGCTCGTCGAGATCGGCCTCGTCCTCTTCATCATCACGCTCTTCGTCAACTCGCTGTCGCGGCTGCTCATCTGGAGCATGGGGCGAAACTCGGGTGTGGGCGTGACCGCCGGATCGGGTGACGGCGAGCCCGAGGCCGAGCCGGCTGTCGCATGACGAGCAGCGCGGGCCGCCGGCGGCTGTTGTCGTCCCTGTTTGTCGCGTTCTGTGCGGGCGCGGTCCTTCTCGCGCTCCTGCCCCTGGCGTTCATCCTGTTCTTCGTCATCAGCCAGGGCGTGCGCGCGCTGAACGTCGACTTCTTCACGCACATGCCAACGCCCGTCGGCGAGGCGGGCGGCGGCATGGCAAACTCGATTGTCGGCACGCTCATCCTCATCGGGCTGGCCGCGATGATGTCGGTCCCGATAGGTGTCGTGAGCGGCATTTACATGTCAGAGTACGCCGGCACGCGCTTCGCGGCGGCGCTGCGCTTTGCCGCTGACACGCTCAACGGCGTGCCGTCGATCGTCATCGGGATGTTCGCGTACGGCGTGGCGGTGCTGCCGTTCAAGCAGTTCAGCGCCCTGGCGGGCGGCTTCGCGCTCGGCGTCATGATGATTCCGATCATCGCGCGCACGACAGAGGAGCTGCTGCTGCTCGTGCCCGGGTCGCTGCGGGAAGGCGCCCTCGCTCTCGGCGCGACGCGGGCGCGGGCGGTGTTCAGCGTCGTGGTGCCCGCCGCGCTGCCCGGCATCGTGACCGGCGTAGTGCTCGCACTCGCGCGCATCGCCGGTGAGACGGCGCCGCTTCTCTTTACCGCGTTCAACAACCGCTTCTTCACGACGAAGCTCACGCAGCCCATCTCGTCGCTGACGGTCCAGGTCTTCACGTATGCCATCTCGCCTTACGAGGACTGGCACCGTCAGGCGTGGGCGGGCGCGTTGGTGCTCGTCATGATCGTGCTGTCGTGCTCGCTGGCCGCGCGGTTCGCGACGCACCGTCTCGAGCGCATGCACGCGCAGCGCTGACTAGGAAGCGCAGGCTGAAGACTCTAAGGCGGGCCGAAGACTCTAAGACGGGCCGAAGA
>DASZFS010000373.1:0-4278 GCA_035939575.1 Vicinamibacterales bacterium | reverse complement strand
GGCACATCTCCGTCCACGCCGCCCGTGAACTTGTGCAGCACTGTCCATGCTCCGGAGGGCGTGACCCGGAAGATCTCTCCGAAGTTCGGATTGTCGCCGGCGTTCGTCGTGGCCCCATACAGGTTCCCATCGGCGGCCTGAACGAGACGATGAGCGAAGAAGCTGTCGTTGACGAACGGGAAGGAGTGCAGTTGGGTATAGGCGCCCCCGAGCGTCAGCTTGTAGACGCCGGAAAAGTCGACGCCGTAGAAGTTGCCGTCTTGCCCTTGCATCAGCGAGCCCCTGGCGAAGGCAGAGGTCACCCACGAGACGGTGCCGTCGGGCGTCATCCGAAAAACGGTCACGTCGGACGTGCCGTAGAAGTTGCCGTCGCTCGCCTGGAGCAGCCAGCCCACCCCCATTCCGTCCGGGAACCCGTGAACGATCGTCAGATCTCCGCTAAGTGTCATCCGAAACACGAAACTGAAGTACGTGCCGACGCTGCGTGCTCCTTGGGCGATGCCATATAGATTGCCGTCAGTTGCCTGAATGAGAAATGTCGGGTGATATCCGTCAACACCGCCCGTGAACGTGTGAATGACGGTCACCGTCCCGTCCAGAGTCATTCTGAACACTGTTCCCGGCTCGTATTTTCCCGCCGCCCTGTCGGTTCCTCCGTACGTGCTGAGCCCGTAAAAATTCCCGTCAGAAGCCTGAAGGAGGTTGTCGGGGGCATACATCGACAGAGGGTACGTTTCGCCGGCGAAGGCGTGAAGGACCTCGGCGGCCTCCTGCCCCCACGCCGGCGCTGCCGCCAGTATCGCGGCCATCGCAATCAGGCAAGCGGCGCGCACGGGCGGGACGACCTTGTGAGTGACGGAATTCATGTTGAATCCCTACCACACGCCGTTGGACGGCCGGAACACCGCGAGGTCGGTCTTTCCGTCCAAGCGGGTACCCGGCCCCTGGCCATTCGGGCCTCCCGTGAACGAGTACACCGTGGAGAACTGGCCATCCGGCGCGATGCGAAATACGGTTCCCAGACCGAAATCGCCGCCACTGTGTGTCGTGCCGTAATAATTTCCGTCCGCGCCCATCACGAGCCGACCGCGAGGGCCGCTGTACGTGTCATAGCCGTCGAAGACGTGGAGCACGCTGACGCTTCCGTTCCGCGCGACCCGCGAGAGGATTGGAACCTCCGAATGTGGCTCGTAGGCCAGCATGAGGAAACCCCCGTCAGACGTTTCCGTGATCGCCTGGGGGAGCGTCGGAACGTGGGCCGTCGGGAAGGTGTGCATGAGGGCAAATCCTGGTTGGGCGACTGCCAGCTGGGCCCACGCCAGCTGAGCTGTCAGCCCGCACACCACGAGTCGCAGGTGTCGACGCACGCGCGTGCACGAGCAAGAGCCAAACCAGTGTCCAGACGCCCAATCGGGCGCTGAAACGTACGGAAGGCTGCAGATATCAAGGAAGTGTGGGCTGCCGGCCACATGCGACTGTGGCCTCCCTGCTACAAGCCCGCTGGCGCTGATTTGAGAAACGACTCAACGAAGGCGATCCCGAAGCCCCCGGTAACGCGCCAACCATGTGTGGCGTCCCGCCGCCCGCAGCCGGCTCTGGACGAGTTCGTCCGCGGCGACCAGGCGCGGAAGAATGCGTCGATCGGCGACCAGTCGTCTAACCACACGCCGAATGAATTGACCGCGGGCGGGACTCGACCCGCGCGCAGCAGGCGCGTAGGGCAGCGCGACACCCGGCAGCGCGATATCCGCGCCATCCAGGTTGAACAGCTCGATCTTTCGGCGAACGGTCGCCAGCACCTGCGCGGCCCGCATCCTTGGCGGATCATCCACGCCCGCAAACCACTCCTTCACCTTCCCGCGCGTCCTCTCGACGTCGAAGATGATTCGCAGCACGTTGTGCAGCGCGGGTCGAACGCGATCGGCCGACAACGCAACGGAGGGATCGCGCCGTCGTTCGGGATCCATGGCGACGAGCGCCTCCAGAGAGCTTACGAGCGCCCGAAGCAGCGCATCGGTCTGTGTGTCGAAGGCTTCGAGATGCTCCAGGAGGTCCGGCCGGTCCAATAGCGACGCAGCCGGATCGTTCAGCTCGCCCAGCCACTGGACCTGCAGATACTTATCCTGCCCCGGGTGCTTGCGATAGAACACGACCGCCATCTGGCCGGCGCGATGCTCGCGCGCCGCGAAGCTCTCGAGATCCATCGCATGATCGTGAATCGCGCGAGCGTCCTCGACGTACTGAATGTCGAGCCCTCGTGGCCCCAGCCGCAACGCGAGCTCCGAGTCTTCGAACGCGGCGTAGTGGAAGGACGGGTCGAATCTGACGCCGGCATCGGCGGCAGCCACGAGGAACCCGCGCTTCAGCGAAATGTTGCTGGTATAGAAGAACCGGTGATCGAGCGCGGGCAGACGCGGAATGAGGGTGTAGGCAAACTGCAGCGCGGCGTCTCCGCAGACGTACTCCATCACCGCGTTTCTCGGCATCGTGGCCGGCCAGTCGATGTGCCCGAGAATCGCGACACCGGGATCGGGCCGGGATGCGTGCGCGAAGAGATGCGTCTCGAGCAGCCGCTCGTCGGCGATCACGTCGTCGCCGATGAACAGAATCAGCTCGCCCGCTGCGCGTTCGATTCCCAGATTGCGAGCCGCGCCAGGCCCCTGGTTGTCCTGGCGGAAATAGCGCAACGTGAAGGGATCGCGACGCGCGGCCACGGCTTCCCCCGTGCCGTCGGTCGAGCCATCGTCGACGACGAGCACTTCGAATTCCTGCGGGAGGATGGACTGGCCCCCAAGGGCATCGAGGCACGCGATCAGCTTGTCCTTGCGGTTGTGCGTCGGAATGACCACCGTGATGCGCAGGCCCAGCCAGTAGGGCGATCGCTCCGATGGCGTCCCTCGGTCCGGGCTCGCGCGCGGGGGTCTCGGATGGCGGCTCCGAACCTCGTTCGCGATCTCGACGAGCCGCGTGGCGATCTGACTCCAGGAAAAGCGTTCGAGAACCGCCGCACGACCGCGTGCGCCGACCGCTGAAGCTTCATCGCGGCCGTCATAGACCCTTCGCAGCTGGCGCATCAGGTCGCGAATGTCCGCCTGGGCCCACACCGGCCCGTTCGTCAACGCCAGCGATCGCGAGTCGATGCAATCCGTCACGGGCACGAGCGAGAAATCGACCGGAAAGCAGTTCTCCGGCGTGCAATACGACGTCGGCCCGCCGAAGAGCGGCGCGATGACGGGCAGGCCGCAGGCCATGGCGTCGAGGATCTTCATCCCGAACCCTTCGCCGCGGTGCGCCGATACGAACGCATCGCACGACTTGTACAGGCGAATCAACTCGTGCTTGTCCGTGAAGCTCGCGATGTACTCAATCGGCGCGCCGCCGCGCCGGCGCTTCAGCCAGTCGCGAATCGTCGTATCGCCGGAGGTCGCGCCGTAATCCTTAACGACCAGTGTCACGGCGTCTCGGGCCGAGAACGCCTGGCTGTAGGCCTCGAGGACCGCAAGCGTGCCATAGCGCCCGAGGTCGTGGGAATTGGTGACGGTGAGGAAGCGAAATCGCGCGCTGCGGCGCGCGGGCGGCCCGACCTCGCCGACCTCGCGCGAGTAGCCGTAGGGCAGCACGTGACACTCGGACTCCGGCACGCCGGCCTGCAGGAGAGCGGTCTGGCAGAAGTCGCTCGCGGCCAGCTTCTCCCGGCCGTCCTGCCTGACGCATTGCATCCAATAGTCCCACGGCTCGGAGCCGGCGCGCTCGAAGGTGTAGTTGATCACGAAGAATTCGAGGTTCACCTCGCCAGACAGCTCGAGGTTGAGGTGCTGCGGCCAGTAGTGCGACCACTTGATCTGGACGCCTCCCGTGGGACGGTCCACAGTCATGGCGGCGAGGCGCTTGCGTTGGGCTGCCGGCACTGTCGGCGAGACGCGATGGCCGTTGACGAAGACGGGGGCGCCGATCTCGGACAGCGCTGTGGCGAGCTCGACATTGACCCAGGTCAGCGCGCTAGCCTGGCCGAGGTCGTCGGCAAGGTAGATGCAGTCATGCGCCAACGAGCGCGGCGGCTTGCGGCCTGACGGCGCGCGGCCCGCTTCGAAGCGGTCCTTGAGCAGGTACTCGTCCCGGTCGGCCCGGAGAGCCCCCTTCCACTTTCGCGCGAACAGCGCCGCGTTGTTGTCGTCATCCGCGGTCCGACCTTCCGAGATCTGCCCGTAGTGATAGATGTATGCGCTCGTGCAGCAGACGACCTTGCGTCCCCGCTGGCGCGCGGCCATGCACAGGTCG
>DASZFS010000372.1:0-3360 GCA_035939575.1 Vicinamibacterales bacterium | reverse complement strand
AACGCCTGAGCGCTGCGCCTGCGGAGGTGACCTGATGGGTGACACCAGCCAGACGGGCGGCGACCAGAGCATGCTCATCCGTCACCTGCGTGAGCTCATCGAGGCGTTGGACCGCCGCGTGCCTCACCTCGAGCGCGAAGGCGAGGATCAGATCGCGAGTGAAGCGGCGGCTCTGAAGCAGCGGGCGCAGGAGCGGATTGCCGAGCTGGAAACTGTCCCCGGCAGCATGAGTACCCCGCCCAAGCGCCGCCGTTGACCTGCGGCTCAGACCGCGCGCTCGAACACGACGATTCGCGCCGACAGGTTCGGCTTCGCCGTCCTTCTCGCCAGCACCCACGAGTCTGAGTAGGCAGGCCGGGCTGCCTGTGGGTCGGGATGTGTCCACCAGTCTTCCCGGAGGCGTGCCACGTCGGGCAGCGTGAAGCCGAGAAGATCCTCGATCTCCGCGAACGTCAAGACCACCGTGCTCGCGTATCGGTTCTCCAGATACGTGTAGAGCGCCAGGTACTTGCCGGACATCGCGCGCGCGCGTTTCGGCGGCTCCACAGCCTCGGCGCGGTCACTGTCCCCATTGTCCCCAGGGTCCCCGGAGTCCCCAGGAACATCCGCTCCGACATGGTGACGCGCTGCGCCCCGCGACATGGTGATCCAATCCAGTAAGCGAAGGTGTCTCCTCAACTGACGCTCACCGGCGCGCGGTGACTCGAGCGGTTACGTTGGCCAGAAGCGCAGACATGGAGCATGGGTCTGCCAACAGCGTAGCGCTCGGGCGGGAGCGCCGCGTGTTCACAACAGGACAGACGATCAGAAGTTGGTCAGTTCCCCGGGAATGATCGCCAGGCAGTGCGAGCACACGATGACGCGCCCGCGACGAGGCAGTGTGGATGTGAAGTTCACCTGCGCGCGGATCAGGCGCACCGCCTTCACTGTCTCGATTCGTTCACCGCATGCCGGGCACCGTACGGGGCATTCCAGCGTGTACTCCGCTTCGATTCGCTCCTCCGGCGGCGCCTGGAACGCCACGGGCGGCGACGGCTCGTTCTCCGAATCCGCTGGATCGGATGGAGACACGGCGTGGCCGGGAGGGCTGATCGCTCGGCGAAGCGCCTGATGGAGCTGCTCCGGCATGATCGGCTTGGTGATGTAGTCGACCGCCCCGAGATCGCGGCTCTGACGGATCGTCTGGACGTCGTCAATCGCCGTGGCCATCACGAGCGGCACTTGCGGCCAGTGCGCGTGGATGCGTTCGGCCAGCCACAGGCCGTCCTGGCCGGGCATCCTGATGTCGCACAGGACCACCGAAGCCGGTCTGTCCGCCATCAGCTCGAGCGCTTCCGACGCACTGCCCGCCTGACGCACCGTGTACCCCCAGCTTTCAAGGCAGCGCGTCAAGAACTGCCGAACGACCCCCTCGTCGTCGACCACCAGGACGTACGACGGGACCATTTCATCTGGCGCAGCTTCGTCGGCGAGGTTTCGGTTCATGGTCTGGCGTACGATCTGTATCGAGCGTTCGAGAAGGCATCGATAGGGCTGCATATGGTTTCCTCGAACCTTTCGACATGTTGTTGACACCCCGCGCCGCTTCCTCTACAGTCAACTGTATTAGCTAAGTAGTACAGTCTCCAGGCAGGACAGTCTCGCGCTGCACATGATGCTCTTCCGGCCCAATCCATCGTTGGGTGTTCCGATCTACCTCCAGTTGATGGAGCAGGTGAAGCACAGCATCGAGACGGGCGCGCTGAAAGCGGGCGAGCAGCTGCCCGGCATCCGCCCACTGGCGGAGGCGCTCGTCATCAACCCGAACACGGTGGCCAAGGCCTACCGCGAGCTCGAACACGAAGGCGTCATTGAGCTGCGCCAGGGCGCCGGTGCGTTCGTTTCCCAGAATGCGCAGGCGAAGAAGCTGAAGGACAAGCTGCGTGCCGGACAGGCCATTGTCGCCGCAGCGGTCGAGCGACTGCACGCGCGCGGAGTCACCGACGAGGAGATCCGGCGACTGCTCGAGGCGGAGCTCGCCGCGCTGGCGAGGTCAGGAGGACGTAGTGAGTGACGCGTTCGTCATCGAGACGGCCGACCTCCGGAAGCACTACGACGCGGTGGAGGCGCTGCGCGGGTTGAGCCTCCGCGTCCCGGCGGGGTCCATCTACGGATTTCTTGGACGCAATGGCGCCGGCAAGACGACCACGATCAAGGTTCTGCTCGGCATGGCGCGTCCCACGAGCGGCCACGCCCAGGTATTCGGTCTGGCGGCCGACTCGCCCGCGGACAGCGTGGAGATCCGGCGGCGCACCGGGTTCGTGAGCGATGACAAGGATCTCTACGACTACATGACGGTGGCGGAGATGATCCACTTCACGGCCGCCTTCTATCCGCGGTGGCGCAGCGATCTGGAGCGACGGTACCTCCGCGCGTTCGAGCTGCCTGCCGACAGGAAGGTCAAAGCTCTGTCGCAGGGCACACGCACGAAGCTCGCGCTGCTGCTCGCGCTATGCCGCGGCGCCGAGCTCCTGATGCTGGACGAGCCGACCTCGGGGCTCGACCCCGCCATGACCGAGACCGTCCTTCAGGCGCTGGTCGCCCATGTTGCGGACGAGCGCCTGACGGTGTTTTTTTCCTCCCATCAGATCGCAGAGGTGGACCAGATCGCCGATGGCGTCGCGATCATCGACCGCGGCCGTGTGGTGGTTGCCGGCGGTCTCGACGACCTGCGCGATCGCTACCGCCGGATTCAGCTGGTGTTCGACGGCGATGCGCCGGACGCGGCGTTCCGCGCGCCCGGCGTCGTGCGCGCGCGGCGTGAGGGCCGCGTGCTCAGCGTGCTGTCGAGCGCCGGCGCGGAGCGCATCCTCGACGAGGCGCGCGCGCTCGGTCCTGTCTCGGTGGACGTCGTGCCGGTCACACTGAAAGAGATCTTCCTCGAGACCGTTGCCGTGGAGGCCTGACAATGCTCTGGTACAAGTCATGGCTGGAAACCCGCTGGCGCTTCCTGATTGGCCTCGCGCTCCTGCTGATCACCGCCTCGGGGACCGTGTTCGGCTATCTCACGGTGGTGAAGCTCATGCCGCTCGCCCGCACGCTCGACACGAGCGGGGAAATCGGTCAGAAGATCAAGGAAGCGGTGGAGATCGAACGCGAGTTCCGCGGTTTTGTCTGGTGGCAGTGGTTCCGGCAGAACTTGACGCAGATGGGAACGTTGTTTGCCGTGCTGCTTGGCAGCGGCGGCTTGCTGTCGGGATCTGCCGGCGCTGCGCTGTTCACGTTGTCCCTGCCCGTCTCTCGCGCCCGGCTGCTGACGGTCCGGGCCGCGACGGGGCTCACACAACTGCTCGTGCTCGCCGTCGTGCCGTCGCTGGTGAT
>DASZFS010000371.1:0-3055 GCA_035939575.1 Vicinamibacterales bacterium | reverse complement strand
AGGATCATTGGTGTGCCGGTGAACCTGGCATTGTAGAGCGAACCCATGGCGTTACCGAGACCGGGAGCGACGTGAACATTGCAAGCGACGAGTTTCCCCGAGGCACGGCTGAAGCCATCGGCCATCGCCACGACCAGGCTTTCCTGCATCGCCATCACGTAGGTCAACTCCGGATGGTCCATCAGAGCGTGCATGACCGGCAATTCGGTGGTCCCTGGATTGCCGAACAGATGCGTAATCCCTTCATCCTTCAGCAGGGACAGGAAGGCTGAGCGGCCGGTTGTGCGAGTCATGATCCTAGTTCATTCTGCTCTGGCCTGCCGCAGTGCATCGCTATCGCTGCAAAAAGTCGACGAACGGCAGGCGAAAGAAGAGCCCCGGCTTCTTCAAGACGGGGCCCAAGTCTGGGAGGAAAGACGCGCTACTTGCCGAGCCAGACGTTCGGCGCCATCTCGGCGACCCGGGCGGCGCGAGATTCGACTTCCGCCTGGGTGATGCTGCTGACCGGGTGGTCGATGACCACCGGAATCAAGCCTTCCATGCCGATCGCGGTCCGGGTGAGCACGGTCTCCTTCTCGAACTCCGTGGTGATGATCGCCGCGGAGGGGATGCCGAGCTTCTCGAGCGCCACCGAATCCCGGATGCAGCAGGAGCAGCAGGATCCGCAGTCGCCGATCGCGGTCAGGACCAGATCATTGTTGGCGGCGATTTCGGCGATCAGCTCCGGCTCGGCGTCCTTCGAGAAGGAGCCCTTCACGTAGTAGTTCACCTTGCCGAACTTGATGCTCTTCTCGAGCGCCGCCGTGGACGCCCTCAGGACCTTGTTGGCGTTCCACTTCGAATTGTCGAGGATCGCCAGGCGAAGACCGTCCAGGCTCTTCGGGCGGGCCGCGATCGACGTGTTCGCCGATTCCACGACGCCACGCGGGTCGAACACCGTTACCGAATTCGCGTCAGTTACCTTCATCAACATGTCAGTTTCCTCCTGCTTTCGTTAGAGCGCGCAAGCGCCGTCGGCGCATCCATCGTCGGCCGGACCGGCAGCGGAATTGATCGGCTTGAGCACCGGCGTGCTCATGTGACCCCAACCGGGAATGAAGGCCGAGAAACGTCCGGCGTGTCCGCCCATGATGAACAGGTGGATGTTGTCGGCGGAGGGCACGATCGGGATGCGGGTGTCGGGATCGCGCTTCAGCCACTTCGGAAGGTTGCGGTTATAGACCTTGCCGTAGCGGTGGTCACGGGAGATCAGGCGGAACGCGTTGCCCGAATTCATCCAGAGGTAATGGCGGATGTCGGAGCGGGTCCAGCCGGCCTTGGCGATCGTCTTCGCATGTTCGAGACCGAGCACGACGGTGCAGTGTCCGCCCAGGACGGCGGAGTTCGAGGCGATGGTGCTCATCGCCGAGCACATTGTGTCGAGGATGCCTTCCGGGTCGTTGCACTGATGGTCGGTCACGCTGTGGGGTGCTTCCGCGGCGATCGCGAACACGGTCGAATCCATCGCGCTGTAGCCGTGCTCGACGTGGTACGGAGCGAACGGGCTGTCGAGCTCGTTCTCTGCGACGCAGTAGCTGTACTTGCCCGGGTGCCCGAGCGTGCTCTTGTCGAAATCGGGCGGCCATCCACCGCCGACGTTAAGCATGATCAGACGGACGGCCCGTCCGATGGTCGCGTTGGCGCGATTTCCCGATCCGAAAGCATTTGGGCCGCCGTTCATGCCGACTTCCGCGGCGAGCGGTCCGTTGACGACGATGAGCGGAGAGGCGACGTGGGTGGTCGCCTGCACACCGTTGAGATTGAATGCCCGGTCGGTGAGCGCCAGCATCGCGGCGCGGACGATCGGCGCATACTCGGGGCGGCAGCCGGCCATCACCATGTTGATGGCGAGTATCTCGCGGGTCAGCGCGCCCCAGCGCGGCGCCACTTTGCATTCGACGAACTGCGGGTCGCCGCCGAGCGCAGCCACGACCGCTTCGATCTTTTCCTGGGTGGGCGGGACGACGGGAAGTCCGTCCGACCATCCGCGTTCGTAGTAAAGTTCGATGAGATCCGTGTTGGTCGGTACCCGCTCGATGGCGGCCGCGCCGACCTGTTCCAATGTCTCAAGTGCCATTATCTCGCTCCGGCTGTTTCAACCCGGAGTCACCCTATGCCCAATCCGTTATATGCCAAGGAAATCCTGATAGCCTGGATTGATACAGAATCTGCATAAGTAGGCACCGCCGAGACTACCGAAGCGTCTTATTCCAGTTCGTCCGCAGGAGCGACATCAGGCCCGACGCGGCTGGCGAGGGGTCGCGTTCTTTCAAGGTGATGAGGCCGAGTTCGCGGGCAAGGGGTCTTCCCTTGATCGGCACGGCGCTCAATTCCTTACCGAGGAAGCTGGCGACGCCGCTGTGCGGAGCGATCGCCAGGCCGATGTCGGCCCGCACGAAACCGAGCATCGTCGCGAATTGCGAGACGGTGACGACGTGGTTCAACGTCAAGCCCAGAGACGAAGCCGCGCTGTCGATCACGCGCCGCGTCCTCGAATCGCTCGGAAGTGAGACGAGCGGTGCATCCTTCAGGTCGGTAAGAGTGAGGCTTTTCTTCTTGGCCAAGGTGTGATCGCGCGGAAGCACCACCGTGAACTCCTCCTTCCCGAGCAACGTCGATTGGAATGGATCCGGCAGGTCGTCGAGATAGGTTATGCCGAAGTCGGCGGCGCCGCTGCGCACGTCCTCGATGACAGTGCCGTGGACTCCGTCGCGGACGTGGAGTTCGATACCCGGATAGGCGAGGCGATATTCGGAGACCAGGCCGGGCAGCTTGCCGTTCGCGACCGACATGATCGAAGAGACGATGATCTGGCCACGTCGCTGGTCCGCGAGCTCGCGCATGCTGCGGATGGTGATCTTCAGGTCGTTGAGCATGCGGCCCGCCACACCCACGAATTCCTTTCCCGCCGCCGTGATCTGGACCGACCGGGTGCTGCGGTCGAACAGCTTGACACCGAGCACCTCTTCGACGTGCTTCACCGTACGCGTCACGGCGGGCTGCGAAGTCTTGAGCA
>DASZFS010000370.1:0-28047 GCA_035939575.1 Vicinamibacterales bacterium | reverse complement strand
CTCGAGAACGGCGTGTCGATTGACAACGTGTCGGTGCTCCTTGGACACTCATCGGTGCGGATCACGGAGCGGCACTACAAGCCGTGGGTGAAGACGCTGCAGAAGAAGCTCGAAGACGAAGTGCGGAAGGCGTGGGCCCTGAAGTGACCGAGACACGCCCGAGCGTCGTGATCGTTGCCGGTCCTAATGGCGCCGGCAAGTCAACGGTCGCGCCCGCCTTGCTGCGGAATTTGCCCTCGACCGAGTGGCCGATCGGGTTCGGGCGGGGGTCATAACGTTCCGGCGGACACCGTCCGACGCAGATATCACGCAGGCCTGCGTAACCTGTTCAGTCTGTACGAGCCGCTCGCGTCAGCCTGGAGGCTGTACGACAGTTCACGCCTGAAGCCCGCGCAGCCGATAGCTCTTGCCGATCACTTGAGCGATGGTCACGTGCGCGAGGAAGCGATCGAGGATTCGCGGTCTTATCGACCGGTCCCACATCCGGTGGGGAATATTTCCGCAGCGGCTGATGTCTACATCTACGACAGGACGACCAGCGTCTTGTCCGCAGACCGGGAGATCCGTATGTCGTCGACATCAAGTGGGCGTGGGCGGAGTCTCAACCAATCCGTGGACGCAACATCCGCGATTGAAAAGGAGAGCATCGTGATCACCCATCGCCGCGCCAACGTTGACGGTGTGGAGGTGTTTTACCGTGAGGCCGGTTCGATGACGGCTCCGCACCTGCTATTGCTGCACGGTTTCCCGACGTCTTCGCACATGTTTCGCAATCTTCTTCCGGCGCTGGCGGACCGGTATCACGTGGTCGCGCCCGATCTGCCCGGCTTTGGATTCTCCGATGCACCGGAGAGGAGTCGCTTCCGATATACGTTCGAGCACCTGTCGGAAATCATTGGCCGCTTCGCCAACGGGCTCGGTCTCAATCGTTTCGCACTGTATGTCTTCGACTACGGCGCACCGGTCGGACTTCGCCTCGCTCTTGCGCACCCGGAGCGAATCACGGCGATCGTCTCCCAGAACGGCAACGCCTACGCGGAGGGTCTCAGCCAGGGCTGGAACCCGATTCAGCGGTACTGGAAGGACTCCACCGCCGAAAATCGTGCAGCGCTGCGCGAATTCCTGAAGCCTGAAACGACCAGATGGCAGTATCTCCATGGCGTTCCGGACGTCACGCGGGTCGCGCCCGAAGCGTACGAGCTCGACTCCGCTCTGCTGGCGCGTCCCGGAAACGACGAGATTCAGCTCGACCTGTTTCTCGATTACGCGAGCAACGTCGCGCTGTACCCTGCCTTCCAGGAATATTTTCGGACCTGGAGACCGCCGTTGCTGGCGGCGTGGGGCAGAAACGATCCGTTCTTCCTGCCGCCCGGCGCCGAGGCGTTCCGGCGCGACAACCCCGACGCGGACGTACGCTTCTACGATACCGGCCACTTCGCGCTCGAAACGCACTCCGCAGAAATTGCGTCCGCCATCGGCGATTTCCTCGGCCGGGCCCTGACTGCGCCAACCAGCGCGGCGTCATCGGCACACGACTCGTCCACAGCCACGTCATTCACCAACACGTTTTGAAGGCCACGGAGCCAGGCCATGCCACGCGTCGTTCGCTTCCATGAGACGGGACCTGCGGATGTCCTAATGATCGAGGATCTTCCGGAACAACAACCCAAGCGCAAGGAGGTCAGGCTGAAGCTCGACGCGATTGGCCTGAACCGCGCCGAAATCATGTTTCGCACCGGGACGTACCTCGAAGCGCCCATCTTTCCCGCCCGTCTGGGTTTGGAAGCGGCGGGGATCGTGGATGCGGTTGGTCCTGACGTCACGGGCGTCAGGATCGGCGATCGCGTGGCCACGGTGCCTTCATTCTCGATGAATGCCCACGGCGTCTATGGAGAGACGGCGATCGTTCCCGTTCACGCCATCGCCTGCTATCCCCATCGCCTCTCTCCGGTTGAGGGCGCGTCGATCTGGACGCAGTACCTCACCGTGTGGGGCGCGCTCTTGCATCATGGCAGGCTTGGCGCTGGCCAGACCGTCCTGGTCACGGCGGCCAGCAGCAGCGTTGGACTCGCGGCGATTGAGCTTGCGAACCTCGTGGGCGCGAGGCCCATCGCCGTCACGCGCACATCGGCGAAAAGGAAGGCGCTTCTCGATTCCGGCGCAACTCACGTGATTGCAAGCGCCGAGGAAGATCTCTCGGCAACCGTACGCAGATATACGGACGGAAAGGGCGTTGACCTGATTTTCGATCCGATCGCTGGGCAGTTATTGGAGACCCTGGCCGAATGCGCATCCCAGAACGGCACGATCGTCGAATACGGGTGGCTGAGCGGTGAACCGACGCCATTTCCGCTCTTTCAGGCCTTTCAGAAAGCGCTGACGGTCAGAGGCTATACCTTGTACGAGTTTGTCACCGATCCCGTTCTGCGACCTGCAGCAGAGCGTTTCGTCTACGATCACCTGGAACAGGGCAAGCTGCGCCCCAAGATCGATCGCACGTTCCCACTCGCTCAAATCGTTGAGGCGCACCGGTACCTGGAATCGAATCGACAGATCGGCAAAGTCGTGGTTACTGTTTCCTGAAACGGCTGGCACGACCTCATTCCTCGCCGGCCTGATCGCGTGACGCTCGCCCGCGCGTGCAACAGCTGCAGGGCGCCACGGCATCGCTGGCATTCATAACAACGCTGGCATTCTGGAATCTGTAACGTACAGAATCCAAGGAGTCCTGTCGGGTTCGAATTCGTTTGCGATGGTTCCCCAACTACGGTCGCTTCAGTACGGGGACGTCGGTGCTCACACCCCACTGGTAGCTGACGGAGGTAGTGAAGTTCGTGGACGACAAGAGGATGTACCACCTGCCGTTGTCCGGGCGATATACCGCCATGTCGGTCTTGCCGTCGCCGTCGTAGTCAGCGGGCACGGGGACGTCGGTGCTGCCGCCCCACTGGTAACTCGCACGTGTGGTGTCATTCGTACTCGACAACACAATGTACCAGACGCCCGTCGCAGGCCGGTAGACCGCGATGTCAGCTTTATGGTCGCCGTCGTAATCCGCCGGGAGTGGGATGTCCGTGCTGGCGCCCCATTGGTAGCTGACATAGGTCGCGAAGTTCGTACTCGACAACAGGATGTACCAGATGCCTGCGGCGGGCCGATAGACCGCGATGTCAGCCTTACCGTCGCCGTCGTAGTCAGCGGGCACGGGGACGTCCGTACTAACGCCCCACTGGTAGCTGATGTATGTCGCAAAGTTCGTACTCGACAACAGGATGTACCAGCTGCCAGTGGCAGGCCGATAGATTGCGATGTCAGCCTTACCGTCGCCGTCGTAGTCAGCGGGCACCGGGACGTCGTTGGTGATGCCCCATTGGTAACCGACATAGGTCGCGAAGTTCGTGCTCGACAACAGGATGTACCAGAGGCCCGCGGTAGGCCGATACGCCGCGATGTCGGTCTTGCCGTCGCCGTCGTAGTCCGCAGGCACCGGGATGTCCGAACTGACACCCCATTGATAGGTGGCAGACGTTGTGTAGTTCGTACCAGACTGCAGGACGTACCAGACCCCGCTGGACGGCCGATAGACGGTCGGGTCCGCTCTCCCGTCGGCGTCCAAATCGTCCGGGTTGCGCTTCGGCGCCGGCAGCTTGAACACAACGCCAGCCCCAAAGGCGCCGCCGCCCAGCGTAGTCCCATAGAAATCCCCGTCAGCGGCCTGAATAAGGGCGGCCTTAGGACCGTACCCGTCCGTCGGATAGCTGAACAAGTGCAGCATCGTGACGGCGCCAGCCGGCGTCATCTTGAACACCGTGCCGACGTTGAAGCCGCCGTAATAAGTGGTCCCGTAAAAGTTTCCATCGGTGGCCTGAATGAGGGCGGCCTGAGGGGCGCTCCCCTCCGCAGAGCGGAACGAGTGTAAGACGGTGAAGGCGCCAGCGACGGTCATCTTGAAGACCGTGCCGTTCTGGCCGTAGGCACCGCCCAAATAGGTCGTCCCGTAGAAGTTCCCGTCCGCGGCCTGGAGGAGGGCGGCTTGAGGGTTCGCCCCGTCCGTTGCCGCAAAGCTGTGCAAGACAGTCACGATCCCAGCTGGGGTCATCCTGAAGACCGTGCCGTAGTTGGAGGCGCCGCCGTCATAAGTGGTCCCGTAGAAATTTCCATCGGCGGCCTGACAAAGGGCGGCGAGAGGGAACGCTCCGTCCGTGGGCGCGCCCGCAAAGGCGTGCAGGACGGTGATGGTGCCTGCGGGCGTCATCCTGAAGACCGTGCCGTAGTTGGAGGCGCCGCCGTAATAAGTGGTCCCGTAGAAGTTCCCGTCGGCGGCCTGAATGAGGGCAGCTCCGGGGGCGGCCCCATCCGTTGCCCCACCGGCAAAGACGTGCAAGACGTTGAAGACTCCAGCGGGAGTCACGGTAAAGACCGTGCCCAAGTCGGAGGCGCCGCCGCTGGAGGTCGTGCCGTAGAGCTTCCCGTCGGTCGCCTGAATGAGCGCGGCCTGCGGATTGCTCCCGTCGCTCGCACCGCTGAACGAGTGCAAGACGGTGTAGGCGCCGTCGGCGGTCATTGCGAAAACCGTTCCTGACGTGAAGTCGCCACCGGAAAAAAAGGCGCCGCCGAGAGACGTGGTCCCGTAGAAATTCCCGTCGCTGGCCTGGACGAGGGCAGCTTCAGGGAACCCCCCGTCCGCCGTCACGCCGACAAACGTGTGCAGGATTGTGACGGTGCCGCCAGTCGTCATCGTGAAGACCCTGCCGTCGCCGCCCAACGCACCGAGGCTGGGCGTCGTCCCGTAGAAATTCCCATCGGTAGCCCGGACAAGAGCGGCCTCGGGATGGCTCCCGTCCGTCGCAGAGTTGAACGAGTGCAGGACCGTGACGGAGCCGTCAGGCGTCATCGTGAAGGCCGTGCCTAGGCCGGAGGCGCCGCCGGAAAAGGTGGTGCCGTAGAAGTTGCCGTCGGTTGACTGGAGGAGGGCCGCTCGGGGGTGGGCCCCGTCCATCGCCCCGCCGGTAAAGAGGTGCAGATCCGTCACGACGCCAGCGGGCGTCATCCTGAAGATCGTGCCGGTAAAGCCGAACGGTCCGGAAGGGCCGATGCTGTAGAAATTCCCGTCGGTCGCCTGAATGAGGGCTGCGTACAGAATGGCGTCCCCGCCGGGCGCAGCCTGAAACGTGTGCAGGACCGTCACGAGGCCAGCGGGGGCCATCATGAAGACCGTTCCCGAGCTTGTGGTTCCGTAGAAGTTTCCGTCGGTGGCCTGGAGGAGCGCGGCGTACGGACTGCTCCCGTCTGACGCAGAGCTGAACGAGTGCAGGATGGTGACGGAGCCGTCAGGCGTCATCGTGAAGACCGTACCCAGGCTGAAGGCGCCGCCGGAAAAGGTGGTTCCGTAGAAATTCCCATCGGTCGCCTGAATGAGAGCGGCGGAAGGATAAGCTCCATCCCCGAGCCAGCCAGCGAAGGCGTGCAGGATGGTGACGGCGCCGGCCGGGGTCATTCTGAAGACGGTGCCGTCATCGAACGCGCCGCCCCCGACGGTCGTCCCGTAGAAATTCCCGTCGGCGGCCTGAATCAGGGCAGCTCGAGGAGACGCCCCGTCCGTCGCCCCACCGGCAAAGGCATGCAGGACGGTGACGGAACCAGCGGGTGTCATCGAGAAGACCGTGCCCAGGCCCGAGGGCCCACCGGAATCGGTCGTGCCGTAGAAATTTCCGTCGGTCGCCTGGATCAGAGACGCGCCCGGGTAATTCGCAAATTGACCGCTACCAAACGCGTGCAGAATGGTCTGCGCCCCAGCCATTCGCGACGGGGCGAGAACGGCTGCCGCCACGACGAGGCTGAAGCTGGTGAGCGCTAACAGTCTTGAGAACTTGAGGCGAAGACTCATTGTGTGCTCACTTGCGACAAGCCGCCGTCCAAAGACGCCACAGAAATCGACCGCAGGCCCTCGCGATCCTGGAATTGGCTGCGCGAAGAGCCGCAGTGATTGGGAACGACGCGAGGATAGCACCGATGAGGACCAACGCCCGGACGGGGTGCGGCTACCGCTTCGATGCCGAAATGTGTACGCGGCTACGCCCGGCCCCAGGCCCAGGCTGCTATGAGCGGCGTCGGATCGGCACTCGCATCGATGTTTCGAACGCTGACGTTCGACGCACTCCTGTACAGATCCTGTGCGGCCGCGCCGGCGGGTTCGCCGAGCGCCGTGACGGCGTCGAGCAGCAGTACCGGGCGTGGGCCGACGGCGCGCGCGACGTCCGGCAAGTCGAATTCTCGCACGACGCCGTACGCGTACACCCCGAACGGCTGGTTGTAGCGCTCCGCGACGGCGAGCGAACGATAATCGGTGACGGTGTGACGCAATGCGACGCCCGCGGTGCGGGGATCGAGCGCCGCGGCATAGAGCGCGATCAGGCCGTGAGGTCCGTCGCCGATGAGCGATACCTTGTCGCCGACGCCAGGTCGCGACCGAAGATAGTCGAGTGCACGCAGCGTGTCGTAGATCTGTCCGCCGAGGAGCGGCTTGCCCAGCATCAGCGTGAACCACGTCAGATAGGACTCGTCGAGGATGCGATCAGGAAAGTAGAATCGTCCTCGCCGCGGATACGCGATCGCGCAATCGCCGCGTCCCCGCACGTCGATCACCGCGACACGGCAGTGTTCGTCGACGCACAGACGCACGGCGAGGGAGTCCTCGACGACCGCGGCCCACGCCGCCGCCTCGCCGATGTAGAGGAGTGTAGGCGTCAGAGGCTGCAGGTCGTCTGGCGTGAGCAGCCAACCCGGCGTGCGGATTTCCCGTTCGCTCGTGAACTCGAATTGTTCGGCCCGATATCCCTGTCTGGTGATCGTGGCGGCGACGCGGCCCGCCAATGGATCGCGCCGCGAGTCGTCAATGCCGAGCACGGTCCGGATTCGCCCGGGCACATGATTCGGCGCCAGTGGCGTCGGCGCGCGGATCGCTTCAGCCATCTGCCGAGTGAGAGAGAGCGCCGTCTCGCCGTGGAGCGACGTCCGAACGAAACCGGACGGAGTCACATACAGTGTCGACTCCTGTTCGACGGCCTGCGACGTCTCGTTGTCGTCCGCGTCCTTCATTTCGAACCAGCGGTTGAACCACGCGTACGTCGCCCGGCGCATTTCGTACACGTACCCGTGCTGCACGGTCGTCGCCTGAAGCGACACGCGATCGCCCGCTCGGAACAATCCGTACACGCGCTTGTACTCGTCGAGGAAATCGAGCGAGTTCGTCACGTACTCAGGTGAGTACGTGTGACCGGCATCGTGCAGTGTCACGGTCATGAGCAGCGGCTTTGGCGCGAACGCGTAGAGCAGATCCGCCCGATCGATGCCTCGAGCCAGCGCCGGCACGATATTCTGCTCGGCATCGTCGGCAGATCCCGGCGGCTCCACGTTGTCTTGCGCAAGGTTTTCCGTATTGCCCTCCGAAACCACGGCGACGCTTATGCGGCTGTCGAGCGCCGACAGGAACTGTGTCAGTGTCCCGCCACCCGATTGCCCGCAGCAGCCAATCCGCTCTGGATCCACTTCCGCGCGAGTGAGCAGGTAATCGATTCCGCGGATGCCGTCCCAGACCCGAAAGAGGCTGAAGTTCGCGCCCAGCAGGATGAGGCGGCGCCCCGCGTACTCGTGTTCGGCGGTTCCTCCGTCGCCAATCGCGCTTTGGCCCGGGTGCGGTCCCGGATATTCGATGCGCTCACCCTGTCCGAACGGGTCGTATGCGAGCACCACGTAACCTTTGCGGGCCAGGTTCACGAACAACCGCTGGTAACTGGGCCATGCCTTGCCATTCGCCGAATGTCCAAGCGGTCCGAGAATCGCAGGACGCCGCCCGGTCCCGACCGGTACGTAGAGATTCGCTGTCACGTACAGACGCGGCCGGCTCTCGAACGTCAGCTTCTCGATCCGATAACCCGATCGCTCGAGGATTCCTGTCACGCGCGCGTTGAGAGGCGTTCGCTCGTGCGGGCCGCCGAGCATCTTCCAGAGCTCCGCGACGACGGCCTTCTGCCGATCGACAACCTGTTGACGCGTCGAGATCGCGTTGACGATGTGCGTGCGCCGTTCGCGCGCTTCGTTTGCGACGCGTTCGAGATATCTCTCGAGATCGTGGGAATAGTCGGGCAGCGCCGCGCCGTCGGCGTTCAGCGTCACACCCGGTGCGGCCGACGGGCGACGTGGCGCCTCACCCTGACCCGCGTCATCCCCACAGCCTTGGAGGCCCGCCGCTCCGACGACAAACGCTGTGCTCCCGATGAACCTGCGGCGCGTGCACTTCATGACGTGTCCTTCCGGCGCATATTAGTTCAGGAGAACGTGGCAGCCTGAACAGATGCGGACCGGCCGGTGTTAGGATACGCTTGCGATTTCACCCGAGGAGTCGGTCATGAACACTGTTTCGCGGAGAGACCTTCTCGCCGGCGGCGCCGCGCTGTTGACAGCCCGTTCGTACTCGCGAATCGTCGGAGCGAACGATCGGATCCAGATCGGCCAAATCGGCTGTGGACATCGCGCGGCCGGCCATCGGCAGATGCTCCGGATGTCGGCCGAAACGGATTCCAGATTCGATCTCCGCAGCGTCTGCGATCTATGGTCGACGAATCGCGACCGAGCCGCAGACGATGCCCACCGCCTATTCGGCCGGCGGCCGAAGACATATCAATACTCCGAGGAGATGTTGGCCGATCGCGATCTGGACGCGGTCATGATCGCGACCGGGGATCACCAGCACGCGAAGATCCTCGCGGAGGTCGTGCGGGCGGGGAAGGACTGTTACTGCGAGAAGCCGATGGCGAACACCTTGGACGACGCCAAACTGGCCCGCGACACCGTGATCGCGAGCAAGCAGATCGTGCAGATGGGATCGCAGTGGCTGAGTTGCCCGTACCAGCATCGCGTCCGAGAGATCATCCGAAGCGGGAGGCTTGGAAAGATCGTCACGATCAGCCAGCGGTGGAACTACAACGGTCCGCGCTGGCACATGCCGAAGGACGAGAACGTCGCGGCGATTCGGGAGCGGGACACCGATTGGAACCGCTGGCTGCTCGGACGGCCGCCGCGCCCGTTCGATCCGCGCGCGTACTTCGAATTCCGAATCTTCAAGGATTTCTCAGGCGGTATCACCGATCAGTGGTATAGCCATGGCGCCGGTCTCGCGCACTTTTATCTCGACACCTTCATTGCCGACGATACGGTCTCGAACGGCGGCATCTTCGCGTGGCACGATGTCCGCGAGAATCCGGACTCGTTTCATTGCGTGTCGACGTTTGCGAACAACCAGGTGCTCTACGACTACAGCACCACATTTGGAAACGCGTACGGCGATCACACGGTCATTCGCGGCACGCGAGGCACCCTCTACTCACCGGGCGGTGAAGGCAGCCCGCAGTGGTGGTTCGTACCCGAAGCGCGGAGCCTCTGGGGCTCGAATATCGTGTTCGACTACGGTCCCGGTAAAGCGAAGCCAGAACCTGTGCTGGTAGCCGGCACCAGGGAACCGCCGCCAGTCAATCAGGACGACAATCTGAAGGCTCATACCGATAACTGGCTCTCATGCATGCGGCATCGACAGACGCCGAACGGCAGCATTGAAACCGGGTTCGCGCATTCCGTGGCAGTGATCATGGCCACGCGCAGTTATCGCGAGGGCAGGAAGATGTATTGGGATCGAACGCGCGAGGACATCGTGGATTGCCAGCCCTCGACGTGACGAAAGACGGAGACGTGCGTATATCGGTCTCTCGCTGATCGTTACTTCCGCGACGAGAAACGAAATCCCAGTTTCACGACGAATTCGTTGGTCATGTTCAACGGCTCGTAAAAGCCGAGTTGCTCCTGAGCGGCGATGCCATTGACCGTAAACGTCGCCGTCCCATAGTTCACCGGCGAAGCGCTGACGTTCCAGTGGATGTACTGCGGCTCCACGGACCAGCGTCTGCTCATCTGGTATTTCACGCTGGCGTGCAGCGCCCATCCTGAGTGCTGATCGAACGAAATATCGGAGAATCCCTGGATCGTGAACGCGGGTGCCGTCGGTGTCGCCGGTACGGCCCCACCTCCCAATAGCGCGTTGTGCGTCGTTTGCCAGCCATGTAGCAGCTGGTCGTACTCCAGGTTGAAGCTCAGCACATTCTGCGAAGCCACGGTCGTGCGTGCTGTAATGCCGACTGGTAGATAGAGATAGTCGTCGGTGCGGTATCCGGCAACGCGGGCAATGCCATTCGACAGATGACGGATCCCCAGGCCGACCTCGGGCGACCAGCCGAATTTGCGGGCGATGAAGTCCTTGCCGACGAGAGCGCGGCCTTCCACGTACCAATCCTTGTCGCCACGTTCGCTGCATGGCGACGGATCGCCAAGCCTCAGCGCGTAACCATTTGGCGACCGGCCGTCGGGCGTGATCACGTAGGGCGAACACCAGCCGTCGTACGTGGTGCTGCCCAAAAGGCCCCGCGCATCGATCTGGAGAAACCAGTGCCGACCCGGATTGAGCGACATCGTGCCCGTGTATCCGCCTCCGAACTTGGGACCGTGGATCGAAATGCTCGTATCGCCGGGCTCGACATAATCGTAGCCGCCCACACCGACATTCACTTCATGTCCCGACGGCGTGGCCAGGCTGGCATCGAGCGGGGCCGTGCCGGGCGATTGTGCCGTTCGGGCGGACGAGGAATCGGAAGTTTGGGCGAGCGCATGGGGCGGCATGGATGCGATTAACCCTGCGACCAGGAATTCCCTCAAACGACGTGGCATGCAACACCGCCTCGGCCTGGCAGTCGACTGCCCCGATCGATCTTACGTGCGGCCGGAGCTACGGGCACGCGCGTCGATGAATATTTTCCATCCTTGACGATAAGTTGTACCTCCACCGCGAGAATAGCGAAGCGGCATGGAACCCGAGTGAAAGGTGGAGGAACCGCATCCCAACCCTCCCTGATCTCTCGACTCCGATGCGCGCTGTGAGGCCGACGCGAAGGCGCGGAAAAGCTAGGATCTCCTGGCGACTTCGGATATGGTGCGCTTATTTCACACGCAACGGGGGCGATCCGACGGCAAGGTTGTCTGCGATCTGCCTCTTACAGGTGTCGAACTATGGCAGTTGCTTAGCGAAGGATCCCAAGCTCGCGGACCGCGTACGGCCCAGGAAACGATTTGACAGCCTGAAGGGAGATCGTGATGAGAGCCACTAAACACCGGGGCATCGTGATCGCCAGCGCCTTATACGTCCTCTTGCTGATCCCGCATCAGGCGGCAGCGCAGTCGCCGTCCGGGAGCATTGCCGGGAACGTGAAAGACACCAGCGGCGCCGCCGTGCCCGGCGTGACGGTGGAAGCCGCGAGCCCGGCGCTCATTGAAAAGGTGCGCACCGCGGTCACCGACGGCCAGGGCAACTACAAGATCACCGAGCTCCGGCCAGGCGTGTACAGCGTCACCTTCACGCTGTCCGGGTTCAGCGTCGTGAAACGCGAGGGCATTGAGCTGTCGGGATCATTCTCCGCCCCCGTCAACGCGGAACTCAAAGTCGGTTCCGTCGCGGAGACGATCACGGTGACCGGCGCGCCCCCCGTGGTCGACGTGCAGAGCGTCCGCACGCAGGCGGTGTTGAAGGCCGAGACGCTCGAGGCCCTTCCGTCGGCGCAGAAAGACACGGTGGCGCTCGCATCGCTGACCCTGGGCGCCGTCCCCTCGAGCGCCGGCCGCAACGACGTCGGGGGCGACCGAGGCGAGCGGAGCACCGGCATCTCCATTCACGGGACCCGCGGCGACGATGGCAAGTTGAACTACGACGGGATGAACACGAACGTGTTTTACGGTGGCGGCGGCGGCCAGCAGCGGACCTATAAGTTCAATACGGTCATGGTGGCGGAAACGGTGGTGGACACCGGCGGGAATGCCCCGGATACCGAAACTGGCGGCGGCAACGTCAACATGGTGCCCAAAGACGGCGGCAATCGATTCAGTCTCTTTGGCAATGCGAACTATACGAGCAAGGGGCTGGCGTCCGGCAAAGTGCCGGACGATCTCATCGCGCGCGGAAGTACCCCCGATCAGAACAGCATGAAGCAGGTCTGGGATTACGGTCTGGGCGTCGGCGGACCGCTCGTGAAGGACAAGCTCTGGTTCTACACGGGCCATCGGATATGGGGCAGCCAAAGCTATGTGGCCGACAACTACTTCAACAAGTCGACGAACTTCTACACGTACGTGCCTGATCTCAGCCGCCCTGCGTACGTCGATATCTGGACGAGGGATTTCGGCGGCCGGCTCACGTGGCAGATCACGTCCAAGCAGAAGCTCTCGTTCGAGGAGCATTACCAGCAGTCGTGCGGCTGCTGGGAGGGGCTTGGCGCCACGTCGGCGCCCGAAGGGACGCCCGCCTTTCTCTACACGCCGCATTACATGACGCAGTCGACGTGGACCTATCCCGTCACGAACCGGCTCCTGCTGGAGGCGGGGTTCTCATCCATGCGCGCGCAGGTGCAGTTCCTCAGCAAAGGCGGCGTGAACGTGCCTGGCCGGCTCACGGTCACGGATTTCAATCTACCTGGCGTCGGTTTCTACTCTTGGGGCGGGGTGGCCCAACAGTTCTTCCCCGTGATCTTCGACGACGGAGACCCGCAGCGGCAGGACAATCTGAACTGGCGGTTCGCGACGTCGTACGTCACCGGATCTCACGCCCTCAAGATCGGCGCGCAGGGGCTCCGAGGGACGTTCGACACGCGCGGACACGCCCGCGGAGGCGATGGTTCCGAGCTTGGCTACTCGCTCAACTTCTTCAGTGGGTTTCCGATCCAGGTCGTGCAGTATGCGTCGCCGTTCATGGCCGACGGCCGCATCAACAGTCAGGCGCTGTATGGGTCCGATCAGTGGACGATCCGGAAGCTGACGCTGAACCTCGGCGTTCGTTACGATCACTTCAACGCTGGTACGCTGCCCATCGACGTCCCCGCGGGACCGTTCATCGGCGCGCGGCACTATGACGCGTACAACGACATTCCCAACTACCACGACATCACCTGGCGTGTCGGAGCGGCGTACGACGTGTTCGGCGACGGCAAAACCGCCATTCGCGGATCGTTTGGACGGTATGTCGTGGGAATGGGCGGGCAGCAGCTGCTTTCCCTGGCGCCGTCGAACGCGATCATCACGACGGCGACCCGCACGTGGTTCGACGCCAACGGGAACCACTCTCCCGATTGCGATCTGAAGAACTTCGACGCCAACGGCGAGTGCGGCCCGATCAACACCGCGGGGTTCGGGAGCCCGGCGAGGGCCTTCACGTGGGATGACAACGCGCGGCAGGGCTGGGGCAAGCGCGAATACAGCAACCAGTTGTCCGTGTCGCTGCAGCACGAACTGCGGGCCGGCTTCGCTGTCGCCGCGGGCTTCTACCACACGGCATTCCACAACACGCAGATCGCGGTCAACACGGCGTTGACGGCCTCGTCGTTCAACACCTACTGCGTGACCGCTCCGACGGACCCGCGGCTCGGGGCGGCGAGTGGCACGCAGGTGTGCGGCATCACGGACCAGACCTTCGCGGCGAAAGCGATTGTGCCGAACACGGTCTGGTATCGAGTCGAAGATGCGCCGATCCCGGGCCTCAGCGGTGAACGCACCGAGGCGTACAACGGCGGCGACGTCTCGTTGAACTGGCGGTTCCGCCGGTCCGGCCTGCTCTCGGGCGGCCTCTCGCTGGGGAAGCAGGTGATCGACACCTGTTTCGCCAACGCCTTTCCGCAGATCACCGGCACGGTTTCGGCCGGTTCGGTCGCAACGATCGGTGTGGGGGCCGGAGCCACCGGCGTCGGCATCCGCAACAGTAATTACTGCACGAACGCGGCGCAGTCGCTCTGGAACGGGGTCGGGTCGCAGGTGAAGTTCCAGGTCGTGTATCCGCTCCCGTACGAGTTCGTGGTGGCGGCGACCTACAAGAATCTTCCGGGCGTTCCGGAGGCGGGTACCGTGACCTACACCAACGACGCCGTGGCGCCGGCGCTTGGCCGGAACCTGTCCACGTGCGCGGCGGCGACCGGCGCCTGCACGCAAACGGTCAACATCGACGTCGTGCAACCAGGCACGCTGTTCGACCAGCGGCTCAACCAGGTGGATTTCCGCGGGACGCGAAGCTTCCGTATCGGCCGCACGCGCCTGCAGGGCGTCGCGGAACTCTACAACGCGTTCAACACGCGTGTATCCCAGGCCAATACCACGACGTGGGGCACCGTCGCGGCGGCCGGCGTCGCGACGCCCGGCACCACGTATCTGCGGCCGTCGCTGTTCCTCGGCGGACGGCTGTTCAAATTCGGTGCCCAGGTCAACTTCTGATCTCGGAGAGCTTTATGGTTCGAACGCTTCATGATGTATGAGCACACGTCCGTGTCGAGCATGTAGCGGGCCATCAGGGCTCGCGCTCCTGGACGGGCAGGTCCTCTACGTTCTCCATAAACGCCTGGGACGCTACAGGACCAGTCTCGAGATACGGTCCCCAATCCGTTGGACGGGGCGAGAGGATCACATCCTCACCCTCCTTGCGGATGAAGACTTCGTCAGTACTGAACTGGAACTCCTTCGGCACCCGCACCGCCTGGCTGCGATTGTTCATGAAGATCTTGGCTCGCCGTTGCATGGTCTGGTTCCTCCAATCGCTGGCATATACATCAGTATATGCCAGCCACACCATCGGCTCTCGGAGGGCCGTTTTCCGCTGCGGGCTGACACGATCGTAATGCCCGCCTGATCGCCGACGGCAGAATCCGGGCCAATCCTGGCGAAGTTGCCCCATGCATTCTTCGTCCGCGTCTTGCATCAGGCGAGGTCGATGCCCCAAGCGTGGCGCCGGTTTCCGGGTGCCGCAGTCGTCCGGGCCCATCCTGGCCGCGGAACCGGCCTGCGCATCCACCGCCCAAGACAACCAACCACGTCCAGAAGGGAAGGGTTTTACTCGTGACGCCGCTTTCCAATCGCCACGTGACCTTCGTTGTGTGTTTGCTGGCGCTTGCCCTGTCGCTGGTCCTCGTCGCGTCGGCGCAGGTCGCTCGAGGTCCGGTCGCCAGCGAAACGATCGCAGGACATGAAGCCGTGGCCGGCGAGGTGCTCCTCAAGTTGCGGAGCTCCTCGAACCTCACTCAGATCACGCAGGATGTCGAGGCGGACCGCAATGAGTCCGTCGGGGGAGAGGTGACGCTTCGACGACTGCATTCGCCCAAGCACGGGGCGGCCGAGCTCCTGTCATTGCTTTCGACTCGCGGCGATGTGGAATACGCCGAGCCCAACTTCATCGTTCGTGCGACCAGTCTGCCCAATGATCCGTTTTTTCCGCAGTTGTGGGGTCTGTTCAATACCGGGCAGATGGTCAACGGCGCTTCGGGAGTGGCCGGCGCCGATATCAATGTCACGTCCGCCTGGGACGTGACGCCCGGCTCGAAGGCGAATGTCGTCGCGATCATCGACACCGGAGTCGACTACACGCACCCGGATCTCGCAAATAACATCTGGTCCGCCCCGGCGAATTTCAGCGTGACGATCGCCGGGCGGAAGATCACATGCATGGCGGGCACCCATGGATTCAAGACGATCACCAACGTCACGCCTCCGATCCTGACATGCGATCCACTCGACGACCATTTTCACGGCACACACGTGTCCGGGACCGTGGGCGCCGTTGGAAACAACGCACTCGGCGTTGTGGGGGTGAACCAGGTCGCGAGCATCATGGGGATCAAGTTCCTGGACGCCACGGGGAGCGGCACGAACGCCGACGCGATCAACGCGATCGAATTCGCGATTCAGGCAAAGGCCGCGTTCAGCGCGTCCGGACAGGCAAACGTTCGAGTGCTGTCGAACAGCTGGGGCGGGGGTCCGTTTTCCCAGGCGCTTGTCGACGAAATCAACAAGGCGAATGCGGACAATATGCTGTTCGTGGCGGCTGCGGGCAACAACGGGACGAACAACGACACGACTCCCGAATATCCCGCGAGTTTCAACGCGCCCAACATCGTTGCTGTCGCGGCAACCGACTCGACCGACAGTCTTGCCTCGTTCTCGAACTATGGACCATCCAGCGTGCATCTCGGCGCTCCTGGTGTTTCGATTCTCTCGACATATCCAGGCGGCAACTATGCGTTCCTGGACGGGACGTCGATGGCCACACCCCATGTGTCCGGTGCGGCCGCGCTGCTCCTCTCGCTCTGTAACTTGAGCACCGCCGCCCTGAAGACGTCGCTCCTCAACAACGTTCAGCCGATCCCCGCGCTCGCCGGCAAGACCATTACCGGCGGCCGATTGAACGTGTATCACGCGCTGCTCAGCTGCAGCGGTGACACGCCGCCGAGTGTCGCACTGACGGCACCAACCGAGGGGGCGAGCTTCGTGGCACCAACGACGATTGCGCTGAGCGCAACGGCGACCTCCAAAGGGGGGATCAAGCGCGTGGAGTTCTATCAGGGGACGACGCTGATTGCGACGAGCACGAGCACCGGCAATCCGTATACGGCGAGCTGGGCGGCGAATGCAGCGGCCGGGAGCTACGCGCTGACAGCCAAGGCGTACGACACCCTGAACATATCGACGGTCTCGTCGCCGGTGCACGTGACGCTGACCTTGCCCGGCCCGTGGCAGGCGCGGGATATCGGCAGCGTCGGCGCGGCCGGCAGCGCCACATCGACCTCGGCCGGGGCGTTCACGGTCTCCGGATCGGGCGACGACATCTGGAACACGGCGGACGCGTTCCAGTTTGTGTATCAGCCACTGACAGGGGATGGGCAGATAGTCGGGCGGGTCGCGACCGTGCCGACCACCGACCCATGGGCAAAGGCCGGCGTGATGATCCGCGAGGATCTCACGGCCGGGGCGCGGTATGCGGCGGTGCTGGTGACCGCCGGCAACGGCGTGGCCTTTCAGCGGCGGTTGGCGAGCAACGGTTCGAGCACCTATACGGCGGCGACAGGGACCGCGCCCGAATGGGTGAAACTCGTGCGCACGGGGACGACGGTGACGGCATACGAGTCGGCGGATGGGGCCACGTGGGCCCTGGTCGGGAGCGACACGGTGTCAATGGCGACGAGCGTCTATGTAGGGCTCGCGGTCACGAGCCACGACAACACGACGTCCGGCACCGCGACCTTCGATGGCGTGACGACGGGGCCACCGGATGTTCCCACGGTGGCGATGACGGCGCCGACTGACGGGGCGAGCTTCGTGGCGCCAACGACGATTGCGCTGAGCGCAACGGCGAGCGCCAGAGCAGGCGTCAGGCGCGTGGAGTTCTATCAGGGGACGACGCTGATTGCGACGAGCACAAGCACGAGCAATCCGTATACCGCGAGCTGGGTGAATGCCCCGGCCGGGAGCTACGCGCTGACGGCCAAGGCGTACGACAACCAGAACACAGCGACGGTTTCATCGCCGGTGCACGTGTCGGTGACCTTACCCAGCCCGTGGCAGGCGCAGGACATCGGGAGCGTCGGCGTGGCGGGCAGCGCGACACCGACCACGCCCGGGGCGTTCACGGTCTCCGGCTCTGGCGCAGACATCTGGAACACGGCGGACGCGTTCCAGTTTGTGTATCAGCCACTGGCAGGGGATGGGCAGATTATCGCGCGGGTCGCGGCGGTGCCGACCACCGACCCGTGGGCGAAGGCCGGCGTGATGATCCGCGAAGATCTCACGGCCGGGGCGCGGTATGCGGCGGTGCTGGTGACCGCCGGCAACGGCGTGGCGTTTCAGCGGCGGTTGGCGAGCAACGGTTCGAGCACCTATACGGCAGCGACAGGGGCCGTGCCCGAATGGGTGAAGGTCATGCGCACGGGGACGACGGTGACGGGATACGAGTCGGCGGATGGGGCCACGTGGGTCCTGGTCGGGAGCGACACGGTGTCAATGGCGACGAGCGTCTATGTAGGGCTCGCGGTCACGAGCCACAATAACGCGACGTCAGGCACCGCGACCTTCGATAGCATCACGACGGGAGCACCGGACGTTCCCCCCACGGTGGCGCTGACGGTGCCGGGCGAGGGGACGAGCTACGGGGCACCAGCGACGATTGCGCTGAGCGCAACCGCGAGCGCCGGCGCCGGGATCGCGCGCGTGGAGTTCTATCAGGGGACGACGCTGATTGCGACGAGCACGAGCACAAGCAATCCGTATACGGCGAGCTGGCCGAATGTGGGGGTGGGGAGCTATACGCTGACGGCGAAGGCGTACGACACGCTGAACGGGTCGACGACCTCGGCGCCGGTGCACGTGCACGTGACGATGGGCTTGCCGAGCCCGTGGCAGGCACAGGATATCGGCAGCGTCGCTGTGGCCGGCAGCGCGACATCGAGCTCGGCCGGGGCGTTCACGGTATCCGGCTCGGGCGCAGACATCTGGAACACGGCGGACGCGTTCCAGTTTGTGTATCAGCCGCTGACAGGGGATGGGCAGATTGTCGCGCGGGTCGCAAGCATTCAGAACACGAACAGCTGGGCGAAGGCGGGCGTCATGATCCGCAACGACCTCTCGGCCTCCGCGATACACGCGGCGCTCGTGGTGACGCCAGTTAACGGCGTGGCGTTCGAAACGCGAACTCAAGCTGGTGGAGCCACCACATATACGG
This sequence comes from Vicinamibacterales bacterium, assembly GCA_035939575.1. Taxonomy (GTDB): domain Bacteria; phylum Acidobacteriota; class Vicinamibacteria; order Vicinamibacterales; family CAVVIG01; genus DATKHR01. The sequence continues at coordinate 9,428 of DASZFS010000370.1, read as the reverse complement.
GATCGACCGGCGGAGCACCAGTGTGGCTGAGGCTCGTACTGAGCGGATCGACGATCATCGCATCGACATCGGGAGACGGGGTGAGTTGGGCGCCGGCCGGCACCTCTACGGTCGCGCTGGGGAGCGGCGTCTACGTAGGCCTCGCTGTGACGAGTCACGCGGATGGCCTGTTGTGTACAGCGACCATGGACAACGTGTCGCGATAACTCGCGCCGATCGGGAAGCGGCCGGGCGACGGCCCGGCCGCACCCCGCTTCTTCCAGGAGTTCCTCGACATTCACGATTGAGATGACAAGCCGACGCCCTCGAGGGCCACGAGAGCCTTACCTGTCGATTCGTCCACCCGTTCGATCTACGAAATACCTGATCCCTTCTCAGCTCGATTGGCGCGTCTACAGGTGTTATCGGCCTCGAGCACGATGTGGTGGCCGAGGAGATTGGTGTCGCCACATAAGTACGGAGGATCTGTTATGACGAAGCTGTACGCGGCCGCGACCCTTGCCGGACTGACGCTCATGCTGGCCACCCCACGTTCGGCGTCAGCACAAATTGTCCCATCGCCGCCATGGGGCGAGCCGATCAACACACCGGGCCGGTTCGTTGTTCTTGCGTCGTACAACAACGCAGCTGTCTACGATGGGGAGACGGGACTCGTGTGGGAACAGTCGCCATCGGCGGCCATTCAACATTGGCAGGACGCCCAAATCGCGTGCGGGCAAAAAATGGTGGGCAACCGCTTCGGGTGGCGGCTCCCGACCGTCCAGGAGCTTGCCAGCCTCGTCGATCCGACGCAAGGCGCGTATCCGTTCCTGCCCGCCGGCCACCCGTTCGACTTCTCCAGTTTCCCTTATTCTTTCTGGGCGGCGACGACATGGGGGCAGAACCCCGACTATGCGTGGATTGTTCAGTTGATTAACCCCGGGATTGGACCCAACCACAAGGTGAACGACAGCAATTCTGCCTGGTGCGTGCGTGGCGGCTCGGGTGCACCTGCCCAATGATTCGATCCCGGGAATGACCTGTTGAATCCACCAAGGGTGTGCTGGCGCACCAGTTCAGAGGAATGGCAACGGACACGCTCGATGCGAGTCGAGCCGTGTCCGTTTCCAAGAAGTCGTGCCTGGCGCGATGGGCGCCGGCGACGCTGTTGGCCGACTCAGGCGCGACCGCGCTGGCTCTGCTCAGGTCGCGTCACCCAGGTCAGGACAGGAATCCTCAACGTCTCGCGATCCACGGTCAGCATCGACAGCAGCTGGCAAGCCGCGGCGTCGTCGATCGTAAATACAACGATGACGAGGTCGGGCGTCACTTGCTTGATTCGCGAGAAACCTCGCGCCACTGATTCCAGGACAACAACGTCGTAGTCGTCCGTATCGGTCAGGATCGCGCCCAGGAGCTCCGCTCGACCCGGCTGCTCGCTCACCGCGATGACGCACCGGACTGAGGAGCTCATGCCGTCGATCGCAATACAAGGACTGTGCCTGATACTTCGGCTCTCTTGCCTTCGCGGCGGGCAACTGAGTTGACGTCCTCGTGCCGGTGAGTCGGCATTTGCCAGCCAGTTGGCACGTACCCGTGCGACTTCACGGCGTTGGCTGGGCCGCCCCGCCAAGCACGCGCTTTGCTCTGTTCGTTCACATGAAACGACTTTCCAGCCTGGTCCATGATGCGGCCGATGCCGTCGGCCGCGTGTTCGGTCGGCTCGCCGCGCTGATCATCGGTTTCATCCTGATGGTGGCAGGGCTAGGGATGACGGCAACTGTCGTCATGCTGCCTGCGGGCATCGTCTTGGGGCTGCTCGGCGTCGGGATGGTCGTCGCCGGCATGTTCGCCCGCGACAGTGCGTGACGGACATGTAGCTATTCAGATTGCGAAAGATGGAGCCGACCCGGCTGCCGTGCGCACCGGTTGGCGTTTGCCAGCCGACTGGCACTCGTTCCGCCGGCGCACACGTCGTCTGCGGGTTTTTCAGGTCATTTTCAGAGCGGGTGCGGCGGCAAGCAGGGGATGAACCGATGGACGAGACGCTGAGGGTATCGATCTGATCGTCTACGGATGGGCTCTTTTGATGTTCGCATCGGCGGTCAAGAAGTTGTCGCCGTCGTACGCGTAGGAGTGGAGGAAGCCGTGATGAAGTTCGAAAGACGAAGCGATCTGCTGTCGCGGGCGAAGGCCGTGGCCTGTTCCCGCGCGTGATCAAGGTGGCCGTCACTGTCGGCGGCGAAGGAGGCCGGGGCGTCGTCTGCCGCCGTGCCGACGGGGGATGGGGCAATCCAGTGTTCATTCACCGTGACGATCTAACCAAAGATGATCGTCACTAGAACACTTTGCAGGCTACACGGTAATGCTGACGAGGTCGTCTTTGACCAGCATCGCGACCAGCAAGCGGACCGTCTCCTCGTCGAGTTGGCTCGCAACCGCGTCGATCAGCCCGCCGATCGAGAGCGGCGTCGAGTCGTCCAGGCGCTCGATGATCCACCGCATCCCGCGAGGGAACCGGTAGGTGCGCCCGCGATCACGCACCTCGATCGCGCCAGGATGCGCGTCGGTTGTGAGGGTAAGGCGAGGCCGGCCGTTCAACCTGATGAAGAAATGTCCTGAGCGCGGCAGACGTTCAGGAGTTGCGCTCCAGGGAAGGCTGAAGGACGGACGCGGCTTGAGGTTCGATCCGGTTTCGGTGAGGTATTGTTCGACGAGGTCGGCCTCGAAGCCATCGAGCAACGCCGCTCGAAGGCGATTGCTGTAGCAAACCCGCTCGGCGGCATCGGCGAAGCACGGCAGATCGCGGTCGGCGGCGCCGCCTGCGCGCAGCCGATCGACGAGCCAGGTCAAGAGATCGATTTCGCGCGGGTTCTTCACGCCGATCGTGAGGTGCAGCGCCGGCTCGTCCATCGGCACCGCGACGTGATAGCAGCCCCTCGGGATGTACAACAGATCGCCGGGCTCGAGCATGTCGTCGAGCTCGGCGCCGTCTGGGGGGACCGACGTCTTCTGCAGGTTGCTTCGGTCGACGCCCTCGATGGAGAAGCCGTAGAGGAGCCAGCGCTTTCGTCCATCGAGCTGCAGGATGAATATCTCCTGGTTGTCGCGGTGCAGATCGAGCCCGTGCATCGCCCGCCAGGCGGCGTAGACGTTGATCTTCGTGCCACCGCGAAAGAACGCCTCGAACGATGTGGCGAGTCGCGTGAGCGGCTCGTGCAATTCGTCGATCGCGTCGAAGGACATCGTCGCGCCGCAGCGAAGATGATCGGTGACGTCCTTGGCGCGAATTCGCGGCGTGTACCCGCCCAAATCGGCGTACGAGGCCGGGTCGAGATCACAGCCCTGCCTCGCGAGCCGGAACCGGCGGGTCTCGCGCCAGTGATGCTCGAGAATGCGATTGAGATCAGTCCAGGACAGCAACGCGGAAAAGCGGTCGCGCGAGCCGCGGCAGAACAGATGTTGCTTGCACCAATATGTCGACAGGAAGCTGCTCACCGACACCGGAGCGAGAAGCGCGCCGAGCCACGCCGTGTCGGAAGCGACGTCAGGCACCATCGTTTGTCAGCTTCAGTTCGTGAAGTGCTTGTTCGGATGGCCAGCCCCGTCGAACTTCGTGCCCGCGTTAATCGCTTTCGAGATCTCCGACAGGTCGCCGTACAGCTCGACACTGGGCTTGTGGTACAGCTTTCGTTTCGGCTTCGGCGCCGATTCGTGATCGCGGCCAGCGGGATCGGGTGGCTTCATCAGCGCTCTCTCCTTCAACGGCGGTTCACATCACGCAGCCAGGTGTTCAAGCCGAGCGGACGCAAGGCTGCCCGCATCTCGATCGCTGTCCTCGGCGCGGCTGGAATCTTCGCCGGATTCACGAACGTCATCAAGTCGGGGAACGGCGCGAGGCGGGGAAACCCCGCAGCCTTGACGCGCTCGAAATCGGCGCTCGCGGCGACGCTGCTCTTACGCCGCCGCAGCACCTGCGGCGGCAGCGCCGTTCGCATCGCTCTCCGGACCAGGAGCTTGTTCCGGCACCACGGCATGGCAGGCACCGCAAGCATATATCGCAGCAGCCGCAGGTCAAGAAATGGATGCCGAATGTCCGCGTGACTCAACGCGGCGCTGAGGTCACAGTCTTCGAACAACGCCTGCCACCGGGCGTCGCTGAAACCGCTGTGGCCGAGCGGCCTGACCGGATGCGGGCCGGACGCCGAACGCTGACGGCTATGCCACCGCTCCCGGCACGCGCATCGAGCGGCGAACTCCTCGTTGAGCCAGGGCGGAAATGATTCCACGGCCTGCGGCCCGCTCGTGGCGATCCGGCGAATCGACGACCAGAACGGCACTCGCCGGTGCATCAACAAGTCGCTCGAAAGCGCGGCAGCGAGCCGCCCGATGTGGCGCCGGCTGAGCAGATGGGCAATGTAGCGGCGCCATTCGTAACGCAGCGCATTGTCCGGTCCCTCTCCGTACAGGAAGACGCGCGCGTCCGCGGCCATCCTCGTCAGGAATGCCACGCTGGCGGCGCACGCCGGCGGGTTGTCGACCGGTTCCGGTGTGTGCACCGACACCTGATCCCACTGCGCGATCGACACCTCATCGTCCCTGACGTCGAACCGGATCGGAATCTTCAGATGATCGGCGACGAGGCCGGCGTAGTGTCGCTCTCGATCCGGGATGAGCCGATCGTAGACGGACGTGACCGCCTGGAGAGAAAAGCTGTTCGATTGCTCGCGGAGAACGCTCTGCGCCACCGCCGCCAGCGTCGTCGAATCGACGCCGCCGCTCATGAACACCGCGACGCGGCGCGTTCGCAGGCGGTCGCGCAGCGACGCGCGCAGCAACTCGTGGAATCGATCGGTGTACTCGCCGGCACGCTTGAAGTGCAGCGGCTCGTCCATCGGCAGCGTCCAATAGCGGCGACGCGTGCTCGTCTCGCCCGTCCAGGTCATGCAGTGGGCAGGCGGCAGGCGCCGAATGTCTCGAAACGAAGTCGTATCCGGTTCGTGATTGGCGCCGAACAGCAGGAAATCGGCGATCGCCGGCTCGTGGAGATCTCGCGAGACCAGCGGGTGGAGCCGGAGGCAGTCGAGCGCATTGCTGACGACCACGCTCGATCCCCGCTCGGCGTAAAAGAACGGCTTGATGCCGAGATGGTCGCGCGCACAGAACAGGCGCCGACGCGCGTGATCCCAGAGTGCGAACGCGAAGTCGCCGAGGAAGTGCTGGAGGCAATCCTCGCCCCACGCGCGGTACGACCTGAGGATCAGCTCGACGTCTGACGCCTCCGATGGGATTCCGTGCTGACCGCACGCGCGCAGCTGGGTGACCAGATCCGCCCGTGCATCCACGCGGGCGTCGGCGACGATCCACGCTGTTCCGTCGAGGGTGAACGGTTGATTGGGCGGATCCAATCGGTCGGTGAGGTCGAGAAACGCGTGCCCGAAGCCAACGTCGTTCACGATCCGCACGCACTGCGCATCAGGACCACGAAAGGCGAGGGACTGCGTCATCCGGTCCAGCAGATCGCGATCGACCGGCGCGCCGTCCACGTTCACGATGGTGACGAAGCCGCTCATCGGGCCGTGCTAGGCGGTGGGCGGACCCGCCTCGATCAATTGATGGCCGACCAGTTTATCGACGAAGTCCTGCAGATCGCGGCGCAGCTCGGACGGCTCGACTTCGTATTCATCGAGCAGGTCGTCGTACGCATCCTCCACCGAATCGGCGGCGTTGAGCACGGTCCACATCCGCGTCCCGACCTGGTTCAGCCCGAGGTACATCCCGGTTTTCAGGTTCACGAGCACCGCTTCGTCGCTGATGGTGCGAAAGAGCACGTCCGGCGCAACTCTCACGCGATCCCGGAAGGCTACCGCCATGGTGACCTCGATTCAGAGCATTCGGCCAGCAAGATCGCGGAGAACAATCGCTCGAACGTCCGGCAACCGGTCGATCGCGCGCGGATAAACCAATTGCTTGACCGGGACGACGCTGGCGAGGTGCGTCATGACGCCCAATTGACGCTCGACCCGATCCCGTGTGAGGAGTCGCCGATTGAAGGCGCTCTTGACCAGCTCGAGAAGCGCCTGGCGCGGCGCCAGCGCCTCGATGCGCACATCGTCACGGCGGCCGGCGGCAGGAACCGCCAACGAGTAGATTGCACGGAGCGGGACCGGTGCAGCGCAGGTGCGACGCTCGTCGATCGGCACGATCAGCTTCCCAGTGTCTGAGTTCATCCGGACGGCATCTGCGCCGATGCAGAGAACCTGGCGGGCCACGCTTGGAAAGAGCTTGATGCGCGGCGGCCCTGGATACGCGAGAATCGCACCGCCAGACTCCCTCACCATGAGGAGATCATCGGTCATCAGGCGGAACCCGGCTTCGAGAAAGCAGGCGGCCAGCGTCGATTTACCGAAGGCATTGCCGCCGAGGAACGCGACCGCGCGGCCGCCGACCGCGACGACGGTCGCGTGCAGCGGCTCGAACCGCTGCTTCACGAGCGCGAACGACAACGCCTGGCCCAGGAGATACACCTGAAAGGACTCAGCGGAGGCGTCGCCGATCTGGCGGCTGAGGATCTGCCGGCCATCCGCGGCAACCAGAAACTCGCCGATTGTCTCCCATCTGGCGTAAGCCGACCCGTCGTCAAGCGCCGCGTAACGGTGCCACGCATCGGAACGCGGATCGAAACGAGCGCCGTCGAGCGCCGCCAGGAACGTCCGCGCGTTGCCGCGCAGGCACTCGACCTCGCACAGCGCGTCGTGCGAATAGCGCGGCAACGTGAGCGGGCTGTCGCTCGCGATGCCGACGCCGTACACGCAGTAGCGATGCTGCGACCAGACGTGAGACGGGAGGCGCGAGAAGTCTCTCGCTACGCTTTCCATGAGCGGTACGACGCCGCGAAGGTCGAAACCCCGCGATTGTATCGCAGACGAGCGACGATATACTGCGCACGGTGATCGTGCTCTACCGGAGATTCAGGTCGCTCGATCGATCGAGGCGACGGCTCGTCGTCGAGGCCGCGGCGTCGATGGCGGTGTTCCGGCTCGGTCTTCACTGTCTCCGATTCCTGACGCTGCGCCGGATCGCCGACCGCTACGTCGCGCTGACCACCACGACCGTCGCGGCGGAACCGGCCGGGATCGATCGCGTGCGGTGGGCAATCACCGCGGCCGCGGCCCATCTCCCGTCTGCGACCTGTCTGGTCCGGGCGCTCGCCGCGGACGCGATGCTGCGGCGCCGACGCATTCCGGCCGAACTGCGCTTCGGCGTGCGCGCGGATCGCGAGAACGGCGCGCCGATCGAAGGTCACGCGTGGATCGTCTGCGGCGATGGTCTGACCATCGGCCTGGCCGAGCACGAAGCGGGCGCGTTCGCGGAGCTGACGCCGACGGGATCGCGGTGACCGTCGCGACCGCTCAGATCGAGACGGCGGATCTTCTCGCAGCGCTGTTGAGAGGCGAGGTTGTTCCGTGGGCCCGATTTCAGATGCCGTGGTCGGAATTTCTTCGCGCCTGCCGCGATGACTGCGTCACTGCGCTCGTGCACGAGCATGTCCGCGCGCTGCCTCCGGAGTGCGATTGGCCTCGAGACATCCGCGAGGCGCTCGCCATCGAGGCGCGCGCGCACGCCGCCGACGAATTACTGCAGTACCGCGAGCTGACCCTTGTCCTCGAGGCGCTCGCTGTCGACCACCTTTTTCCCATCTTGCTGAAAGGCGCGGCTCTTGCGTACACCGTCTACGAGACGCCGTCGTCGCGACCTCGGATCGACACCGACCTGCTGATCCGTCGTGGCGAAGTCGATGCGTTTCGGCGCGTCATGGCGAACCGCGGCTACACGACGCCGCTCAATTCCGGCGGCGAGCTGTTGTTCTCCCAGTTTCAGCTTCTGAAAACGACGCCGCACGGCGTGGTCCACCGGTTCGATTGCCACTGGAAGATCAGCACGCAATCGATGTTCGCGGATGTGTTGACCTTCGACGAAATGGCTGGCCGTGCGATCCAGCTCCCGGCGCTCGGCCCGCATGCCCGCACGCTCGCCCCCATCGACGCTTTGCTGCTGGCGTGTGTCCACCCCGCGATGCATCACCGGAACGCCGACTTGCTCCTGTGGGCGTACGATGTTCACCTGCTCGCGTCCACGCTTTCCGATCACGATTTCGATCGCTTTGCCCAACTGGCGGTTGGGAAGCACGTCGCGGCGATTTGCGCGCATCAGCTCGGCGTCGCGCGCATGCGATTCGGGACCGAGATTCCGGAGACGGCGACGAGGATGCTGGCCCGCGTTCAACAACGCGAAGCATCCGCCGTCTATCTTCGACCAAACCGCAGGTGGATCGACGAGGTCATCTCGAGCGTCCGCGGCCTCCCGCGAGCGGGCGATAGAATTCGGCTGCTGCGGGAAATCGCGTTTCCTCGTCCGGCCTACATGCTCGCGGCGTATGGCTTTACTTCGTCTGCCCGTCACCTGGCCTGGCTTCCCCTCCTCTACGCGCATCGCATTGTGTTCGGCTGTTGGAAGCTCGTTGCTGGACGCAAGTGAACGTGTCGTCCCGCGGCACTCGCTAGTCGCCCCCGCTCCCCTTAAACTGGTCATCCTCGTCTGCGAAGAGGACGTTGAAGCTGGTCAGCGAGCCGTAGCAGCCGCTGACGTAGCTCTGGAGCCTCACCTTCGCCGAGTCTGGCAACTCCGAGGCGTTGACCTGCTGCTCGAGCGTGCGCAGCCGGTTTCGCAGCATGACGACCTTGTGAAAGAACGTCTCGATGGGCCACGTCTTTTCCTGCAACCCCGCGGTGCCCGGACGCAGCACGAGCGTGCCGCCGCGCCATCTGTCGGCCGGCACGACCGGTGTGATGCCGGTTTCCTCGCGGATGATCCGCCGCAGCAGTACTTCGAGGTCCGCCGGCGTCTGGCTCCCAGGCATGGTCGATGTCCTCTCGCGATCGCTGACGATAGGAAATGGCGCCCGGCTCGAGGCCGCACGCGTGGTGTCGGGTGCCGCGGCGGACGATGCCGGTAGTCGTGACGACGCGCTTCGTGGGCCGCCGCGATAGTTGTGCTCGCTGTGGCAATACCCGCATGCGACGCGAATCGGTGCGCCGTCCGCGTCGACCACGATCACGGTGTGCAGACGGTCGGCTTTGCAGACCCGGCAGAGGTCTTCGAGGGACTCGCCGGCCCGGTAGGCGCGGGGCAATGACATCGCGCGGCCATCATCGCACGATCTGTAGAGTCCTTTTGCTCCGCGTCGAGCGCTCACGCCGCGCGCGTTACATAGGTCAGGAGGAAGGTTACGCCGATCATGATCAGAACGCAGATCCACAGTGGCGCGGTGGTCCAGCCGCTTATCATTACCTGACGGACCTGGAACCGGGAGGATCTCAGATGCGGGGTTCGGCCTGTCGGACATCGGCACTGGCGGCAACGGTCCTCTTCGCGTGGTGCATTTCCGC
>DASZFS010000369.1:0-3596 GCA_035939575.1 Vicinamibacterales bacterium | reverse complement strand
ATTGCGACTACGTCCGATCCGAAGAGCTGCCGGAGAGCGCCGCCTAAGCCGCCCGGACAAACCATCGACGAGCCTCGGAATGGGGCTGAAGACTCTGTGGCTGGCTGAAGATTCTGTGGCTGGCTGGAGACTCATGGCCGCGTGCAGTTGCCTCGCCCCAAGATCAAGATTGTCGAGGGCTGCAAAACGTCGTCGGGAATCGAGGGCGTAGGCAACTTCACGCGACCATGAGTCTTCAGCCGGCCGCGCTCTTCAGCCCCATTCCGAGGCTCGTCGATGGTTTGTCCGGGCGGCTTAGGCGGCGCTCTCCGGCAGCTCTTCGGATCGGACGTAGTCGCAATCCTCGTTGTTGCACAACAGTTGGCGGCCGTGCTTCTTCGTGATCTTCTCGACCAGGAACGGCGCCGCGCATTTCGGGCACGCCTCGGCTATTGGACGATTCCAGAGCACGAAGTCGCAGTCGGGATAGTTCGCGCAGCCAAAGAAGATCTTTCCCCGCTTCGACTTGCGCTCGACGATCTCGCCGCCCTTGTCCGCGTCTTTCGGACATTTGACGCCCGTTGTCTTGTGCTTGACGTACTTGCACTCGGGGTACTTCGTGCACGCCGTGAACTCACCGTACCGCCCCTGCTTGATGACGAGATTCGAGCCGCAGCGCGGACACTTCTCGTCGAGAATCTGGTCGGGTTTGGCCGCGCGGAGCCCACCCTGTTTGGTGGCGATCAGCTTACGGGTCGTCTTGCATTCCGGGTAGCCCGTGCACGCCAGGAACTGGCCGAAGCGGCCGCGTTTGACCGCCATCGGTTTGCCGCAGTTCTCGCACGGCTCGATCTCTTCTTCGCCGGTCTCCGATTCCGGCTCCTGCTGCTCGACCTCGCGCGTGTTGGTGCAGTCCGGATAGGCGCTGCACGCGATGAAGGGGCCGAACTTGCCCACGCGCTTGAGCATCGGTGAGCCGCATTTGTCGCAGGCCTCGCCGATCTCGATGCCCTTCTTGAGGTCGATCATCTCCTTCCCGGCGCGCGCCAGGTCCTTCTTGAATTTCTTGTAGAAGTCACCGAGCGTCTTGACGTACCCCGTCTTGCCCTGCTCGATCTTGTCGAGGTCGTCCTCGAGCGAGCGCGTGTACTCGACGTCGATGATGTCGACGAAGCTCTTGGTCAGCAGGTCGGCAATCATCAGGCCGAGCGCTGAGGGCTTGAACCGGCCGTCAATCTTGTTGACGTACTCGCGATCCTGGAGCACAGCGATGATCGATGCGTACGTGCTCGGCCGGCCGATGCCGTTCTCTTCGAGCTCCTTGACCAGCGTGGCCTCGGAGAAGCGGGCGGGCGGCTGCGTGAACTTCTGCTCCGGCCGCATCGCCTTGAGCTCGAGCCGGTCCCCTTCCGCGAGCGGCGGAAGCACGCCGGACACGCCATCAGCGTCGTCTTCCACCTCGCGCTCGAGCGCAGACTCTCGCGCGCGGCCGTCATCGCCGAGCGTAGACTCTCTCGCGCGGCCGTCATCGCCGGGCGTAGACTCTCGAGGCCGCGTGTCGTCGCCTTCCTTGTCGGACTGGCCCGGCACCAACCCGTAGGTGGCCATCCAGCCCGCGAACTTCGGCACAGTCCCCTTGACGCGAAACAGGTAGTCACCCGCCGTGACGTCAACCGTCGTCTCGTCGAACGTCGCCGGCGGCATCTGCGACGCAACGAAGCGGTTCCAGATGAGTCGGTACAGGGAGTACTGGTCTGGCGTGAGGTACGCCTTGACCGTCTCCGGATCGTGCTGCAGCGACGTTGGACGGATGGCTTCGTGGGCGTCCTGGGCGTCGGACTTCGACTTGTAGAAGTTGGGCTTCTCGGGCACGTAGTCGTCGCCGAACGTCCGCGCGATGTGATCCCGGACCGCCGCAAGCGCCTCGTCCGCCACGCGCACCGAATCGGTGCGCATGTAGGTGATGAGGCCGCCGGTGAGCCCCGGGATGTCGATGCCGCCCTCGTACAACTGCTGCGCGAGCATCATGGTCTTCTTGACCGGGAACCGCGCCGTCTGCCGCAGCTTGCTCGTGATGAACGGCGGGGCCGCGTGGCGCTTGCGCTCCTTCGTCGTGACCGACGCAACCGTCCACACCGCCCGCTCGAGATCCGCGAGAACGACCTTCGACTGCTCCTCGCTCTCGACCTTGATGACCTCTCCGGCTTTTCTCAGCAGCTTCGCCTCGAATTCCGGCGGTTGCGGGCCCGCGAGGCGGGCGAAGATGTTCCAGTACTCCTCGGGCACGAACGCCTGGATCTCGCGTTCGCGGTCGCACACGAGCTTCAGCGCCACTGATTGCACGCGGCCCGCGCTGAGCCCGCGGCGGACCTTGTCCCACAGGAGCGGGCTGATCTTGTAGCCGACCAGCCGGTCGAGCACGCGCCGCGCACGCTGAGCGTCGACGATCTTCTCGTCGATCGCACGAGGATGTTTGAGCGCCTCCTGTATCGCCTTCTTGGTGATCTCGTTGAACGTGAGGCGATAAATCTTCCGCTTCTTGCCCTTCAGCTCCTCGGCGACGTGCCACCCGATGGCTTCGCCCTCGCGGTCCGGGTCGGTCGCGACGTAGATGTCCGACGCCTCCTTGGCGGCGTCCTTCAGTTCTTTGATGACTTTCTTCCGCGACTCGATCGATTCGTAGTGCTCGGCGAAGTCGTTATCGACGTCCACGCCCAGCTTGCTCTTCGGCAGGTCGCGGATGTGGCCCATCGACGCGACGACCTTGTAGTCGCGGCCGAGATATTTGTTGATGGTCTTTGCCTTGGCCGGCGATTCGACCACCACTAGGGATTTTGCCATTTGGTTATCTGGTCATTTGGTTATCTGGTTGCTGGTTACTGGCTGCTGGTTCCTGCCAGCAACTAGCCACTAGCGACCAGCAACCCTCTTTTCACCGTAGCACGAGCTGTCAAGGCCGCACGAACCGGCCGCCGCCGATGCGGACGACCGCGCCCCGCAATTCGAGCTCGAAAAGCTGCGGCAGCAGGCGGCTCGGGCTGAGGCCCGTTCGCTCGGAAATTGCGTCGAGATCGCTCGGCTCTCCTGGTGTCAGACACGCCAGAATCGGGTCGTCCGGGAGAGCGGACCCGGCTCGTTTCCCAGCCCCCCGGGCGGACATCCCCAGCTCCTCCAGGATATCGTCCGCGCACTCCACAATCTTTGCACCGTCCCGCAAGAGCCCGTGCCCGCCTCGGTTGCGGCCGCTCAGGATGTTGCCGGGGACGGCCAGCACCTCACGACCCTGTTCGAGCGCCGTGCGGGCGGTGATGAGGGACCCGCTCCTCTCGCCCGCCTCGATGACGACGACCGCGCGCGACAGCCCGCTGATGATGCGATTGCGCTGCGGAAAAAATCGCGGGAGTGGCGGTGTTCCCGGTACGAGCTCACTGACGACGGCGCCGGAGTGAGCGATGTCGCGCGCCAGGGACGCGTGCTCGCGTGGATAGATGACGTCAACGCCGGATCCGAGCACCGCGACGGTCGCGCCCCCGGCGTCGAGCGCGCCGCGATGCGCCGCTGAATCGATCCCGCGCGCCAGACCGCTCACCACGACCACGCCGGCCGCCGACAACTCG
>DASZFS010000368.1:0-11518 GCA_035939575.1 Vicinamibacterales bacterium | reverse complement strand
TTCGACGCTGGACGATCTCGGACCGGTCGCGGCATTTCAGAAAGCGGCGGTCGGCCCTCCACGCGTGGACGGCACGCGCGTAATTGGCCCAGGCACGAACACGTCGTCCACGACAGCAGCGATGCTCGCGGCCGCGGATGCGCTCGTCCGCGCCGGCGTCCAGCCGGAGCACGATCTCGTCTTCGCCGCGGTAGCGCAGGAAGAGACGGGCCTGGTCGGCATGAAGAAGCTCTACGCGCAATACCGGGATCGCGCCGCGGGGTTCATTGACGTCCTGGGCGACGGTCGGAGCCTGAGCTACGGCGCGATCACGATCCACTGGTGGAAGATCGTCGCCCACGGGCCGGCCGGTCACACGCTGATGGGCGGGATGCCGAACGTGAACCAGGGGATCGGGCGCGCCGTCGATCGGATTCTCCAGCTGCCACAGAACCCTGCCGACCACACCGTGATCAACGTCGCCATGCTGCAGAGCGGCGCCGTGTTCAACCACAAGCCGGACGAGGGGTGGTTTTCACTCGACGTGCGATCGCTCGATGCGTCGGCCGTCGCGGCAATCGAGTCTCAGGTGCGTGGGATTCTCGACACCGTCCACAAGGAGACGTCGATCACGTTCGCGCTCGAGCCGGTACAGTTGACTCCGGGCGGTCAGATACCGGGCGCGGTGGACTCCCCGCTCGTGACGACGAGCGTGGCGATTGCGCGCCATCTGGGCCTGTCGCCTGCGTTGAACAACTCCGGGTCGTCGAACATGAATGTGGCCGTCGCCGGCGGCACGCCGGCGATTGGGATTGGTGGTGAGCGCGGCGGCGCGCGTGCCGAGCCCGGGGAGTTCGCCGACATTCCGTCGATGATGCGCGCCGCAAAGCACATCGTGCTGCTCGCCGTCACGATGGCGATCAAGTGAAATAACCAATAACCAGATAACCAAATTCACAGTTCCCACATGTGCCAGAATCCACGCGGAGGTGTGTCGTGCCCGCGGCGAACACAATCGCGTCTGGCCTGGTCGTGGCCCTCGGCGCAGCGGCATTCGTCGTCGCGCAGTCACCGCCGGCCGGTGGACCCGTCCCGGTGCTGTTCGAGGGCGCGCGCCTGGTCCTCGGCGACGCGCGCGCGCCGATCGAGGCCGGGGCCTTCGTTGTCCGGAGCGGCCGCATCGTCGCGATCGGACCGCGCGGCACCGTGACAGCGCCCCGGGGCGCCAGGCGTGTGGACCTGACCGGCAAGACGGTCATGCCCGCGATGATCAACGTTCACGTCCACATCGGCTACGAAGGCTACACGAGCTGGGGAGCGGAGAACTACACGCCGGCCAACGTGCTCGATCATCTGCAGCGCGAGGCCTATTACGGCGTGGCGGTCACCCAGTCCGTCGGCAGCAGTCCCACCGACGCGGCGATCCAGTTTCAGCGCAATCAGGAAGCGGGCGCGTTTCCCCCCGCCTCGCGATTTCTCTTCATGCCCGGCATGGCGCCGCCCAACGGCGGCCCAGACGCGATTCTCATGAAGGGCACCAGCGCGCTGCGCGCGGTCTACGAGGTCACTACCGGCGATGAGGCTCGCGCTGCGGTCCGGGGGATGGCCGGCAAGCAGCTGAAGAACGTGAAGATCTGGGTTGACGACCGCCGCGGCACCTATCCCAAAATGTCGCCCGAGGTTTACAACGCGGTGATCGACGAGGCGCATCGCCACGGCATGAAAGTGCAGGCGCACGCGATTGCGCTCGCTGACCAGAAAGCAGTCGTGAAGGCCGGCGCGGACGTGCTGGTCCACACGGTTCAGAACGAGAGGCTGGACGAGGAGTTCCTGGCGCTGCTGCGTGAAAAGCGGCCGTACTGGACCACTGTCATCGGGCTGGGGGACCGCACTGAAGTCTGCGATCGTGAACCGTTCATTGACAGGACGTATCCCGACAGCGTGCTCGCCACGATTCGCGAAACCAGCTGCGGCCCCCTGCCGGCGAACGCGGCACAACGTGAGGACATCCTGGCCTACAACCTGCCGAAGATGATCGCCAACGGCGCGCGCCTGGTCCTCGGGACCGACGCTGGCATCACGGCCCGCCACGCATTCGGCTGGGCGGACCACCACGAGCTGACCCGATGGGTGCGCTCCGGCCTGTCGCCCGCGCAGGCCATCGTCGCGGCGACGTCGCGACCCGCGGAACTCCTTGGACTGACCGACGCCGGCGTTCTCGCGGCCGGCAAGCGCGCGGACTTCATCGTGCTCGGCGCCAACCCGCTCGAGGACATCCGGAACACGCGCGCGATTGTCGATGTCTATCTTGGCGGGACGGCGGTCGATCGAGACGCGCTCGCTGCCCGCTGGAAGCTGGCGGCCAAGCCGGGCTAAGAGGGGCTAAGAGCATCCCTGAAGGCCGAAGCGCGCCAGCATCTCGCGCCGCCCCGCCCGCGTGATGGTCAGCGCGCGACTGTCGAGATCCTGAATCACCCATCGGCGTTTCAGGGCGAAGGCGAGCAGCGCCGCGCCGATCGCGCCGCCCAGATGCGGGCGCCGCTCACTCCAGTCGATACAGGCATAGGCAAAGCGCCGGCGGAGCGCGCGGGCAGCCGCGATATCGAGACCAAGTCCGGCGAGCGCGCTCGCGCCCTTGACCGTGAGGTCGTACGCGGCGTCTGCGCTCGTGTCGCGTGACAGCCATTCCAGCGCCGTGAAGCGATCGAGCAGCGAGACACCCAGCATGCCGGCGATGTGGTCGTAGCAGGTCCGCGCTGCGCGCAGTCGATGTGGCGCGTTCGAGACGAAGGTGGTCCGGGAGCCGCCCACGAGCACACTCAACGCCTCGAGCGCGGTAGCGACGGCCGCGCCCTCGAGGCGGTAGTAGCGATGTTTCCCCTGTGCGACCACCTTGACCAGCCGCTGGGCCTTCAGGCGCTGCAGGTGCGAGCTGGCGGTGGACGGCGTGATGCCGGCGACGACCGCCAACTCGGTGCTCGTGCGCGCCCGGCCGTCGACCAGGCAGTAGAGCATGCGGGCGCGCGCCGGCTCCCCGATGGCCGCGGCGAGCGCCGCAACTGACGCGTCGACATCAGCCGGGTGCGCGGGGTCCGCGCGGGACACATGCATACTTTGATGATAGACGAAGTGTCATTGCGCGGACACCCATGAAGGGGATCTGTATCATCCGCTATCAGGTCGACGGCACGTTGGGTGTTCCTGCCGCCGGGTGAAACGCCGGCTGCTCACGGAGTCGTGCGCACGAGGTCCTGGTGAGGCTGCTGCACGAACAAGCGATCGACCACCTGCGTGACGCCGCCAGTCTCGCGCGCGAGCGTCATCGCCCGGTCGCCCTCGGCGGCTGATCTGACGTTGCCGCTGAGAGTAACGGTGTGTCCGGTCGTGGACACGACGATAGCGCGCGCCTTGACGGACTCATCGAGCGCCATCTTCGCTTTGATCTTCGCCGTGATCAGGGTTTCGCTCATTGTCTCGTGCGCTTTCACCGTCACAGCGGCCGCTTCCTCGCCAAGCTCCGCGCCGCTGCGGCGCGCCTCCTCGGCGCCGCTGCCGCGCGCCTGGTCGACTCCAATCGTCCCGGACGTACCAATCGCGCTCAATGGCGACCGGACGGTCGTGGTCCGCGCAGGCCAACCGACCCAATAGCCCAACAGCACGAGTCCGCCGATGACCAGCAGTGACACTCCGATTCGCGAGCGAGTTCTTGGGCGCATGAGTCACCCCCGCCGGAAACGCCTTCAAGGGCTGTGCCTTCGGTGCCTGCGGCTGAGGCGGACTGGCCCGGCGTGGAACCCATGTGCTTGAATAAGACGTCTAAGGGGCCGGAGGAAACATCATGAAGCAGTCATTCCGCGGGGTAGCCATCGCGGCAACCGTCATCGTGGCCGTCATCATTGCGGGGGCGCTCAAGCTCACCGCGCAATCCGCCTCGATCCAGGCGGAAGCGCTCAAGGACTTGACCAACCAGAAAGATACGATGACAAAGATCGCCGACGCCATGCCCGAGGACAAGTTCGGCTTCAAGTCGACCCCGGCCCAGCGCAGCTATGGGGAGCAGATCCTCCACGTTGCGGGCGCCAACGTCGGACTGTTCAAGACCTACGGCGCCAAGGCCGTGGCACCGACGATCAATACCAAGGCGACGGCCAAGGCCGAGATCCTCAAGGCGCTCGCCGACTCGTACGACTTCGGCATCGCCGCCATCAAAGAGCAGACCGACCAGACGATGCTGCAGACAGTGCAGGCGCCGGCGTTTCTCGGTCCGTCCTCGCGTGAACGCATCGCGTATTTTGTCATGGGCCACGCGCAGGACATCTACGGTCAGATGGCGGTGTATCTCCGGCTGAACGGCGTCGTGCCGCCCGCCAGTCGCGGCTCCATGTAGCGGCCGATTACGCCCCTCTGCCGGCGGTCGGGCGAGATTTCACGTCTTTTCCCGACCGCCGTCCCACCGCCTGTCTCCCAATGTAACCTTGCCGGTTGACCCAGGTCTAAGGTTGCTGAGGAGCACCCATGGCCAGCGACACGCGCGTCGTGGAGCATCTGCTGCGGCGGGCGGGATTCGGCGCCAGCGCGGATGATCTGGTCACATTTGCACCGCTGTCGTTCCCGCAAGCCGTCGATCGTCTCGTCGATTACGAGGCGATCGCGGACGACGTTGACAGCCATATTGGCCAACCCGGATATGTCGGCACCACGTCGACCGGGCCCTTCCTGCCGAATACCGTCATCAACGACGCCCGACAGCGGTGGCTGTTCCGAATGCTGCACACACAGCGGCCGCTTCAGGAGAAGATGTCGCTCTTCTGGCACAACTACTTCGCGACCGGGTACTCCAAGGTTGCCGGCACCGTGAAGGCCGAGAACGGCACACGCCTGATGGCGGCCAAGGCGTCCGAGGATCCGCAGAAACAACAGGGACAGCTGGAGCTCCTCCGCGCCAACGCGCTCGGGAACATGCGCGATCTGCTGGTCGCGGTCGCGCAGGATCCCGCGATGTTGATCTGGCTCGACGGCGACACGAACACCAAAGCGAAGCCACAGGAAAACTTCGGCCGCGAGCTGATGGAGCTCTTCTCGCGCGGCGTCGGCTTCTACACCGAAAGCGATGTCTACGCCGCCGCGCGCGTGTTCACGGGGTGGAACCTCAAGATGTCCGGCGCGGCGAGCGATCCAAACACGTCTTTTTCGTTCATCTACAGGCCCGAGCAGCACGAGACGAGCGCCAAGACATTCAGCTTCCCGATCTATAGCGACGGAGGCCAGACGATCCCCGCCCGGTCTGCGTCGACGGGCCTGCAGGACGGGCTCGATCTCATCACGGCCCTGGCCGGTCACCCCGAGACGGCACAACGGCTTGCAGCGAAGCTGTACAATTTTTTCGTCAACGAAACGAGCACGCCAGACCCGGCGTTCATCAGCCAGATTGCCTCGACCTACCTGCAGAACGGCACGGCGATCAAGCCTGTGATCCGATTTGTGCTCAACTCGCCGCAGTTCCAGGACGAGGCGAACATGTTCACGCGCTATTCATGGCCCGCGGAGTTTGTCGTGCGGTCGCTGAAGGAAGCCGGATTTGTCGGGTTCTCCCTCGGCTCGGCGCTGTCGCCGCTCACCAACATGGGCCAGGATCTCTTCGAGCCGCCCAACGTCGCAGGGTGGGTGCTCGGGGCGGGTTGGTTCTCGACGAGCGCCGTCCTCGCGCGGATGAACTTCGCCGCGACGCTCACCGCCAACCAGAAGTTCAAGCTGGCCACAGCCGCGGCGACCGCGCGGCAGAGCCCGCAAGCGCTCGTTGACTATCTGCTGACCCGGTTGTCGCCAGCGGATCTCGACGCTGACGTGCGCGGCGATGTCGAGATGTACGCGAGCGCGGGCGGCGCGTGGACCGGATCCGACGCACAGCTGCAAGCGAAGGCCGCGGGCGTCGCTCACCTCATCCTCGGATCGCCGGAGTACCAATTCGTATGATGACTCGCCGCGACTTCTTCAAGAACGGTGTCGCCGCGTTCACGGTCAGCCTGGCGGCCCCGGCATTTCTCTCCGATCTCGCGCGCGCCCAGGGCGCGAGCAGCCGCAATCTCGTGGTGCTCGATTTGTCGGGCGGCAACGACGGACTGAGTTTCCTGGTGCCGTACAACGACCCGTTCTACTACAGCCGCCGGCCGACGCTGGGGATTCCTGCCGGACAGGTGCTGCAGATTGGAACCGATTCGAGCGGCGTCCAGCTCGGGCTGCATCCCAAGCTGACGGGCCTCAAGGACATCTTCAATCAAGGGCGGCTCGCGCTCATCCAGCGCGCCGGCTACGCGAACTCCAGCCGCTCGCATTTCTTCGGGACTGACATCTGGTCGACGGCGAATCCGGACAACAGCCAGGGACCGGGCTGGGTCGGACGCTATCTGAGCACGCTTCCGCCGCCGGTCGGCCCGTTGGTCGCATGGAACACGACCGGCGACACGCCGCAGACCCTGCAGTCGCCAACCGTCGCGGTCGCGTCCATTGCGAGTGTCCCGGGTTACGCGTTCATGAGCCCGAACACGGGGAACGAGGCGGCCCTCGAGCGCTCGGCTGCGATCAGCATCGCGTCCCACGTGCCGGTCGATCGGCCGTACATCGGCGTCGTCAGCACGACGGCGCAGGCCGCCATGGCCACACTCAATCAGGTCGCGTCAGTCGGCCAGTACAAAGCGAGCGTTGCCTATCCGAACAACGGGTTCGGACAGGCGCTGCAGGCCATCGCGGGCGCCATGGTGCAGGGCACCGGCACCAAGGTCTTCTACGTCCAGACCGGTGGATTTGACACCCATGCGTCGCAGGACACCACGACCGACAACGGTGCGTACGTGAAGCTGATGGTGACGCTGAACGATGGCCTCGCGGCGTTCTTCAACGACTTGAAGAACGTGGGGCTGCTCAATGACAGCCTCGTGCTGTCGTTTTCCGAGTTCGGCCGGCGCATCACGGAAAACGGCAGCAAGGGCACCGATCACGGTGCGGCGAGCGTCATGCTCGCGATGGGCGGCGCGGTCCGCGGCGGTCTCTACGGCACCGCCGCATCGCTCAACCCCGATCCGCAGAATCCCACGCTCGAAAACAGCGGCGGCGACGTGCACTATGAGACGGACTTTCGATCGGTCTATGCGAAGGTCCTGGACAACTGGCTGGGGGCCGATTCGAACGCCATTCTCGCGGGCAACTTCCGGAAGAGCGGGCTCGACTTCGTCTGATACCTAAAGAAGTTTCGAGTCTTGAGTCTTGAGTTTGAGTTCTCTCTAGTCGCCCGTCAACGTGTTGTACACTCCGCTTCACTATGTTGCGGCGCCTGTCCGTCGCGATCTCCATGGCGTGCGTGACGGCTGCGGCGATTGGCTGCAACAAGTCCGCAAGCGGTGAAGCGAAACCCGCTGAGGCAAAGGCGGCTGACGCGAAACCGGCTGACGCAAAGCCGCCGGCTGCAGCGCCGATTCCGCCTCCGTCCAACTCCGACACCTTGCAGGTGACCGACCTGTATCATCTGCGATCGGTCGGCGACGTGCAGCTGTCGCCGGACGCGTCGCGCGTTGCGTATGCCGGCGTCAACAGCGACCGACCGGGCCGGCCCTACTCGCAGATCTGGGTCCTGAACGTCGCGTCGCGGGAGTCGAGCCGACTCGGGGCGGCCGGCGAAACGGCGTCGACGCCGCGATGGTCGCCGAGCGGGCAGGCGATCGCGTACCTCGGCGGAGACGGCGAGCGCTTCGGCTTGATGATCGCCAACGTCGATGGCGCCTCGCCGCGGTTCATCGCGCCCGTCGAGAGCACCAATCACCCGCTGCCGACCTCCGGCGAGCAGATTGCGTGGGCACCGGACGGCAAGCAGATTGCGTTCGTGTCGGCGACACCGGGGCCGGAGCAGGACGCGAATGGCGATCCCATGGTGGTCACGCGCTACCTGTACAAGCCCACGGCCTCGGAAGGCTTCACGCGCTTCAACGACAACCGGCGCCTGCACATCTTCGTGGCCGACGTCGCGTCCGGCGCGGTCAGGCAGCTCACCACGGGGAACTACTTCGAGCATTCACTCCACTGGTCGCCCTCGGGCGATCGGATTCTGTTTGTCTCGAACCACGAGTCCGACCCCGATCGCTTCTTCAACTACGACGTCTTCACTGTCGCTGTGTCGGACGGGGCGATCGCGCAGCTGACGCAGACCAAGAACGCCGAATATCACCCGGCCTGGTCGCCGGACGGCAGGGAGATCGCCTACCTGGGCACGACGCGTCCGCTCACGTCGTCCGAAACGACGATGGAGGACACGCACGTCTGGGTGATGAACGCGGACGGCAGCAACCGTCACGAGCTGGGTAGGTCGGTCGACAATCGACAAGGCGCGCCCCGGTGGTCCGCCGACGGTCGAGTCGTCTACTTCACGGTGCAGGAGAGCGGCGATACACACCTGTACAGGATGCCGGCCGCGGGCGGAGCCGCCGAGCGGGTTCTCGCCGAGAGCGGGTCAGTCGGTTCGTGGTCGATCGCGACCGCGCACGGCTCGACGATGATGGCGTATGCCTTCGCGACGCCGCAGCATCCGGCCGAGCTGTACCTCCGCGAAGGCGCCGGCGCGGCCGCTCAGGCCACGCAGCTCAATGGCCCCTTGTTGTCCCACAAGCGGATCGGCGCCGTTGAGTCGCTGACGTTCGCGAGCTTCGACGGGATGCCGATTCAAGCGTTCCTGACCCAACCGATCGAGCACGGCGCCAGGGCTGGAACCCCGTTGATCGTCATGATTCACGGAGGGCCCCACGGGCAGCAGGGCCCCGAGTTCAACAGCAGGGCGCAGCTGTATGCCGCGCGCGGCTGGGCGTCGTTGATGGTCAACTACCGCGGCTCGACGGGATACGGCCAGAAGCTGACCGATGCGATCTTCAACGACCAGGATGGCGGAGAGGCGAAGGACGTGCTGGCGGGCGTCGACGCGGCGCTGAAGCGCTACCCCTGGCTCGATGGCAGCCGCATGGGCATTGAAGGCGGGAGCTACGGCGGTCAGCTGGCGAACTGGATCATCACGCAGACGGACCGGTTCAAAGCGGCAATCCCGGTGGCCGGCATTTCCAACCTGGTGACCCAGAACTATCTCTCGTACTACCATGACTACCTCGCTGTTGAATTCGGGGGCTTTCCTCATCAGAAAGGGATCATCGACAGGTTGTGGGAGCGCTCGGCGATCCGGTACGCGAACCGGGTCAAGACGCCCACGATGTTCGTGCATGGCGAGAATGACAACGACGTGCCGATCGCGGAGGCGGAGCAGTTCTATATTGCGCTGAAGGATGTCGGGGTCGAGACGATCATGGTCCGGTATCCGCGCGAGGGCCACGGGATCCGGGAAACCAGGCACGCGATCGACGTCTTCGAGCGGAGCGTCGCGTGGTACGAACGGCACTTCGGAAGGTGAAGCAGGATATCCGGTTATTCACATGATCACTACCCACTTGCTCACCCTCCAGCCGGATTGAGAGAATCGGGCCTGGAGATGCCGTGACAGAGTCGACCAGCAACGTGGATGCCGAGGCGCAGCCCGCCGCTTCATCCAGACGCATCAAAGAGCTTGAAGTCATGGTTGCGGACGTCGTCGTCGAGACGTCGGATACCGCGACGCTGGTCCTGTTTACGGGCAACGATCGCCTGGAATACCGCGCCGGGCATTTCCTGACGATCGATCCGCACCAGTTCGAGGCGTTGCAGCGGTTCACGGCATTTCTCGAGGACCTGAAGGGCAGGCGGGAACCGCCCCGCGCCTACTCAATGTGCTCGGCGCCCCACGAGCGTTACCTGGCGGTGACAGTTAAAGAGGAACGGTACGTCTCCGGGCAGACGAAATTCCCGCCGCTGCTGTCGCCCATGCTGGTCAAACGCACTGTCCGCGGGATGCGCCTGGTCGTCACCGGCTTTACCGGGCCGTACACGCTCTCGCCGGACGTCAGCGCCGAGACCGATCACATCGTCCATATCTGCGCTGGCTCGGGCAGTGTGCCGAACTTCTCAATGATCAAGCACGCCCTCGCGCACCATACGGCGCTGCGTCACACGGTGGTCTATTCGAACAAGACGTGGAACGACATCATCTTCAGGGATGCACTGGCCGATCTTGCGTCGCGCCACGCCGATCGACTCACCGTGATTCACACGCTCACACGCGAAAGCAATCCGGCTGTGTACGGCCCGACGGTGCGGCGCGGACGCATCACGATCGACATGCTCGCGGAACTGATTCCGAGTCCGACCGAGCCGCTCTTCTACGTCTGCGGTCCCGGCATCTCGAAATGGGACGTGCAGGCGGCTGAGCAGGCGGGCACGAAGCCGGCGCCGCGGTTTCTCGAGAGCGTGTTGGACGAGTTGAAGGCGCTCGGTGTGCCCGCGACGCGTATCCGGCGCGAGTCTTACGGTTAATGGCGTCTCCAATGACGATTGTCTGCCGACGTGAATTTCTCGTGAGCGCGGCCGCGACGGTCGTTGCGGCGGGCGCGCGAGGTCGGGCGGAGAGCACGACGGCCAAGCCAATGCGCGGCGCCTTCATGATTCTCCACACGCCCTTTTCGGCTGATGGCGCGGTCGACTGGGAAGATCTCGCGCGCGAAGCGATCTTCGTCGATCGCTGCGGCTGCCAGGGGGTTGTCTGGCCGCAAGGCTCGAGCCGGGTCGCGACGCTCACGACAGACGAGCGTCTCCGCGGCATGGAGGTGCTGGCCTCTGCCATGCGGGGCAAGCGTGCGGCTCTGGTCCTCGGTGTTCAGGGCAAAGACACCGCAGACATGCTCGAGTACGCGCGCAAGGCGGAGGCGCTTGCCCCCGACGCGATGATCGCCATGCCCCCGACCTCCGGTCAATCGATGGACGACTACCATCAGTACTTCCGCGGGCTGGCGCAGGTGACGAAGCGGCCGGTGATCGTCCAGACGAGCGGCGGCAATCGCGGCCTCGCGCCCTCTACCGAGCTCATCGTCGAACTGGCGAGCGAGTTTCCCAACTTCGGCTACGTCAAGGAAGAAACAGCGCCGATCGTCGAGCGGATGAAGGAAGAACTCCGCCACCGGCCGCCGATGAAGGGCATCTTCGGCGCGAGCCTTGGCGTCGGCTGGCTGTACGAGATGCGGCTGGGTCTCGACGGCATTATCACAGGCAACGCAATGTTCGCCGACCTGATGGCGCGTATCTGGGATCTGCACGAGCGAGGTCGTGTGGACGAGGTCCGCGATGCTTACGCCAGGTTCCTGCTCATGCGCAATCTCGAAGAGCAGATACCCGACGCCAGCCTCTACATCATGAAGAAGCGCGGCATCTTCAAGACGACGACCATCCGGACGGGCGCGCCGGCGGTCGGCGCGTCGCCGAAGGTTGCCCAGCGGGCGCTCTCGCCCGACGCCATCGCGGAAATCGAGTATCGCTTCGCCGGCCTGAAACCGTATCTCGACAGTTTCTGAGGCTGAAGACTCATGGCCGCGTGCAGTTGCCTCGCCCCATAGTCAGAATTCTCGGGTTGTAGAAGGTCTTCACG
>DASZFS010000367.1:0-16871 GCA_035939575.1 Vicinamibacterales bacterium | reverse complement strand
CACGACCCCCGCACACGGCGGGAGCGCGTCGCATGCGAGCACGTACAGCACGACCGTCGTCAGGATGATGAGCGCTTCCGTCAACAGGGCGAAGCGCACGCGCAAGGTGGTGTACGCCAGCCACAGCGGATACGAGAGCAGCATCGACAGCGTGAGGAACGCAATCCGGAGCTGCGCGTCCCGGATGCGCCGGGGGTTTCTGAGCCCTTTGGCCGCCCGCCGGTAGGCTTCGGCCTCCGCGACCTCGATCGATGTCTTGAAGATCGTCCGCGTCAGCACGAAGAAGACCCCACCGCAGAACAGCGCGACGAAGACGCGCAGCACCAGGTCCTGGCTGAGCAGGTAGAGGCTCGTCACCCAGATGAAATAGACGACGATGCTCAGGTTGGTGAGCTGGAACGCCAGCCACACGTTCGTCCGCCCGGTCCAGACCTGGAACCGGTGACACATCCGCTCGGTAAGGTTCAAGACCGCAGTATCGATGTGGGTCATCGCGGCTCTCGCGTTTCCAATATGTCATGCGCCGGGGGGAATCAACTATCCCCGAAGACCGTCAGGCGTTGCCGCCCGGCCAGCCAATGACAGGCTTCGGGGACCGAGCCAGCTCTTCCGGATGCTCGACGGTATTCCCTTTGCTCACCGGGACCGCGGGGCATGGACGAGGCAATTGTTGTCGCCCGATGCCCATTTCTGGAACGCAGAGTCGTATCAAATGGCACATCGTTTCGTGTGTCCCGAGGTTTTCGATTCGACGATACGGGGCGTTGCCTGCGATCTTCGCGTTGGGTTGGACGTGGTGACCATCGCCGAAATCGCGAATGCCATCGATCGATTCGGCGACCGCTACATTCGCCGCGTCTTTACGGTCAGAGAGCGTGCGTATTGTCTCGCGACAAACAGGAAGGCGTCCGCCGCGCGTTTCGCCGCCCGCTTCGCTGCCAAGGAGGCCACGGTCAAGGTGCTTCGCCCAGCACGGCCGTGGTTCGAGTGGCGCGCGATCGAAGTGCAGCGGCATCGCTCGGGCTGGTGTGAGATTCGCCTTCATGACAGCGCGGCCGAGCTCGCGGCACGGCAGCATCTCGACACGACGACGATGGCGCTCAGCATGACCCATGGCGACACACGCGCAGCCGCCGTCGTCCTGGCGCGGGCTGACATCGTGCGCCCCGGAGTGCACCGGGGTAGGGGGACCCCGGATTGAGAACAGTCTAGGGACCCCGGATTAAGAACAGTGCGTGACATCACCGACGCGATCCGTTGCGCGCTTCGCGACCATGGCAGGCTCGCAGTGAACATCGCCGATCTGGGCGAAGAGAGCGATCTTTACCGCGCTGGGCTGTCATCGCATGCCAGCGTGAGCCTCATGCTGGCGCTCGAGGAGCGTTTCGAGATCGAATTCCCGGAGCGCATGCTCAGGCGCGGAGCGTTCGCCAGCATCGCCGCCATCCGAGCGAACGTTCGAGAGCTCATCGGAGCTGACGTGTGACCCAACTCCTGGCCACGGATGACATGGTTGCCACGGCGCAGGCAATCGGCACCGGCATCGCCGGCCCGGCGGCCGACGCCGTCGATATCGAGGGGCGGTTTCCGCGGGAGGCAATCGCCGCGCTGCGCGATGCGCGGATGCTCGGGGCATTCGTGCCGCGGGAGCTCGGCGGCCGCGGCGCACCGATATCGGACCTGGCCGCCGTCTGCGAGACCCTCGGCCGGTCTTGTGCGTCGACCGCGATGATTTATGCGATGCACCAGATCCAGGTGGCGTGCCTCGTCCATCATGGGCGCGGCTCGGCGTTCTTCCGCGACTACCTTGCGGGGATCGCCAGGCATGAATGGCTCCTGGCGTCGGGCACGTCGGAAGTCGGTACCGGCGGCGAGCTGCGGCGCAGCATCTGCGCGGTCGTGAACGAAGGCGCTTCTCTTCGCGTCGGGAAGAGAACACCGGTGATCTCGTACGGAGAGGAAGCCGATGCCGTCCTCCTGACCGCGCGTAGAGAACCGGCAGCCGCGCCATCGGATCAAGTGCTCGTGCTGGTCACCAGGGGAGACATGTGCCTGACGCGCACGGGCGAATGGGACGCTCTCGGCATGCGCGGAACGCGAAGCCTCGGGTTCAGCCTCGACGCCGTTGCCTCCCCTGCGCAAGTGTTGCCGGATCCGTTTGCCGACATCGCCACGCGGACCATGATCCCGATGTCTCATGTGTTGTGGAGCTCGCTGTGGCTGGGCCTCGCCAGTGACGCAGTCGCCAGGGCGCACGCCTTCATCCGCAGCGCAGCACGCCAGACGCCAGGCAGCGCGCCGCCCGGAGCGCTCCGGCTCGCGGAGGCCGTCGCCGATCTGGCGAGCCTGCGCGCAACGGTGCAGGGCGGGTTGGCCGATTTCGAGCGCCGCGCGCACGACCCGGGTGCGCTGGATGATCTCGGATTTGCCATTGGGATGAACAGTCTGAAGTCGACCGCTGCGCGCCTCGCGCCCCACATCGTCGCTCAGGCGCTGGCGACCTGCGGAATCAGCGGATACCGAAACGGCACGCCCTATTCGGTGGGGCGCCACCTGCGGGACGCGTACAGCGCAGCGCTCATGGTGAACAACGATCGGCTCCTGGCCGCGAATGCCAGCCTCTTGCTGGTCCACAAAGGCGACTGACGTGGTCACGCTTCACGACACGCTGCGCGACGCGCTGTTCGAGCGCAAGCTTCTCCTGCCCACGGCCGTCCCAGGCATCTATGGACGTAGCGCGGAGTTCGAGGACACGATCGAGCGCATCGATCGCCTGGTCTCTGTGGCGGCAGCGGTCGACGCGCCGGAGGTGATGCGGTTCGCGCCCGCCATCGACCGCCGGCACGTCGAGCGCGCAGGATACCTCGAGTCGTTTCCGCACCTGGCCGGCTCGGTGCACAGCTTCGCAGGCGACGAGCGGGCCCATCGCGATCTGGTTGGCGCCGCGCGCCAGGGGCGGGACTGGAGCGCCGCGTTGTCGCCGACCGGGGTCATGCTGACTCCCGCCGCCTGCTATCACGTGTACCCGTTGCTTGCCGGAACCCTCCCGCCGCGCGGGCGCCTGGTCGATGTCATGTCGTACTGTTTTCGCCGCGAGCCGTCAGACGATGTGTCGCGAATGCAGATGTTTCGGATGCACGAGCACGTCTGCGCGAGCGCGCCGGCGGATGCCGTCGCGTGGCGCGAGGATTGGATCGATCGGGCGGGGCGGATTGTCTCGAGGCTCGCGATCGAGGCGCGCGTGGTCGTGGCAGCCGATCCGTTTTTCGGCCGCCCGGGGGCGCTCCTGGCGGCCAGCCAGCGCGACCAGCGTCTCAAGCTGGAAATTGTCGCGCCGATCGCGTGCGCGGATCGGCCCACGGCAATCGTGTCGCTCAACTATCACCAGGATCATTTCGGCCGTCTGTTCGACATCCGGACGGCCGATGGTGCGATCGCCCATACGGCGTGCACCGGCTTCGGGCTCGAACGGATCGGCCTCGCCCTGTACAGCCAGCACGGCTTCGAACGATCGCGCTGGCCGGCGCCGGTTCGGGAGGCGCTTGGATGCTGAGCGCCGCCTGCCTCGGCGAGCAGGAAGCCGCGGCGCCCTTCGCGGCGTCCGCTCCGCGACCCTACTTCATCGATCCGGACGGCCGCTTTCTTCTTGCCTGGCACCACCCGGCGGCGCGCCCAGGCAAGCGACATGCGTCCGTCGTGCTCTGTCCCCCGCTCGGGTTCGACTATGCCTGCGCGTACCGCGCGTGGCGCCTGCTCGCCGACCGTATCGCCGCCCTCGGTTTTGACGCATTCCGCTTTGATTACGACGGCACGGGCGAGTCGGCGGGCAACCCGGAGGAGCCGGACAGACCGGGGGCGTGGCTGCGAAGCGTTGACGCCGTCATTGACGCCGCGCAGTCGACGACGGCGTCCGGGGCAATCGCGCTCGTCGGCTTCGACGTTGGCGCGATGCTGGCGATACAGGCGGCGGCGCGGCGCGGTGGAGTCGACCGCCTCGTGCTTTGGAGCGCCTTTTCACACGGTCGCGCCTGCCTGCGCGCGCTTCGCGCGCTCGAGTGTTTCGGCCGCGAGGAGCACGTGCCGGAAGTGGCGGCGCAACCCGACATTCACGCCGCGGGATACCCCGTCACGGCGGCTACCGCGGCCACGCTCGCCCGCTGGGACATCGACGCGATCGCGACGAGGCCGGCGTCGGATGTCCTGCTGGTCGATCGCGACGACAGGCCGGATGATGCCGGAACGGCGGTCCGCCTCGAGACGCTGGGATCACGCGTCAGCCGCGTGCGCGTGTCCGGCACGGCGGATATGCTCGCCCAGCCCGTCTTCTCGAAGGTACCGCTGCACGCCCTCGACGCCATCTGCGACTGGCTGAACGAGTGGCGCCCCCGGCGAGAGGTTGCCGCTCGCGTTTCACGCCGCCCGCTGCCGAGCGCCGGCATCGCGCGGGGTGAAGGGTTCGTGGAGCGTCTGGTGCGGTTCGGACCTTCCAACCGGCTGTTCGGCAGTGTGACGGCGCCCCCCGGCGCGCAAGTCCCACGCTCCTGCGTCGTCCTGCTGACCACCGGAACCGAGCATCGAGTCGGACCAAGCCGCATGTACGTTCCGCTCGCGCGCGCATGGGCGGCAGCTGGCCGCTATGTGCTGCGCTACGACCTCGGCGGCGTCGGTGACAGTGCCCCCGCGCCGGGTGCGGACGAGAACGTTGTCTATCCTGCGGGTGCAATCGACGACCTGCGCGAGGCTCTTGCGCTCGTTGAACGGGAGGCGCCCGGCCGGCGCGTGATCGTCGTCGGCCTGTGTTCCGGCGGCTGGCATGCCTTGCAGGCAGCTCGCGTCGGGCTGCGCCTGGATGCAGTTGCGGCGATCAACTCGCCTCTGTTCGTTCGCGAGGGTCCACGCGGCGCGGCGTGGCTGGACGAGCGGAAAGACTTCATCCGGTACTCGAGGGCGCTGCGCGATCCAGCCAAGTGGACAAAGGCCCTGAAGGGGCGCCTCTCGTATCGCCACTTTGCGCAGCTTGCCGCTGCTTCCGCTGGTCGCGCGCTGGCCCGGCCTTTGCGGCAGGTGCTGCGCCGCCAGCCCGGCGGCCTCGCCGGCGAGCTGGAAGAGATCAGCGTGCGACGGATCTCGACCCTTCTGGTGTTCAGCCGCGGTGACTCGGGCCTGCAGTACTTCGAGTTGTGCACGCCGGCATCATGGCGGCGCGGGCGCGGACGCGAAGCGTTCGCGCCGGTCGTCATCGAGGCGGCGGGTCACACGTTTCGTCCACCGGCGGCGCAGCGGGCGCTGTGCCAGGTGCTGACGGACTTCGTCGCGCGCGAGGAGCAACAGTAAACCGGCCGCGGCGGGCCGCCGTCTAAATGTCCCGATGGCGTGGATCGAACGGTTGCGCCAGGACCTCGCGTTTGCTGCTCGCCTGATGCGAAAGGCACCGGGCTTCTCGGCGACCGCCGTCCTGACACTGGCCATCGGCGTCGGCGCGAGTACCGCGATCTTCAGCCAAATCAACGCCGTCTTCTGGAAAACGCTGCCGGTCGACCGCCCGCAGGAGCTGCGCAGCCTGGTGTGGTACGCGCAGAAGCATCCCTACGTCCTGGGGCCCAATGTGATTGCCGGACCGTCCCTGGCGGGCATCGACACGCTCGGTTCGTTCTCGTATCCGGCCTACACGGCAATGCGCGACGGGACAACGAGCTTTTCGCAGCTCGCGTGCTGGGCCGACCTCGGCGAGGCCAGGCCGGTCGTCATGCGCGACGTTGGATTCGGCACGGTCCATTTCGTGTCCGGCAACTACTTCGACACGCTCGGCGCCCGCGCGGCGATCGGCCGCACCTTGACGCCCGACGACGATACGCCGGCCACGACGGCTGCTGTGCTCAGCGATCCGTTCTGGAGGCGCAGCTTCGGAGCTCGCACGGATGTCTTGCAGAACACGATTGATCTCAACGGCAAAGCGTTCGCCATCGTCGGCGTCATGCCGCGCGGATTCTTCGGCGTCGACCCGTCGACTATTCCCGACGTCATCGTCCCGGCTGGTGCTGTGCAGCTGGCCGCCTCCACCGTGAACCCCCTCCAGAATCCGGTGCTGTGGCAGATGTGCCGCGTCTTTGGACGCTTGCGGCCCGGCGTCAACGACGAACAGGCGCGAAGCGATGTCGAGCCATGGCTGCGGGAGGCAGCGGAGGCCGCCGTGACTGTGGCCGCCACGATGCAGCGGCGGCCGCGCGAGACCGAATACGACTTGCCGCGCCTCATCCTGCTGGACGCCGGGCGTGGGCTCGGGACACTGCGCGACGCCGTCTCGACGCCGCTTCTGATCCTGATGGCTGTTGTCGTTGCGATTCTGTTGGTGGCCTGCGCCAACATCGCGGGCCTGCTGATCGTCCGTGGAGCCGCACGGGAGCGCGAGATTGCCACCCGCCTCGCGCTCGGCGCCTCGCGCGGTCGGCTGGTTCGGCAGTTGCTGACGGAGAGCCTGTTGTTGTCGGCGACGGGCGGCGTGTTGGGGGTCGCGCTCGCCTATGCCCTGGGACGCACATCCGCGGCGCTCATCAGCCGCTTCATGCCGACCGTGTATGGCGTAAATCGGCCGCTCGGCGTGATCGTCTCGCCCGACGCGCGCGTCCTGCTCTTCTCCGCAGCGGTAACCATGATCACCGGCGTCACGTTTGGCTGCCTGCCGGCGCTGCGCTCGACGCGGGTCGAGCTGATGTCCGCGATCAGGCAGCCGCTGGGAGGCCGTCGAGGCCGTCGCGCCTCGCGCCTGCCGGCTGACAAGTTGCTGGTGGCGGTGCAGGCGGCCTTGTCAGTGCTGCTCATCATCGGCGCCGGACTGTTTCTGCGCACGATCTCGAACCTTCGCGAGGCGCCGCTGGGCTACGATCCCGGAGGCCTCCTGTACGCGCGCATCGAACCGCGAACCGGCGGTGTTCCGTCCGCCGAGCGCGCGGCGTTCTTCGAACGCGTCGTCAGGCGTCTCGAGACGGTTCCCGGCATCAGGTCAGTGACGGCGACGGATAACCCGCCGCTGGGACGTGCGGCGACGATTTTTCTCGGTTCCGCGGCAGTGCGGTTCTGCATGCCCGGCATGACGCCCGAAGCCGGGCGCGACGCGTCGGCGGCGGTCGCCGGGGTCGCGCCCCGCTACTTCGAAACGCTGCGGACGCCGGTCGTGAATGGCCGCGAGTTTGACTGGCTCGACGGCGAAGCGGGGAACACCGCGTCGAGTGGCGCGCCCGATCCGTCGCGGCCGCGTCTCCCCGCGATCGTGAACGAGGCGTTCGTGCGGCGATTCCTTGCGGGGCGGGACCCGCTCGACAGCCGATTCGGTCTCAACTGTCCATCGCAGCCATCAGCCGTTCAAATCATCGGCGTTGTCGCCGACAGCAGGAACCTGCCTCGGCAGCCGAGTTTGCCGCGCATCTATGTGCCCATGGGCGGCGCCATCAACGTCGTGACGCTGATTCTCCGCACGATCGGACGGCCGGAATCGATGGTACCGACGGTGCGCAAAGCGATGACGGAGGTTCGCTTAAATGTCCCGACATTCGGGGAAATCACACCCATCGAGCTGCGCGAACAGCAGATGCATCAGGAACGCCTGCTGACGAGTCTCCTGATGGCCTTCGGCGCGGTGGCGCTGCTCCTCTCATCCATCGGGATTTACGGCATGCTGGCGTACCTGGTGACGCGACGAACGCCGGAGATTGGCATCCGGATGGCGCTCGGAGCGCGGCCCGCTGCGGTGATCGCGATGGTGCTGCGAGAATCCGTGGCGCCGGTCGGCGCCGGGTTGGCGCTCGGCGCAGTGGCGGCGATTGCGGCAGCACGCTGGGTCAACGCACTGCTGTTCGGCGTCGCTCCATATGATCCGCGAACGATCGCCGGTGCTGCGTCGGTCTTTCTGACCATTGCCACGCTGGCGGCGCTTGTGCCCGCTCTGCGCGCGTCGAGAATCGATCCCCTGGGCGCGTTACGCTCCGAGTAGCAGCTGCGCTGAGGGTGCTACAAGAACCCATCTCCTAAACGGGCTCAAGGCTCTACGGTGGGCTGAAGACTCATGGTCCGCGTGCAGTTGCCTACGCCCTCGATTTCTGTCTACCCTGTCCAACCGTTGAGAACTTTGATTCTTGGGGCGAGGCAACTGCACGCGGACCATGAGTCTTCAGCCCCGGCTCGCGAGGCAACTGCACGCGGATCATGAGTCTTCAGCCCCACCTCAGAGTCTTCAGCCCCACCTCAGAGTCTTCCGCCCACCTCAGAGTCTTCAGCGCTGCGGCAACGCAAACGCCGTCAACGCGCTCCCCGCAGGCACGAGCAGGTACTGCCGGCCATCGACCATATACGTCGTGCCCGACGTCGATCGCATTGGAAACCCCAGCTGGTAGTGCCAGAGGTTCTTCCCGGTCCGCGACTCGAACGCCATCAGATTCCCGTCGCCATCCGCCGCGAACACCAATCCCGACGCCGTCGTCAACACACCCGATGCGGACGTAGACGTGTAGCGGAACTCCCACTTGACCGTCGCGGTCACCGGATCGATCGCGCGGAGCGCACCGAAGTTCTTCTGATCGCGCGGACGCTGCGTGCCGCCGCCCGTGTACTGATCGCCCACTTTGAATCTCTGGTCATATCCGAAATAGGTCGCGCACGTTTCCCGCGCCGTTACGAAGAACAATCGCGTCGTCGGATCGAAGGAGGGCGACATGAAGTTGGTCCCGCCGCCCAGATCAGGGCATGTCTTGGTGCCATCCTCGTCAGGCAGATGCCCGGGCAGCAGCACGGGGCGGCCGTTCGAGTCGATCTCTTTCGCCCACGTCGTCTCGACGAACGGTTTGGCGACGATGACCTTACCCGTCACGCGGTCGATCGTGTAGAAGAACCCGTTGCGATTGGCAAACATGACCACTTTGCGGGCCTGGCCGTTGATCGTCAGGTCGCCGAGGACCGGCACTTGCGTGGAGTCCCAGTCGTGGACGTCGTGCGGCGTGAACTGGTAGTGCCAGCGCCGCTCGCCGGTATCGAGATCGAGGGCGACGAGCGATGTCGTGTAGAGGTTGTCGCCCTCGCGCGCGTTGCTGTAATAGTCGGGTCCCGGGTTGCCGGTGCCGAAAAACAGCAGGTTCTGCTGCGGATCGTAGGTGCCCGTCACCCAGATCGAGCCGCCCCCGCGCAGATACGCGTCACCCTGCGGCCACGTGCGCGCGCCCGGGTCGCCGGGCCCGGCGACCGTGTAGAAGCGCCATGCGCGCGCGCCGGTGCGCGCGTCGTAGGCATCGATGAACCCGCGGATGCCGTACTCCGCGCCGGCGACCCCGACGATCACCTTGTCCTTGACGACAAGCGGCGCGACGGTCACCGAGTAGCCAGCCTTGTGATCGACGAGTTCCACGTCGAACAGGACGCCGCCGGTTTTCATGTCGAGCGCGACGAGATGCGCATCGAGCGTTCCCATGAACAACCGGTCGCCCAGCACGCCGAAGCCGCGATTGATTGCGCCGCAACAGAGCTTCAGACCCTCGGGTAGCTCGCGCCGATATCGCCAGATCTGCCGCCCCGTCCGCGCGTCGATTGCCCACGCCGTGTTGTTGAAGCCGGTGACATACAACACGCCGTCGACGACAATCGGCGTCGTCTGAAAGCTGCCGAGGGTGCCGGTCTGAAAGGTCCATTGGGCGGTCAGCCGATCGACGTTCTCGGGCGTGATCTGCGTCAATGGGCTGTGGCGCTGCCCGCTGTAGTCCCCGGAATACGTGAGCCATCGCGACGAGTCCTTCAAGCCATCCACCAGGTCGCTCGGCGTGATGATCGGCGAGCTTGGCGTCGCTGCGGTCCCCGGCGTCGCAGGCGTCGCCGCGAGTGCCGCGCTCGCGCCGCGGAGCGTCGAGAGATAGCCGAGGAGATCCGAGAGATCGCCGTCGGAGAGTTGCGCCGCGCCGTAGGTCGGCATCAGCGAGCTCGGCTCGTGAATCACGTCCTGCAGGTTCGCTTTCAGGTAGCCCTGCAGCCGCTCGCGCGTGTCCATGATCTGGATGCTGAAGACGTCCTCGGCCTTCTTCACGCCGCGGATGCGCTGGCCGTCTTTTGTGACGATCGTCACCGTCTCGAAGCCAGGCGCGATCCACGCCGATGGCGTGCGAATCTCGCGCGTGAGCGCGGCCCGCGACCGCGTGGCGCCGATCCGTGACAGCTCGGGACCGAGCCGTCCACCCTCGCCTGCGATCCGATGGCAGGTCGTGCACTGCCGCGCGAAAAGCCGCCGGCCGTTTTCTGCGTTGCCGATCGGGCTCTCCGGCGCGGCGACGCTGCCGAGATTTCGCAGATACGCGATGATCTGCAGGATGTCGTTGTCCGACATGTCCTGATCCTGGGCCGGCATCTCCGTGCCCGGCACCCCCTTTCGGATGGTGTCGAACAGCCGCTCGTCGGTCGCGCCCCCCGCCATGAACGCAATCAAATCGGGACCGCGATAGCCGCCGGCATCGAGGCCGTGGCAATCGCCGCACGTCACGCGGTATGCCGCCATGCCGGCGCGAATCGACTCTTTGTTGCCCAGGTGCGGGTTGTTGGCGGCGGGATGCGCCGCGCGTGGCTCCTGGGCGGTGCTGACAAGGCCGACCGAAACCAGGCACAACGCGCCAACCAGCGCCGAATGCGAGACCGTCATCCGAGCCTCCTTGCTACGTATTCACGAGCTGCGGAATCAGCGTGCCGTAGACATCCGTGAGCCGCATGTCCCGCCCGTTGAATCGGTACGTGAGTTTGGTATGGTCCAGTCCCAGCAGGTGCAGCATCGTGGCGTGCAGGTCGTGGTACGAGATCGGCTGCTCCATCGCCTTGAGTCCGAACTCGTCGCTCGCTCCAATGACCTGTCCGCCCGCGATCCCGGCGCCTGCCATCAACACCGTCTGCGCGCCCGGATTGTGATCGCGCCCGACACCGCGCTGCGAGATCGGCATGCGGCCGAACTCCGAGTGCATGATGACGAGCGTGCGGTCGAGCAGTCCACGCGCCTTGAGGTCGGTCACCAGCCCCGCCATGGGTCGATCGGTCTCGGCGGCGTGCTGCATGTGATTGGTCTTGATGTCGTCGTGCGCGTCCCAGGTGTCGGTGTTCTGGTTGCCGACGCCGCCGGCAAAGATCTGGACGAACCGCACGCCGCGCTCCACGAGCCTCCGCGCCATCAGGCACTGCCGGCCAAACGGCTCGCTGACCGTGTCGTCCATGCCGTAGAGCTTCTTCGTCGCGTCCGATTCACTGGCCACGTCCACCGCGCCCGGCGCACAGCTCTGCATCCGGTAGGCGAGCTCGTAGGACGAGATGCGCGCCGCCAGCTCGCTGTTGCCGGGAAACTTCTGCATGTCGAGCTCGTTCAGCTTCGCCAGCGCGTCGAGCCGCGCGCGCTGGGCATCGGGAGTCATGCCGGCCGGCGGCTTCAGATCGACGATCGGGTCGCCCGTCGCGCGAAAATGCGTGCCCTGATACGCCGCCGGAATGAACCCGGCGCTCCAATCGTTCGGGCCGCCGAGCGGCCCGCCGCGCGCATCGGTCATGACGACGTACGCGGGGAGGCTCGACGCGACCGATCCCAGTCCGTACGTGACCCACGACCCGACGCTCGGGAACCCGAGATTGATCTGTCCCGTCTGCATTTCGTACGTGCCCTGCACGTGGTCGTTCGACCGCCCGTAAACCGAGCGCAGGAACGCCATCTCGTCAACGTGCCGGCTGAGATGCGGAAAGAGTTCGGCCACCTCAATCCCGCTCTGCCCGCACTTCTTGAATGTGAAGGGGCTCGGCATGAGCGGCCCGGGAAATCCCTGGCGGACGATCACGTCGCCCTCCACCTTCCCGTCGATCGGCTCGCCGGCATACTTGGCGAGCGCGGGCTTTGGATCGAACGTGTCCACCTGGCTCCACCCGCCGCCCATGAACAGGGAAATCACGGCCGCCGCGCGCGGGGCGAAGTGCGGCGGCTTCGTCGCGTACGGGTTCACGCCGGTCGCGGGAGCCGCGCACGAATCGGCGCCGCCCGATCCCGCCTGTTCGGCGGACAACAGGCCCTGGCGATCGAGGAGATACGCGAGCGCGATCCCGCTGATGCCGCCGCCCGAGCGGAAGAGGAATTCACGCCGGTCCCAGAAATGTCGGCTGCATCGATGCGACATGGCCCTTATCTCAGGTAGAGGAATTCATCGAGGTTGAGGACGACGTGCGCGAACGATTCCAGGGACTGGCGCGTGATCAAGTCAGTCCCGATGGCGATCTCGGGCGCCGTTGCGGACCGCGCAAGAGCCATGCGGTAGGCGAGGTCTACCTGCGCCGTCGGGTCGCTGGCCTCCCGGCTCACGCGCGCCGCGAAGAGCGCCGCTTCGGACAGGACGAACGGGTTGTTCAACAGCGTGAGCGCCTGGGTCGGCACGGTGGACACGTGCCGCGCGCCCGCCGTGACGTTCATGTCCGGATGATCGAACGTGTCGAACATCGGATAGGGCAGCGAGCGGCGCTGGTACACGTACACACCCCGGCGCCACGCCGCCGGCCCGTCCGGAGTGTTGACCCATTTGCCGCGATACTGGCTGGCCAGGGCGTCCTTGTCCATGTACGGAAAAATCGGCTCGCCGCCGACCTCGAGGTTGATGTTGCCTCCGACCGCCAGCATGTTGTCGCGGACGATTTCGGCCTCGAGACGC
This sequence comes from Vicinamibacterales bacterium, assembly GCA_035939575.1. Classification (GTDB taxonomy): domain Bacteria; phylum Acidobacteriota; class Vicinamibacteria; order Vicinamibacterales; family CAVVIG01; genus DATKHR01. Next base: position 4,179 of record DASZFS010000367.1, on the reverse strand, counting down.
TGCGGCCGGAAGCGCCACAGATACAGGTTCTCAGGATCCTTCGCCATGTCGGCGGGATCGCTGAACGCCGACGCCATCTGGTAGGCCTGCGACATCATCATCAGCTTCGTGATCCGCTTGAGCCGCCAGTCCTTCGTGAGCTCAACGGCCATCCAGTCCAGCAGATCCTGATGCGTGGGGCGCTCGCCCATCTTGCCGAAGTTCTCGAGCGTGGCCACGATGCCGCGCCCGAAATGCTTCTGCCAGAGCCGGTTGACGATCACGCGCGCCGTCATCGGGTTCTGCGGCGAGGCGATCCACTGCGCGAGCGCCAGCCGGCGGCCTGACGTGCGGCCGTCGGGACGCGGGATTTCGGTCGGCGGGTTGCCGTACGTGATGACGTCGATGAAGCCAGGCGTCATCTGCGACCCGTGGCTCTCCACGTCGCCTCGAATCAGGAAATAGGAGGGCGGGGCTTCGTAGCGGCCCGGGCCTTTGTGCAGAAACGGGCCGGCGCCGGGCACCGGCACGCGGCACTTGGGACAACTGATGGTGTCGTCCCCTTCGCCCAGCGGCGTCGAGCGGTAGTCGCCATCCGTGACGATCTCCGCCATCGGCAGCGGCTTGGGCCGCTGCGCGGTCAGCGTGGCAATCTGCGCCAACAGCGCTTTCTTCTTCGCGCCGTCGTCCGCGCTCAGCGCGCGATCGACCTCGGCGCTCGGTACGCTCGCGGCCTTCAGCACTTGCGTGGCGAGCAACGCGTCGCCGGGCGTCCGTTCGCCCTCGGGCTTCGCCAGCACCCGGGTGACGTTGTCCGGAAACTTTCGCTTGATCAGCTCGAGCTGGAGCCGATCGCGATACGGGCGCTCGACGCGCTGGATGGCATTCCTCAGGTCTGCGATCTTGGCGTCTATCGCCCCGTTCTTTGCGAGGTAGTCATCGGCAACGGCCTTCGGCGCCAGCGGCACCTCGGTTTCGACGTAGCCGAAGAGCGACGCTTCGAGCCGGTAATAGTCCTTCTGTGAGATCGGATCGAACTTGTGGTTGTGGCAGCGCGCGCAGTTGACCGTCAACCCGAGCGTGCCCTTCCCGATCGTGCCGATGATCTCGTCAAGGTAGTCATACCGCCGCTCGGGGTTGTCCTTCTCGCGGAACAGCACCCGCGGCCCCATGCGGAGGAATCCAGTCGCGATCAGGCTGTCGTCGGTCTTGCCGTCGATCTCATCGCCGGCAATCTGCTCGATCAGGAATCGGTCGTACGGCTTGTCCTCGTTGAACGATTTGATCACGTAATCGCGGTACCGCCACGCATTGGGCCGGTGCGTGTCGTACTCGAAGCCAGCCGAGTCCGCGTAGCGCGCGACATCGAGCCAGAGCCGGCCGTAGCGTTCGCCGTAGTGCGGTGAGGCCAGCAGCCCGTCCACGAGGTGCTCCCACGCGTCAGGCGAGCGATCGTTCACGAAGGCCTCGACCTGCGCCGGCGTCGGCGGCAGGCCGATCGCATCGAGATACGCCCTGCGGACGAGCGTGTGGCGATCGGCTTGCGGCGCCGCCTTCAGCCCGCGCGCCAGTCGCGCCTGTTCGAGAAACCGATCGATCGGGTTGGTCAGCCCCGCCTGGTTCCCATCAGCGGCGCCGCCGGGCACAGGCGCCCGTTCCGGCAGCTTGAACGCCCAGTAGCTGCGCTCCTCAGGGCTGATCGTGCGGTTCTCCAGTGCGGCAAATGCGGCAGCTGTCGGCCTCCCGGCGGTCGTTGAGGCCGCCGCAGAATCCCAGCTCGCGCCGTCGTTGATCCATTGTCTGATCGCGGCGATTTCCCCGGCGGCCAGCGCCGGGCCCTGCGCGGGCATCGGCGGCTGTTCGAGGCCGGCGATGCGGCGATACAACCGGCTCTCCTCGGCGTTGCCCGGGATGATGTCCGGCCCGCGGACGCCGCCCTTCAGCGCGCTCTCGCGTGTGTGGAGATCGAGCTTGCCCATCTGCACGGCCTCGCCGTGGCACGACCGGCAGCTGCGCTCGAGGATCGGATCGACGTCTTTCGCGAACGACACGCCGGTCGCAGGAACGCCCGGAGCGGACTGCCCGGTCTGCCCGCTCGGAAGCGCGGCGAGGGATCCGGCGAGCACGAGAGCGAGTGCAATCGACGTGAGGCGGCCGTGCATCGACGCGACTCCTTACTGGATCGGGCCGATCCGAGCGTGATCGGGCCGATCCTAGCAGGTCTGGCTCGCGGGGACACAACGACCGCTTCCCGCCCGGTCTCTAGCCTGGGGTCAGAATGCGCATGCCGGTCGGCGTGATCGGCACATTTGTCGAGGGTGGCGTTCCGCCGCCGGGCAGCCGCGAGACATCGCACCCCACCGCAGTCCCGTCAGTCGCACCCCGGATGTACGGGCTGGCGGCCAGCAGCGTATAGCTGTGACCCACCAGACTCACGAACCCGACGGCACCCAGGGTTGCGGGGTAGTAGTTGCCTGTTGGATAGGACCCGGGGTCCGAGCCCGCGATGATGTTGTCGGCGAACCACGATCCCGGAAAGTACGTCTGGATGGTGTTGTTTCCAGGACTCGTATTGCCGCCCATGATCGCCCAGCTGTAGTCGGGCAGGATGTTGTTCGTGAAGGTCATCCCTGTGACGGCTGGTCCGTCGGCATAGAGCGCCGTCCAGCCATCCTGGATGACGGTGTTATGGTCGAATGTCAGGCTTGCGCCGCCGTTCACCAGCGCGAACCGGCCGTCCCCCCCATACCCGCTGCTGACATCGTCGAACAAATTGTTGCGGACAACGATGTTGTTCGTCAGCTGGCTCGTCTGGTCGTTGTCGTTTCCGAGAATGTTCACGCCCGATCCAACGTGCCTCACGACATTGTTCGTGAATTGCACGGCCTGGACGACGCTCCACGGTGCCGTGCCGCCCTGATTACGTGGGGTGAAGACGACCGCATAGCCGGACTGGGCGTCCGCCCAGGCGTACTCGATCGTGTTCCCGTCGATGGTGACGCGCTGGGCGTTCTTGATCTCGATCAGGTTCTTCACGTTCCAGTTCGACTGCGATCGCCATACGAGCTGCTTGGTCAGGTAGTTCTGGGTGAACGTGATGTCGGACGGGATGAGGTTCGGGATCGATGGATCGGCGCCGCCCAGGAGGAAGTCCTCGCTCGCCGCCTCGAAGTAGTTGTTCGAGATCGTGAACGGACCAGGACCGTTCCAGCCCGCAACGGCCTGCGAATCCTGACCGTCGGACTTGATGCCGCCGATGTAGGAGTTGACGATCGACGTTGACGCGCTGTTGAGACTGATACCGCGCTTTTGGCCGAACGTCGGATCGCCGTGAATATAGACGCGATCGACGATCAGGTCGTGCGGGACCGAGGCCAGGGTGTTCTGCGCGTTCGACCCGTCGCCGAGCGCGATGACGTCGCCGAGCCCCTGATAATTCGCGAGGAACTCCAGGCACTGGAGTCGATAGTGGTGGGCTCCCGGCGCGGTGACCAGCGCCGAGGCTGAATTGGGCGACTGTATCTTCGGCAGATTCGGGGCAAAGGTCGGCCCGATTCGCGTGCTGCCGCCTGGGAGCGCCGAGTCCGGCGCTGATGATCGGATGGTGATGTAGGCCGTGCCGCTCTTTGCCGGGAGAACGTAGTTGCCCGAGAAGGTCGCGCCTGCCGCCAGCAGCAGCGTGTCACCTGGTTTGGCTGCGTTGATCGCTGCCTGTAGGTTCGCGCCCGCGTTCACCGTAATGGTTGAGCTGACGCCCGCAGCCGTCGTCCCGACGAAAATCGGAGGCGTCGCGAGGACCAGGATGGCGGCAAACCGTCTCCAACGCTGCTGGCTGCTCATAAAAAAAGGTGTGGAAGGCGCCGACCGACTGGGTGGTGGCGCGGAAGGAGCACGAAAGCGGCCAATCTCCGCGTGACCAAAACTCCCACGAATGTGAGCAGCGATGCGACAGACTGGCCCACGGCAGTCCGCGTCCTGTAATGCTGGTTACAGAACCGCAAGCGCCGATCTGGAACAGCGTTGACAGGGATCACGACTGACCCCGGAACCGCTCGTTGAGAGACATGTGAAGTGACCAGACATTCGGCAAACAACTTGCCAGCGGCAACTGCGCGCAGTCTCCGGCCGCGTTCCACGTCATTTCCGGAGCGTTGTCTGTTCCGAATCGATCGACGGAGCGATGCGAGCATTGTCGACGGC
>DASZFS010000366.1:0-1880 GCA_035939575.1 Vicinamibacterales bacterium | reverse complement strand
TCTCGTCGTTGAAGATGAGCTGCTGCATGAAGCCCTCGCCGCGGCCGCCGTACTCCTTCGGCCAGGTGATGCCGACGTAGCCGGCCTCGTACAGCTTTTTCTGCCAGGCGCGGCGGCTCTCGATGAATCCCTTCTGTCCTTCCTCCGGCGAACTCTTGCGCGGAACGTTAGCTTTCAGCCAGGCGCGAACCTCGTCGCGAAAGGTCTTCTCGGACTCGCTGAGGTCGAAGTCCATGCGGGTAATTCTGACCTGTTCTGCGGCCTATGCGACCGCGGGCAGGACGTCGGAGGCCAGCAGCTTGAGCGCATCCGAGTCGTCCAGCAGGAAGTGCTGAAGCATGATGAGGTCGACGCCCATCGCGGCGACGTCGCGCATCTTCTCGGCAATCTCCGTTGGGGTTCCCACGAACCACGCGTGTTTCCGGTTCTCGATCACCTCGTCGGGTGTCATCTTGCTCATCGGCGTGACGATTCGGGAGAGCTGCGCGGCGCGCTCGCGAAGCTCTGATTTGTCGCGCCCGATGATGTAGCCCGTCATGACCGAGCGCCGGATCGATTTCGGATCGCGACCGATTTCGCGACACGATGCTTCGAGCTCTGCGCCGGCCTGCTTATAGAGATCCATGTCGAGTCGGGACATGTTCCACTCGGCCGCCTCCCGGGCGACGAGCGGGATCGTTCGCTTGCGGCCCTTGCCGCCCATCAAGAGCGGCATCGGGTTGTGCACCGGCTTCGGGTTCGACTTTTCCCACGTCGCTCGCATCGTCCTGATGCCGATCTCGAGATGTTCGAACCTCTCTCTCTCGGTATAGAACGGAATCCCGAAGACGCTGTGCTCGTTCTCGTTCCAGCCGGCGCCGACGCCGAGGATGACCCGCCCGCCCGAGAGCACGTCCACGGCCGCCGCCATCTTGGCCAGGATCGCCGGCAGTCGAAACGTCATAGGGCTCACCATCGGACCGATCTGGATGCGCTTGGTCCACTCCGCTGCGAGCGCGAGGGAGACCCAGGTTTCGATGCAGTCGCGCTCGGGGTCGCCCATCAAAGAGGTGAGATGGTCGCTGCGGCGCAGCGAGTCGAAACCAAGCGTCTCGGTGTCGTGGCAGATCCGGCGCCACCTCTCCCAGTTGAGGCCCTCCTGCCCCTCGATCATGATCCCGACCTTCGCCATAGACCGAGATCGTAAGCTGCGCGCCGATGCAGGCGATGTGGACGTGCCCGGAGTGCGGGCGCAGCTTCGCGAATCGCAACCAGTCGCATTTCTGCAGCGACGTCCCTCTCGAAGAGCACTTCAAAGGTCGCGCGCCTGACGTCGTCGCAATGTTTGAGCGTCTGCTCGCGGCCGCCCGCAGGAGCGGGCCGGTCAACGTCTTGCCTGAGAAGACGCGCATCGCCTTCCAGGTCCGCATGAGCTTCGCTGCATTCACGCTGCGGAAGCGCTGGGTGGACGGCCACGTTGTCCTCGCTCGCCGGCTGGAGAGCCCGCGCTTCCGGCGCATCGACTACATATCGCCGCGCAACCAGGTGCACGTGTTCCGGTTGCAAAAACCGTCGGAGGTGGACGCTGAGGTCGAAGCCTGGCTCGCCGAGGCCTACTCACTGGGCGAGCAGAAGCACCTCACCCGTACTCGCTAGGCCTCCGGCTCGGACAGCCGAGCCAGCTCGGCTCCGATGCGTTCCCTCGTCGCGCCGAGGTCTTTGAGGATGTGTGCCCCGATGCCGTCGGCCTCCGTCGCCAGCCCAAGCAGCAGGTGGCCCGTGCTGACGCGCGAATCACCGGCTTCACTACACAGGTTGAAAGCGAGCTCGATCAGGATCTTCACGCGCGAAGTCGGAATGATCCTCGGGCGGAGCTTGGCATTCTTCTTTTCCAGCAGCTT
>DASZFS010000365.1:0-28364 GCA_035939575.1 Vicinamibacterales bacterium | reverse complement strand
CCCGAGTACTTGCCGAACAGGATGCGATCGCCCGCCTTCACGTCGAGCGGGATGCGCTTGCCGTCGTCCTTCGATTTCCCGTTCCCGGCGGCAATGACCTTGCCCTCCATCGGCTTTTCCTTCGCCGAGTCGGGGCTGATGATGCCTCCGACTGTCTGTTCGCCTTCTTCAATCCGGGAGACGATGAGGCGGTCGTGCAGTGGTCTGACGTTCATACGGATACTCCTTCTTGCGTAGAGTTCGAGGGCATCTGGGCATCTGGAGAGGTGCTCAAGCGGGCCCCAAGCGGTTAGCAGTCGTGCAAGCCGACTGCTAACTATACACCCGGCGGACGATAAGGGGGGACAAATGCGACAGGACGGCCGTCGGCTACGTCTCCTCGGGACCAAGAACGCGACCGATGGCGGCCGCGAGTCGCTTCCACTTGGTGGTTTCCTTCCCGAGTTGCGTGCGGCCGCTCCGCGTCAGTGCGTAGAATCGGGCTTTGCGGTTATTAATAGAAGTCCCCCAGGTCGCGGAGATCCATCCGCGCGCCTCAAGCCGCTGGAGCGCGGGATACAAAGCCCCGTGCTCGACCAGGAGTTCCTCATCCGACGTGTGCTGAATGGCGCGGGCGATGCCCTGGCCGTGCTGGGGTCCGAAGATCAGCGTGCGCAGGATCAGCAGGTCCAGGGTGCCCTGCAGCAGGGCCAGCCGGTCGTCCGTTTCTCGGGGGGTTTCTCGGGTAGACATGTAACCCGAGCATACGGATGTTCAAGTAAGGTGTCAACTCACGGCGATCCCGACTCCAACCTGGTCCCCGGATAGTAGTACCGCAGGATCTCCGCAAACGACGCGCCGCCCTCAGCCGCCATCTGAGCGGCGCCCTCCTGACACAACCCGACGCCGTGCCCGTTGCGCTCGCCGGACGGATGCCGGCGTGCGCTGTACGCGCACTCGACGCTGAAGTACGGATAGCCCGCGGCCGCCTCGAGCCCTGCCTCCGCAAGCGTGCGCGTGCGGCCACCACAGCTCGCCGAATAGAAGGCCATGATCGGTGCGCCGCGAAACGCGAGCACCAGCCCGGCGGTGTCGCGCGCGGCCAGAGACGCCGGATGCCCGATCGCGGGCGGGTCGCGGAGAAACTGACAGTGCGTCGTGTCGCAGAAGTCGAAGCCGTGATGGCGGCCTCGGGCGGCCGCGAAGAACGACCTGGCCGCCACCGCCTGCGCCTTCAGCGCTTCAGGCGGCGTCGACGCGATCTGCTCGGCCGCGACCACCGACGCCACCGCCGTCTCGACATCCATCGATACCACCGGCACGAGCATGTCGCCGTCGCGGATCACGTCGAGCCGGCCGTGAAACCGGCGCGCGATCCGCCCGGGCACGCTCAGCTCGAAATCGGCCGCCCCGCCTGTCGGCCCCATCAGGTGGATCGACGCGGTGTCGAGCTCCGCGGCCGCGCAGGTCACACGCACCGCGCTACCGTCCACCTCGAACCGCGCACGCTCGCCCGGCCGCAAGACGCAGCTATGCCGATCGCTTCGCACGTTCACGAAGCTGACCTCGCCGCCCGACGCCGACACGACCAGCACGCTCGGGTGGAAGAGTCCGAAGACACCGACGCGAACCTCCGCAGGCACGGACGCAACCGGCTGACCGAGCGCGATCGCGGCAAGAATCAGTGTCCGTCGCATCATCGCGCACCCAGCGCGGCGGCCACCAGCTCCCCGGCAAGAACGGCGGTCTCGGCGCCGGTCCGGCCGTGCGCCTCCGTCAGCAGGATGACCCTCGGATGATCGGCTGGATAGATGACGACGGCGTAGCCATCGGCCGTTGCCCGCGGCGAGTGGCTGCACGACGCGGTACCGGTCTTGACGAACGCGTCCGCTCCCTCGATCGCAGCGCCGACCGCGCGGCCCGTACCGGTCCGGGCGGATTGCCGCATGCCCTCGAGGATCGGCGCGACCCCCGGCTGACCCGCGCGGGACACGAGCTCGAGATATCCGCGCGCGATGGCCGCCGGCGCGAACTTCAACGCCTCGCCGAAACCGACCATCGCCGCTGGAGTCACCACCGACGCCGGATCCGCGCGCATCCCGAAGCTCTGGAGACGGGCCATCAGGACGTCCGGAGCCGTCCGCTCTGCCAGTTGTCGAAAGTACGCGTTGCACGACCCGGCCACCGCCTCCGATATGACCAGGCGCCCGTGCCCCGCAGGCAGCCAGCAGCCATCCGCGCTGCCGCGGCACGTGAACGTCGGATACGTGAATCGATGCGTATCGCCGTACGCGAGCGCCGTGAACGGCTTGATCAGCGATCCGATCGCCAGCGGCCGCTCGAGATCGTCCCAGCGCGCGTCGATCACACGCTGCGACGAGACATCGACGAGCAAGTAAGAAAGTCGCGGGATCTCGCCACGGTGCGCGTCCATCGGCCGCACGAATGCCGCCGCCGCGATCACTGTCCCGAGCGCGACGGCCCGGCCCAGCGTCCTCATGGCACCAACCGGTAGGTCATCGTCTGCGAAACGGTTGCCCCCTGGTCGCGTACGACGATCGACGCCGAATCGACCCGCGCCAGCGTGTCGCTGAGGCTGGCGAGGTTCTCGGAGAAGAACAGCGGCTGATGACTCTCGGGCTGGTCAAGTGCAGCTCCGGGGGGTAGGGGCCCCCGGAGTGAATGATCGACGAAGCGCATGACGCTCGCGAACCGGCCGCGCTCGATCGTGTGCCGGAATCCAGCCGCGTACGCCCCGTCCATCGCAACGGCCGGCCGCGATGTCGCGTCGAGTACTGCCGCCAGGAGCGCTGGGTCATTGGCCAGGAACAGCAGTCGCCCGCGTTCCGTCACTGCAACCACGTCGAGCACGTCAAGCCGCGAAAACGCCTGCGCGCCGATTCGGGTGTCAATCCACCGCATGCCGATATGCGCCTTCGTCCACACAGGGTCAACCAGCGCACGCACCGCGTCGCGCGCCCCACCCGCCGGCCAGTCGGTCGATCTGGCAAGCACGATCACCGAACCCCTATCGACAAACACGCCGTCGCCCGCCGGACGCGTCGACTCGACGTGCAGCATCGCGGTCAACGGTTCGCTGCCAACGAGCTGCCCGAGCGCGCCCATCTGGTATGCCGTCGCCCGCGGCGCGCGCGCTTCTTCGTCGATGCGCGATTCGAGATCGGCGCTGCCCTCCAGCGCGGCCCCGATCGATCGTGCCGCCTCGAGTCGTGGTGCGCTGCGGTCGCGCTGTGCCGCAGCGCCGCTTGTCGCAATCACCTTCTCGAAAATCATCGCCGCCGCCTCATCGGCCGCCGGCGTCGTCCACGCCCGATACAGGCCGGCGGTGTCGGGCACGAGCCGGACGACGTCACCGAGCCCGGCAGCGTTCCGGGGCGCCGGCCTCTCCTCCGCCCGCAGCAGAACGCGCGCTTCGCGAATCTCCGTTGGCGTGCGCGTAAGGTCGGACAAGGCGGATGAGTACTGTTTCAGCTCGGCGAGGTTTCCCTGCACCCAGTACGATCGGTAGTGCGGCTCCTTGCCAAGCGCCTGGAGATCGGCGACCAGCCGCAGATCGCCGGCGGAGCCAGCCGCCTTCACCGATTGCGCGAACCAGCCGTCGGTCTCGACTGACCCGCCCTGACCGCCGATGAGCGTCAGCGCGCCGGCCACCAGGTCTTCCCGCGTCCCGATGGCCAGATACTGATCGCGGACGCCGAACGCGACGACCCGCTTCGAGCTCGGATCGGCGCGGACGTAGAACGGCGTGCCTGCAGCCTGGCGCGGCTCGTAGTTGCCGCGCGTCCGCCAGAGCGCGTTCTCCATCGCCTTCGCCGAGGGCAGTCGCGTCACGTACACGAACTCGAGCTTGCCGATGTCGTACAGCGCGAGCGCCGACTCGGCGCCGGCCACGTCTGACACCAGCGCCATGCCGGGCGGGACACCGGCCGCGGCCGAGAACTCATCGTACGCATCCTTGAACCGCAGGAACAGGCGTGACCGCGCGAACGCCTCGTAGTTGGCGCTCGCCAACCACTTCGTTCTCTCGGGCGATGTGTTCCAGTCCCCAACGAGCGATGCAAAATCCTTCGCCTGCAGCACGAGCACGGCGCCGGCCGGCAGGAGCGCGGTGACGCCGGCCTGTCGCGATGGCTGCGCGGGCGTCTGCAGCAGCGCGACGGCCGTCGCGAGCCACACGCCGACTCCGGTCCACGCCACCTTGCGCGCCTTCATCGAGCGCCTCCCTGCACGGCGATCTTCTGCGGAATACGTGGACGCACGAGCTGCGGTTGATCCAGCGCCTCGCCGATGTGCGGCCGCCGCTCCGCATTCCTGGCCCGGCGCCCGATCTCATCGTTGATCGCCGCCAGACGCTGCCGGATCGGCGCGCGGGCGGCGGCGGCCTGCCCCTCCAGCGCGATCGTGAAGAAACGGACCGCCTCCGGCAGGCGATCGACCTGCTGCTCCGCTTCTCCGATCTCGCGGGCGAGGCGCCCACGTGCCGCGGGCGTCAGGCCGATGTTCGTCAACGGCCGACTGCCGGCCAGAACCGGCTGGACAGCCTCGACCGCAGCCGCCGGCTTTCCCGCGGCCATCTCCGCGCGGAACAGCGGCACTCTCAGCTCGGCCCTGGCGGGATCGACCGCGACAGCGGCGAGCAGCAGGTCGATGCGCGCCGATGGCTCCGCCGCGCGTTCCGCCGCGACGACCCTCGCGGCGACAAACATCGGCCGGTCGGCCGATGAAGGCGTCAGGTCCGATGTCGCGCGCAGCCAATCGATCTCCGTCTGCGTCTGGTGGCCAAGGCGTCCACCCGCTGACGCAAAAGCGCGCGCCGCCTCAACGCGAACCGCATAACCCTCCGTCGTCGAGTCAGCAATCCGTCCCAGCCGGGCGATCGCATCGGCGCGATCCTGGGCGGCGGCGATCTCCGTCCGGGCGAGCGCGATGTGCGCCTCCGCCTCCCATGGAGCCGCCTGCACGCGGGCGCGGCGGAACTCGAGCGCCTCGATCGGGTGATTCAACCGGTCGAGCAGCGCGCCCGACACCGCCAGGTTGTCGAACGGTGCGCCGACGACGAGCGTCAGCCGGTGCAACAGCTCGAGCGCGGCCGGGACGTTGCCCTGCTGCAGGCGAATCTCGGCGAGCCCGAGGAAAACGGGCCGCGCCAGCTCCTCGCGATCGAGTTGTCGCGTGTAGACGAACTCCATGATGCGGCGCGACGACGTCTGATCTCCTGCCTGGCGCAGCGTCGTCGCCGCGCTTCGCAGGGCGCCGAGGTTGACAGGACGGGCTTCTTCCCGGGCTTCCTCCCGCCGCTCGTAGCGATCGAGCGTCGCATCGAGCGCGTTGGTGGCGGCCGCGACCCGCGTCTCGAGCGCAACCACGTCGGCGTCGTATGCGCGCTGCGTCGCATCTGGCAGAGCGCGCAGCAGGGCGTCCGCGCTCGCAGCGTGCCTGGTGTCGACGAGCGATCGGATTCGCGACAGTCGCCAGCCATCGAGCTGCGCCTGCGCGGCCGCCTGCGCAGCGCCGTGCTCACGCGCAACCGTTTCCTCGGCGACCGCCACGAGGCGCTCGTACACCCGATCGCGCTGAAGGTCGGGCAGCCAGGCGGCTTTCGCAACCGCTGCCAGCGTGTCGGTCTGATTCGGCGCGGCGCGGCCCAGGTCGATCAGCCAGTCGGTGCCCGCCGCCGCGTCGTTCGGGGCGCGGAAAGCGGATCGCAGAAGCGAGTCGGCGCGATAGCTGCCGTTTCTCGCAATGTAGGCACGCACCATCTTGTCAGCGGGATCACGCAGGTCCGCCAGCACCCTGCGGCTGCCGATCGAGTCGAGCGCGGCAATGAGAGGCGCCGTGTCGACAGCGGCTCGCCCCGCTTGTGCCGCCAGCAGATCCAGCGCCTGTTTCCAGCGCCCGATGGCATCGGCACGCCGGCCCTGGCGCCAGAGAATCGCGGCGGCGCGAAGATGCACGTCGCTCCGGCGGGAGTTGAGCGTCGCGGCATGGTCGTATTCGATCAACGCGGTGGGCCCCGTGCCGGTGTCTCTATAGAAGTCGGCGAGCTGCACGTACGCGTCGGACCGCGCCGGCGTTCGTTCGACTGGCGCCGGGAGGTAGTCGCCCGCACCCTCCTGCTTCGCGAACGTCAGGTACTCGCCGAACCGTGAACCGTACGCGTACCAGACGTCGCCGGCAAGCTGTTGCGACCGATCGACCGGCTTCAGGCTGTCACCGACGGTAGGCCGCCCGAGGGCAGCCCTGAACGCACCCGTCGTCGAGGCGTCGAACCGGGCGAAATGGAGCCCGACGAGCGCGGTGTACGCGTTGGTCCAGACCGGCGGTAGTCCTTTCCCCCGAGCGCGCACGGCCTCGAGCGCCTGGTCGGCGCTGCCGTGGCTCACGAGGAAGTTCGCCGCCGCGTCACGGATGCGGGTCTGGCCGGTGCCAGCGAGCGTGATGAGCCGCTGGGGGTCGGCGTCGAGCAGGAGCTCGAACTCGCGCGTCAACTGTCGTTCCGAGAGGTTGGCGATCGGGATCTTCACCAATACGCGCAGCTCCCCTTTCGTGTCTCCAGCCTTCCGGTACGCCTCCGCTGCGCTGACGCGGGCGTCGGGCGCGAGGCGCGCACCGGAATCCGCGAAGCGCTCGAGCTCGCCCGCGAGATCCGCGAAACGCAACCGGCTGGTCTGGACATCCACGAGCCGCGCGAGGTGCATATTGAACTCAGCCCCGCGGTTGGCCTCAAGCAGATCGGTTCGCCAACGAACCGCCAGATCGAGCAGCCCGGCGCGCTCGGCGAGCGGCACGAGCAGCGCCTCGAAGTCGCTTGGCGAAACCGCCGCCCGCTTCTGCTCGAGAGACGCCGCAAACACGCTCTTCTCCTCGGGCGAATACTGCCGCGCGACGACGTCGCCCATCTCGCGGAGACGCATCGAGAGCGCGTTTGTCATCCGGGCGCCATCTGCGCCGGGGCCCAGCGCCGAGATGGCCTCGGCCCGTGCGGCCAGCAATCGATCGAAGACAGCGGGCGCCTGGCGAAGGCCTGTGTAAACGCTGACATATGTGGCGCCGCCGCTCGTCTCGAGCAGGCCGGCGGGCCCGGCCAGCCGCGCACCCTGGTCCGCGAACGGCCTCGCCGCTTCACGCATGTGCCACTGCTCGAGCCGGCTGGCAACGGCAAGAAAAGTCTCGGCTCGCTCGGGCCGCCCGTCGACGAGCGCGCTCCGCAGCGCCTTCGCGGCAGCGTCAACGTGCCCCAGCCGTGCGTGGAGTTCGGCGATCTTTTCCATCCACTGCGGATCGTGATACGTCAACTCATAGGTCTTCGTGTAGCTGCCGATCGCCGCTTCGAAGCGCATCAATCGTTCTTCGAGGCCGGCGCGCGCGCTCTGGAAGTCGGCGCGGTCCGGCCGGATGGCGGCGGCCGTCGCGTACGCGTTGATTGCCGCAGGAAAATCCTCGAACTGCGTCTCGAGCCTCGCCAGCAACATCGGCCAGTGGTAGTCGCGCGGCGAGTCGGCGGCAGTCTTGGTGTAGTACGCGAGAAGCTGGTCTTTTCGCGCGTGCTGACGCGCGTAGCGACCTGCCTCCTGCAGCAGGGAGTCGTCGTCCGGATACCGGTTGATGATCTCGATGTATTGATCGACGGCGCCTGCGTGATCGTTCAGGCGCGTGAGCGCTGGAATGAGACCGCGTCGCAGTCCGGCAATTCGACGAGTGCGCTCGTCGGCCGGCAACGGGGCGCCTCGCATCGCCTCGATGGTCGACTTGTAGAAGTCGCCAAGCGATCGGTCGTCCTTGGCGAGCGCGTAGCTCTCCGCGACGGCGGCCAGGTAGTCGGCGTTGAACGGATCCTCCGCGAGCAGCGGTTTGAGCAGATCACGCGCCTGAGCGTAGTCGGCGATCTGTGTGGACTTGGTCGCGGCCTCGAACGTCAGCTGTTTTTTCAGCGCGGGATACGACCGTGACGCCGCGAGCGTCAGGGTGGCGACAGCCTCGCGCCCCTGATTGTGCCGCCACAGATAGTCGACGGTCTGGCGAACGACGCCGAGGACGCGCGGATTCTCGGCATACACCGCGTCGAGGGCCGTTCGCGCGGCGTCGAGATCGCCACGCGACTCGTAGAGGCGCACGAGTGCGTAGCGCAACTGCAGCTTGTCGATCGGATCGCGCATCAATTCGATTTGGCGCACGAGCGACCGGGTGCGCACCGCCTCGAACCCCAGCCGCTCGGCCTGGCTGCCGACGTCGGCCATCAGCTCGAGCGAGGCCGTCCGATCCAGTAGCGTCAGGAGAAAACGTTCCAGATCGTCACGCCGGTCCTGCGCCTCGAGGACGGCGATCCGGAGCGCGATGGCGGCTGTTTGTGGCTGGTCGCCGGTGGCTGCGTCGGCCGAAGCCCGATCGACCAGCGCGCGGTACGCCTGGCGCCTCGCCAGCGCCAGCAGCCGGCTCCGCGCAGGCGAGCTGCCGCCCGGAGCGGCCAGGGCGCCGCGCACGTACTCATCTATCGCGCGTTCCCCCTGGCGAAGCCCTTCGTTGATGGCGCCCGCCTCGTAGGCATAAAGGGCCGCGTTGCCGAGCTTCGCGCGCCCTTGCGCGATCATCCGCAACGCATCGTCGAACTGGTAGTAGTCCCAGAACACCGTGGCCGACTCGAGATACCCGGCCGGATTGCCCGGTTCGATGTCGGGGAGGCGCCTCCAGGCGGAGCCCGCGCGATCGAATTGCTCGCGGTCGGCATAGATCTCGCCCAGCGTCGTCAGCGCCGCCAGACTACGCGGATTGTGACGGGAGAGGCGATCCACCGTCTGGGCGGCGGCGTCGATCTCGCGCGGGTCGGCGTAGGACAACGAGCGCTGCAGCGAGCCGGTGCGCTGATTCAGATCTGCGTCACCCGGGAACTCCGCGGCCAGCGCGGTGATGATCGGCGCCGCCGACTCGAAGTGCGACCGCCAGATGTCGGCCTCCGCGAGAAAGCGCGACGCGAGGGAATGATCCTGCGCCAGTCGACGCCAGTCCGGCTCGTTTGTCGCGCCGCTGACGCTGCGCATGCCGGCGATCTCCGCATCGAGCCGGTTGGTGCGCGAGAGCATGGCGAAGAACTCATTGGCCAGCGCTTCGTCCTCGATCCAGTGGCGCCGCAGGAGGGCTTCGCGCGCCGCCGGATCGAGGGTCTCGCGCGTCGCATAAGCCGAGAGCAGGTTTCTGACGAACACCAGTTCATGCGGAAAGCGCTCGTGGGCGTACAGGTTGAGCTGAAGAAACAGTTGCGCGTTGACGGCGGGCCCGCGACCGGCAACGGCCTGGAAGTAGCGGGCGAGGTCGGTGCCGGCAAACGAGCGGGTGACATCACGGGTCAGCGCTTCAAAAGCCGCAGACTGATTGCGTCTGATGTACCAGCGGGCCAACCGATGGTGCCAGGAGCTGTCCGGGAACTGTTGGATGGCCAGTCGATAGATCTGCTCGACTTCCCCGGTCACCCCGTTCTGCTCGAGAAACTGGGCGGTCGCTGCGTACAGCCCGGGATCGTTCGGATTGCGATCGATCTCGCGCCGATAGACGGCCAGCGCCTCTGGAAGCTGGCGGCGCGAGACGAGGCGCGCGATATATCGATCGAGCACGCGCGCGTATTCCTGGGATCGAACGCCTGCCGGCCGTGCCTGACCGCCGTCTGCTGGCTGGGCAGCGCCGGCGCCAAGGGGCACACGATCGGCCCGGACCGCCAGCTCCTGGAGGAGCCGATCGTACGACGCGAATTCCTCGGCCACCTGCTCCTTCCTGGCGTACGCGTCGGCAATCGCCAGGGCGATGGCGGTCCGCTCGGGTGCGTCAGGGAACGCTGCAAGGTACGGGCGCCCGTGATCGATCACGGCGTCCGACGCCCCGTAAGCCGCATATGTGGTGATCAGCGCGGCGTTGAGACCAGCGCGCCTGGGTGAATTCGGGAAGCGCGTCTCGAACAGCGTGATCAGGTCAGCCGCTCGGCCGCGATGGAAGTACGAAGTCGCCGACGCCTGCTCTTGCGCGTACTGGCTCGACAGCCCGGCCGAGTTGAACAGGAGCGACAGGACCCCGTTGAGAAAGCCTGGATTGCGATCGATTGTCGCGATGTCGCGGTAGAACGAGAGATCGCCGCTGCCGAACTGCAGCGGCTGCTCGGGTGCGGTCAACAGGGTGTCGATGATGCTGGCCAGCGCCTGCTCGACGTCGGCCGGGCTCGCGCCGGGCAGGCTGTAGATGGACGCGTGGTAACGCAGCGCCTCGCTATAGTTCCGCGTTCTTTCGTACAGCCGGGCCAGTGTGAACAACTCGTCGGCCGTTCGCGTCGCGGCGTCACGGCGCGCCTCGAAATCGGCGAGCGCCTGCTCGGCGGCGCGAACGTTTCCGGTGCGCTGGTAGTAGTAGAAGATACGAGCCACAGGCGTCAGGTCGGCCGGGCGCACTGCGGCGTCGGCACGGGCGCGATCGAGAAACGCGCGGAGACTGTGGGTGCGCTCGAGAAGGTCGAAGTAGGCCTGGACGGTCTCGGCGTCCCACAGCGGCTGGAACGCCTGGTCGTACACGGCCAGCGCATCGGCGGTTGCCCCCCGACGCAGGGCCAGCGTGGCGTGCGCCTTCAGCAGCGACCCATCGTCGGCGGAAAACGCCCGCTGATAGCTGGTGAGGAGCGCTTCGGCATCGGCCGGGCGGTCGCGATCGACGAGGAACTGGAAGAGACGGTCGTACGGCGCCTTCTCTTGCGGATATCGCGCGATCCACGCGCGATACTGCGCTTCCGCGAACGCGTCGGGCAGTTGCTGGGCGTTGACGAGCGCGAAGATTCGTTCGAAGACCTGCCACGATCGCCGCTGGGGTGCCCACAGGAGACGATCGGCCGGCGGATCGCCCGCCCGCGCGGCGGCCGCCAGCGCGTCCGCCTCTTTCTGTGGGAGGAGACGGCGGTGATAGAAGTCGGCCAGGGCAAGCTGCCCGCCTCCGGCGTCGGTCGATGCGGCTGCGTACGCGCTCCAGGCGGCGTCCGCGGCCGCGACATCGAGCGTTTCCTCCGCCGCTCGCGCGCGGAGCGCCAACAGTTCCCCGTCGACTGGGCCGGGGACGCGTCTCAGGGCCTCCGACATGTCCGCCGGCGAGCGGCGGACTTCCACCGGACCCGCCGGGGTCTGCAGGGTCCGGAAGATCGCGTCGTGCCAGCGTGCCGCTGTCTCGACGTTTCGCAGCCATTCGGGCAGCTCCGCTCGGAGTTGGAGTGTCGATGCGACGATCGCGGCTGCGGCAAGGCCCGCCGCGATCGTTCCGCGCGTCCGGCCGCGGTCACGGCAGAACATCGAAGGTCAACTCCTGGCTGGCGATGTTGTGCGCGATGTCCTCCGCCGTGACGCGAATGACGTAGCGGCCCGCGGGCAGGCCGTCGGGAATGGTCAGGGCAGCGGTGCTCGCGCTGGCGCGCGGGTCCCAGCGCAGCTCGACCGAAGACGCACCGTACAGACGGGCCACGATGGTGCGCGTCGATGCCGAGGCGCTCGCGCGGAGCTGCACGGTCTCGCCCGGACGCGCGCTGGCCTTGTCGGCCGACACCCGCAGCGCCGGCGGCTTGCTCGCGATCACGAAGCTTTTGGTCTCGCGATAGGCATGTCCGGACGCATCGCGCATGATGAGGCGGACGTCGTAGGTCCCGTCGCTCATGTCGGCTGGCGCGAGAAACCGTGTCTGCCAGATGTGCTCGCCCTGGAGATACCGCAGCGGCTTCACCAGGCCGAATGGGAACATCGCGACCACGGACGTGATCGACTCGTCGGTCGCGACGCGCAGGACGGGATCGCCGGGCTTGATGACTCGCGGCCTGAGGAGCGCCCGTGGCGCGGCCAGAAACGAGGTGTACGGCGTCACGAACTTGTACATCCGCGCGAGCTGAATGATTTCGTCGACGCTGGAGCGATCCTCGCCGTCGCGCGCAATCTTGTCGAGCAGCGCATCGACGCGCGCCTTTGCCCACGTCCGCGGCAGACCGGCATGCTCCAGGCTCGCGGCCGGAAGCGGCGCGGTCGCGTGCATCTCGACGGGACGATTGGCGCGCGCTCCGCGGACGGTGAAGGTGGCGCGGCCACCCGGCTGCGTGTAGCGGCCGACCCAGGAGGCAACGGATCCTGCGAACGACACCGGATCGAGCGGATACACGAGATCGACGCCCGCCGGCGGATCGACGGTCATCTGGAGGTTGTCCAGCGGGCGCGAGCCGATCTTGGAGACGAACGCCCGCGTCTTGAACTCGATCGGCTCGGTCGCGCGTACGGTGTCCATCACGCCGTCGCCGCGGCTCAGCATCTTGAGCAGCGGCACGTTCGCGTCGTCGCCGATGCCGAAGAGGTACGTGCGTGGGCGGGCGGCCGACGGCATGGCGTCCCGTCGCTTCGCATACCACGCAGCGAGCTGCGCGTTGGCGATGGTTCCGTGCGTGGGGCTCGCGTCACCGAGCAGGACGAGGTAGCGATCGCCCGTGCCGAGCAAGCTCTGGTCGAGCGCTTCGCCAAGCGCCCGCTTCAAGTCGGTGTCTCCACCCAGTCGCCCGCCGCGCACGAAGTCGAGGGCTTTCTCAACCGCCGCGGTATCGGCGGCCACCGGTGCGGGTGCGAACAACGTCGTGTCCGCGTTGAACAGCAGCAGGTTGAATCGGTCGGTCGGTCCGAGCGACCGAAGGACCGCCTCGAGCGCTTGAAAGCTGCGCGTCAGCTTCTCCCACTGCATCGACAGCGACGTGTCGAACAGCACGATGACCGAGCGTGGCCCGGCCGCCGCCCGGGCCCCGCTGGTCCGAGCCACCGGGGCAAGGAGCGCGGATGCCTGGAAGAACCCGGGATTGGCGCCGCGGGGCCGCGGCGCGGCTTCGGTCGGATTGGGCGCGCCCGGCTCCGGATTGCGAAAGGTCACCACTTCGAGGGTGTCGGCTTTGCCGGGATCGAGCGAGTACTCGACGCTGAAGTCTTCGGACAGCGACACGTTTCGACCGGCAAACGAGCCGGTGACGCTGGTCGGCGTCTGCTCGCGCATTTGCAGCGGGTAGGTCCGGCTGCCAACTTGAAAGTCCCGGATTGCGTGGGCGGAGACCAGACTGAACGAGATGAGGAGCTGACCCGCTGACTGCGCGTTGTACGCGTCTGGACGGAGCGGCAGCGCGAACACCGACCGCAGATTCTCGACCGGCACGAGCTCGTGATACTCCATCTCGAGCCGCTTCGTGCCAAACCCGGGAATCGGGACGATGCGCGCGCTGAACGCCGAGGTACGAGACGCGTCCGGCGCGCCCTCTGTGCCCCGCTCTCCCTGCTGCAGCAGGCCCGGATCGATCTGCTGCTGTTTCAGGCTGTCGTAGATTTCTTCCGCGCGGCGGCGCTCGAGGATCACGCCGGGGATGCGGGTCACGCCGTCCCAGACCGCGAAGTCGGAAACGGTCGCGCGGCCCGGCATCGAGAAGAGATACTCCCCCTCCAGCACGCCGCCTTGATGACTGACGAAGATCTGACGCACCGAGACCCGCGCATCGCCGTTGTCGATTCGGATGTCGACCGCCATTTGATCAAGCGACAGGATCGCGGGATTCGGTGCCGAGCTGCCGGCGGGAATCAGCACCCCGGCGTCGCCCAGCAGTCGAATCGGCTCGGCGAGCGCGGCGAGCGCACTGATGGCGGCGATGACCACGAGTGGACGGAGCGGGCTCATGGGCGGATGCGAACGACGCCGTTGTCCGTGCCGACGTACAAGTGGTCCGGTTGGGCCGGATTGCCGCGATCGGCCGCCAGGGCCGTCACGTTCATGGACGGCAGCCCCGCCGTGATCGTCGTCCAACGCTCCAGGCGGCGATCGAATGCCAGCAGCCCTCTGGTCAGCGTGCCCGCGAAGACGTGCGTCTCGGTGACGGCCATCGCGTTCGGGTTGATCTCGATCGGCCCGGACAGGTCGGCGAAACGCTGCCACCGGCCCTTCGCGTCCAGGCGAAACATCCCGCCGCCGTACGTGCCCACGAACCAGTCACCGTCGACGCGCGCGGCGGCCGTGATCCAGTTGTGGGTCAGAGTCGAGTTGGCTGTCGTGTAGCTGGCCTGGATAACCCCGTTGTCGAGAATCGAGACGCCGCCGAGCGTCCCTGCCAGCAGCTCGGTACCCGCGGCGCCGAGCGCGTAGACATGGTTGTTGACGAGCCCGTGAAACGCATACAGGCTGCGGCTGCCCCGGCCGTCGACGAATGTCAGGCCCGCAGGAGTCGCGACCGTCATGCCGCCCGCGTTCAGCACGAGGTCGGTGACGTGGTCCGCGAGGAGACCGTCAGCGCGCCCGAGGACCTGCTTCGGCCGGCCGGACGAGTCGAACAGCACGAGCCCGTTGGCGGTGGCGACCGCAGTCGGGCCGCCCGCCGCGTCGTGCACGATGCGGTTGACGCAGAAGACGTGGTCGTTTTCGACGTGCAACGGACCCTCGCCGTGCGCGCCGAGGATGTCGAGGCCGCGGTCGAAGTACCCCACCCAGAGCCGGCCGGCTGCATCGAGGGCGAGCGCGGACACGTTGCGATCGGTCAGCCGGCCTGCGTCCGCGCCCAGGACGCGGCGCACGCCCCCCGTACTGGCGCTCCTGTCGTTACGGTCGTTACTGTTGCGACGGTCGTCGATCGAGTACAGAGCGTCCTCTGCGAGCGCATACAAGACGCTGCCGGCCCCGCTCACGTTGACGAACCGCTCGATAGGTGCGGGCGCGTCGCGCAGGATCGGTCGCGCGGCGCGGGAAGCGCGCACGCCGATCGGAATTTCCGCCAGCGTGCCGTCGAGTGTTCCGACGAGCAATGTGTCGTCCTGGACGGCCACCGCCCTTGCAAATAGACCGGGCGCCAGCGTCCGCGCGTAGTGCCCGCTTTGGAACTCGGCGACGCCCAGCGCCGTGCCGACGTAGGTGCGGTCGCCGCGAGTCGCAATCGAGAGAACACGCCGATCGGGCAGCCCATGGTCCTCGTCAAAGCGATCCACGCCGCCAGCGCGCCAGTGCCAGACGCCGCTGTCGAGCGTCCCGATCCAGACGTCGGCATCCGCCCCGGCCAGCGCGGTCACGGACACGGTGGCCAGCTCCGGATGGGCCGGTGTCAGCCGGCGCCCGTCGAATACGAGCAATCCAGCCTTTTCGGTGCCCAGCAGCACCCGCCCGGATGTCAGGGGAAGCAGCGCCGTCAGTTTGCGCTGTTCAGGCCGATCGGGCCGCACCTGAAGCAGTCGGCGGCCATCAAACGTCAGCAAGCCCTCGGCGGCGGTCGCGATCAGCAGCTCCGGTTCAGGAACCGCAGCAAGCGCCCCAACGGCGACGCCGACAAGCCCCGACGTCGGCAGCTCGAGACCGGTCCGGAAGCGACGCTCGATCGCGCCGTGCGCGTCGTATTCGATGAGACCCTGCGGGCCGGCGGCGTAGAGATGGCCATGGAAGAGCGCGGCGTCACGGAAGACTGCTTGGGCGCTGATCGTTTCGAGGTCAGCCGGTAGCGGACGATCGAGCGTGCGTAACGTGGCACGAATGACCGTGGCCGATTCGGCGCGGTCGCGCGCCTGACGGATCGCGTGATGGGTTTCCCAGGTGAGGAGTGCAGGCAGCGCCAGGAGGCCCAGGAGGCTAAGTCCAGCGAAAACGGCCAGCGGCCGATTCCGCAACACCCAGACCTTCACCATGGCTACTTGTTTAGACACCGGTCTTGGACGGTTGGAACCGCCAGGGCCTCCTGCTTTACATCGGACCGGGGCCCGCGAAACTTTACGGTTTAGACGGGATGGGCTGGAGGTTCAGCCCCCCTACGGATGCCTGGGCATGGTCCGCTTGCCCTCCACGATGGGCGGGAAGTCCTTGACCTCGTCATACGCTTCGGTGATGAAGCGATCTTTGCTCTGCTGCGTGTCGCCCTGTGTGGTCTTGTCGTACGGCGCAGTCAGGTTCGCAGACAGAACCTCCTTGAGCGAACGGCCCTGATCGCGCATCGTCTTCACCTTCGCGAGGATGTCCACCAGCATCGCGCGATAGGGGAGGAGATCATTCTTCTTGACCAGCGTGCCATGGCCGGGGACGAGCGTCGTGTCCGGGCCGGCGATCTTCTCGATGAGGTCAACCGCATCGAGCATGCCCCTGACTGAACCGCCGTTGGTCTGATCGGCAAAGGGATAGCCGAAGTTGCGGTAGAAGTCCTCGATATAGATCACGTTGGCCTTGCGGAAGCGCACAATCGTGTCGCCGGCGGTATGGGACGGCATCATCGGGATGAAGTCCACCGTTTCGCCGTTCATGGGGAACGTCACCGCGGGCTCTCCCGGCGTGGCGGGATTGTAGTTGTAGATCGCCACCGGAATGCTCGCCATGTCGGGCGCCGGCGCTGGCTGGCCGTTGGCGCGCAGTGGCGGGTGCAGCAGCTCATTCCGCAGGTTTTCCTGCGCGAAGATCAACGCCCCCTGCTTGGCGAAGAAGGCATTGGCGCCGGTATGGTCTGGATGAACGTGCGTGTTGACCAGGACCTTGATGGACCCGGTGGTGAAGGAGCGGATCGTCTTTAATGTCTTGTCCGCCACCTGGCTGTTCTCCGTATCCACCATCAGCACGCCATCCGGGCCGAAGAGCACCATGGCCCGGCCGCCAGACGCGTCGGGGTGTGCCGGATCGAGGCCTTCGGATCCATGGAGAACAAAGAGATTCGGTGACATCTTGGCCGTCACCATGATTTCAATCTTGTCCCAGGGTGTTTGGTAGCCTTCAGGAAACGTGTACGGGCCTTTGCCCGGTGGGACGATCGTGATGGGGTATTCCGGTCGCTGCGCCAGGCCGGGGATTGCCGCCATCATCACTACCGCCACGAACATTATTAATAAGGTGCGCATGTTCACCATCCAGGCGAAGCATAGAGCAATTCCAGCGCTAACGGTTATCGCGATCGCCCGTCTCCCTGGATGTCCCTTCGTCCGTCGGGAAGGCTCGGGGATTGCCGTGCTCGTCGACAACCTGCGACCGTGACCCTGGAGGCAACACCTGCAGGGACTTCAGAAACTCAATCAACGCGTTCTGCTGCTCCGAAGACAGGGCCTCAAACGCCCTGCGCTGCCCGATTGCCTCGCCGTTGTGCGCGTTGATGGCTTCCCGGGCAGTCGTGAACTTGCCGTGGTGCATGAACGCGCCCCCCTGGTTGTAGAAGCCCCACAATTTGCGTGTGATGAACTTGCAGTTCCCGGCAAAGAACCCGGGAGATCCGGCCGGCTGATTCTGGTCGAGCGGCTCGCATTCCGGATCGGTGGCCGCGTCGCTTGTGGCGCTGATGTCGTGCAATTTCAGATCCGTGTAGGCGGGAACCATAATCACGCCGCGTTCGTTCGGATGCAGGCGTGGTTGCGGTAGATCGTTGCTGGTCAGGTCCACCGTAAGGGGCGGTGCGGTGAGAGGATAGTTCGAAGGTCCCACCTGCAGGTTCCCGATCGGGTTATAGGGGTTCGGCTCGGAATACACCCATCCCTGGCGATCGAGCGGCAACGCGCTTGTGTGGCATGCACTGCAGCCGACACGCGTAAAGAGCCGTTCGCCATGCAGAATGGCCTGTTCGATTGCAGGATCATCTGGAATCACGCGGCCGGGGACGGCCATCGTTGCCTGGAACAGCGAGATCGCAGTGATATCGGCCACGGTCAGCTCATTGGTCACGCCATCCCCATCTGGATCCGTGTGGAGCCCGAAGCGCTCCTCGGCCTGCATGCCGTGGTGATGATTCATCGCGTTGTTGGTGAACTGACGGATGGAGACGACCGCGCCCGCCTGGTGATACGGCAGAACGAGCAGCGTGGGCGGCGTCGTTCCGCTGGTCTGGAGGCTGGGCAGCGGCAAGCCCGCGACGCTCGACGTGTTCCAGGTGCCGTCACTGTTGTGCGCGATGGTTCCGAATGCCAAGCCCTTGGTCACCAGTTGCCGGCTCGTGCCTGGCGGCGTCGCCGCGGCGAGGGCTTGCAAATCGGCGGTCATTTGACGCGCCACCATTTCAAGGAAGCCGGAGCCGTTCATACCGATCGTCTTCCGGTCGTTTGTCGCGTTGTCCAAGGTGACGAACTTCCCTGACTCATCCACGGCGGCTCGCAAGGGGAAGCCATCGTTGTGATCGAACGTCAGGTGATCAAAGCGCTGCGCCAGAACGAAGACTTCCGTCACACGGTCGCCTCCACCACCGGAGACCGGCGCATTGTGACAACCGGCGCAGGAATTCGCTTCCGGGGAAGAGACGCGGTCGAAATTTCGGGGGAACAACAGGGGCCGGGTCGGGTCTGAGATCGCAGCGCCGGTCCCCTTTGACAACGGGCGCCCCGCCCCCTCCTGCACCGTGAATCTCGCATTGAAGAGCTGCTGGCCGTACCGGATCAGTTGTCGCAGAGGAGTCGTGAATTCCTCGCCGTCCTGAAGGTGTATCGGTATCGCGACTTCGCGCCCGATCTCCGAGCTCTGACCCAGCACTCCTGCCGTGAGAACGAGAGGAAACAACACAGCGATCCACCGAAGCCGTCTTTGAAAATCCTTCGCCATGGATTTCACCATCTCCTTGTGTGCGGGCGTACCCTGGTCCGCACGCCACCTGCAACTGGCTCAGCATCGAGATCGAGCCGCCGAGCCCAGTTACACGAGGGCCCGGCGCACTCCCGAAAACCCGAAAACGCTCAGGATGTCAGTCTTCGTCCTTCACCTCGAACGTGAACCGGAGGTCGAACAGTCCGTCCGACGCGCCGTTTCGATTCACGCCGATCGTTTCCCGCTTGACGCTGGCCCTCACGCCATCGAACCGGCCCGTTCCCCCGACGACGACGCGATGGGTGGTCACGCCGACGTTGCCCTCGAATCCTTCGGTGACAATCGCGTTGCGGTCGGTCGTGAGGAGGAACATCTGGGTCGTGTCGACGGTCAGAGAAGCCGTGCCGTTCATGATCTCGGAAAAGTCCGCGAGGAAAACGCCACGGCATACCCACGTGCCGATGCTGCCGGGTCCGTTGGGGTCGAAGGGCGTTACGCCCGAGGGGATGGTGCCGCCGGGAAAGATGGTCCCGTATACGATGAAGGTGGTGCCCCGTCTCGGGTTGCCCGGATCCGCCGGGTTGTTGTTGTTCAGCGACAACGTGTGCGCATCAATTGCCACGTCGAGCACCAACGTCCTCGAGTCATGGCGCTCGCCCGAGGCTGCCAGGCGGGCGTGGCTGCCGCTGAGCGCCACAGCCGTCAACACGATACCTGCCAGAGCCGACCGTTGATTCATGACATTTGTCCTTTGAGCGGAGCCGCAATACCGGCACGGCCTCCGTCGGCACGCACAATGCGGTGGACAGCGCTTTCGCGCAACTCACGCGGCGTCGCGCGCGGCGCATCTGTGTGTCACCTGATAACTGCTTTGGGCGCATGGAGTTGCCTGGTGGCATCACGCAGCTCCTCAATGCGAGATGGACGCGGCCGCCGCTTGACTTTTGCGCGAAGCGCAGTCTACAAATGACCGCCGTCGCCCCGTGGGATCAGGACAGCATGGCTCCTTCCTCTGACCCGATCGGTGTCGTTCGATTCGAACCGTTCGAATTGGATGCCCGCCACGGTGAGCTCAGAAAGCACGGGGTCAAGCTCAAGCTTCAGGATCAGCCCTTTCAGTTGCTCGTCAGGCTGCTCGAGCGGCCAGGAGAGCTCATTTCCCGCGAAGAGCTCCGGAGCCAGCTGTGGCCGGCCGACACGTTTGTCGACTTCGATCACAGCCTCAACGCGGCGGTCAATCGCCTCCGCGACTGCCTGGGCGACGTGGCCGAGCGCCCTCGTTTCATCGAGACGGTTCCGCGACGGGGGTACCGGTTCGTCGCGCCCGTGCAACGGCTGCCGTCTTCGGCCCCTGCTGACGCGATGCTTTCGGATGCACCCCAATCCGCCTCGAACATCACTCCGGGTGCCCCCGCCCCTCGGTCGGTCTGGACAATCGGGGCTCTCGCGATCGCCGTCGCCGCGATCGTCTCAGTGGCGACCTGGTTTGGTCTGAGAAACCGGGCGCCGCTGGGCAGCGCATCGAGCGAAAGAGTCATGCTTGCCGTGTTACCGCTCGATGATCTCAGCGCCGATCCCCAAGGCACCTACTTCAGCGATGGCCTGACCGAGGACATCATCACCAGGCTCGGAGGCCTCGAACCGCAGCGCCTCGGGGTCATCGCGCGCACAACGGTGATGCAGTACAAGACGACAAAGAAGGCGATCGATCAGATTGGACGCGAGCTCGGCGTCCAGTATGTCCTCGAGGGCAGCGTGCGACGGACAGCGGACCGGGTACGCGTGACCGCCCAGCTGATCCAGGTCCGCGACCAGACCCACCTGTGGGCGAAAAGCTTCGATCGCGATGTGCGGGATATTCTCGTCCTTCAAAGCGATCTCGCACGAGCGGTGGCCATGGAAGCCGCCGCCGCCATGACCCCGTCGGGCCCCGCCCACGATCGCGTGCGCCCGGTCAAGAGCGTAGAGCACGTAGAGATCGTAGCGAGCGTCAATCCCATCGCGCTCGATCTCTATCTCAGGGGCCGGGAGGCATGGAACCGGCGGACCGAGGAGGATATTCGCGCTTCAATCCCGCTGTTCGAGGCGGCGATTCGCAGCGACCCGGCCTATGCTCGCGCGTATGCCGGCCTCGCCGACGCTCATGCCGTGCTCGCATCCTGGGCCCTTGGCGCGCTGCCTCCGGGAGAAGGCTATTCGAAAAGCCGCGCGGAGGCCTCGAGAGCGCTCGAGCTCGATGACACGCTCGCCGAGGCGCACACGACGCTGGCGGCTATCAGCGCGTTCTACGATTGGGATGCGGCAAACGCGCCAAAAGAGTTCCGGCGGGCGATCGAGCTGAACCCGAGCTACGCGATCGCGCATCACTGGTACGCGGAGCACCTGGCCACCGTCGGCCGCTTCGAGGAGATGCTGGCCGAGAGCAAGGAGGCCGAGCGTCTCGATCCGCTGTCGCCCCTCATGGTGGCGAGCGACGCGATCCGCTTCAGCTTTGCTGGCCGGCAGGATGAAGCGGTTGCCAAACTCAGGTCGGTCACCGTGGCGCATCCGGAGTTCGTCCTGGCGCACGCCTGGCTGGAAGAGGTCCTCGAAGCGCAGGGACGCTACGCCGACGCCGTCGCCGAAGGAGAAACCGCGGTCGAGCTCTCGCATGCGCAAGCGGAGCGCGTCGCCGCGTTGGCCCATGCGTATGCGGTCTCAGGCAGGAAAAAGGAGGCGCTTCAGGCGCTCCGTGACCTGAAAGAGCGCGCGCGGCACGCGTACGTGCCGGCGTATAGCGTGGCCCTTGTCTACGCCGGTCTGGGAGATGTCGATCGCGCGTTCGACTCGCTCGAAGAGGCGTATCGTGAGCATTCGAGCTGGCTGAGCCACCTGCGCCTTGACCATCGCCTCGATTCGCTGCGCAACGATCCTCGCTTCCGCGCCCTGCAAGTAAGAGTCGGCCTGTAGACCGCTCTACTCCCGCGGTCCACTCCCGCGGTCTCACTTGCCAGTGGTGCGCAGCTTCAGCGTTGGGCGGTAGCCTGGAACGGCTATCTCGCCGGGATCGAGGGCGAACGTCTCCAGTAGATTCAGAAAGTTGATGTTGAAAATGCCGGAGCGGTCCGGAACGATGATCGCCGGCATCTGCATGGCCCAGTACGGAGTGTCGTTCCAGCGGTCCCGTTTTTCGCAGATGCGGTATCGATGGGCCGTTGTGGTCGCGAAGGCCGGGCCGAAGTACTTCGGCTCCCCGGAAGCCGGATCAATGGCGCACCGCGCTGCCTCATCTCCGTGGGCTTGTCGGATTCGTTGACCTCGATGACGACGTGGCTCTGGAGTGCCTCCATGTGAGCCGGCCCGCATCGCCGGAACGAGCGACGCGGCCACCCCGACGATTCCCAGCAGCACGGGAACGACCGTGAACGTCAACGGGTCCCCGGCCGACACGCCAAACAGCAGCTTCGACATCAGGCGGGTGACCACGGTCGACGCGACGGGGCCCGCGGCAATCCCGCCGGCTGTCAAGATCAGGCTCGGCCGAATGACGAGCGCGATGACGTCGCGCGCCCGGGCACCGAGCGCGCGCCTGACGCCGAATTCCTGGCGGCGCCCCAGCGAGCCCGTCCCGGCGTCGGATCCGACTCAACGAGTGGATTGAGGATGGGACAACCTGGTGGTCGCCCCAACCTCGGAGTGTTTATCGCTTCGCACTGTGGCGCGTGGCCGCGGCCCGTCGACCCGTCGGATCTGCGCCGCTGGAAGGAAGGGCGCTGGCCGCTTCCTGATTGATCCCGCCTTCGGCCAGTGAGGTCAGCTTCTGGTCGGCGGCTTTTTCCTCATCCAGCGTCTCCTGAAGAAGATCGGCGGCGTCGGTGTGTCCCATGGCCGTCGCCCACGCGACCAGGGTCCCGTATGCGGCCATCTCATAATGTTCCGCCCGCTGGCCAGCCGCGATGAGGCACGCGTCCATCGTCGCCTCGTCGAAGCCTTCTCCCATCGCCGACTGCCCCTCATCGATGATTCCCTCGATGCCGTCACAATGTTTGCCGCGCGCCTTTTCGCCGAGGCCTTCCATGACCTGCTCGAGACGTTCGACATGCCCGCGGGTTTCTTCGAGGTGTGATTCAAACGCGTCGCGCAGGACGGGCGACGTCGCGGCCTTCGCCATTTTCGGCAAAGCCTTGGTCAATTGTTTCTCTGCATCGTAGGCATCTCGCAGCTCGTCCAGGAACGCGTCGTGAAGAGTACCGGATTCGGCCATAACTCTGCTCCCTTTCTGTCGCTCGCCGGCCCCCGGCCGGCACCCCAGAGCACTACGCAATGTTGCGGCCACGAGTGACGGTCAGCGCCGCATCTCAGCCGGCAGCCTTCCGGAATGTTTTCCATTCGTCGTGGACCACGTCGGCCATGGCTCTGGCTGCCGCGCGGAGCCAGTTGGCCTTGCGGCGCTGCAGGTCGGCGAGGATGCGGCGCGTTTGGCGGCGACTCCCCAGGTGCACGTTTGCGGCCTCAATGCCCATGGATTGCAGCAGCACAGCCTCGTCGCGCTTCTTGGGAAGGTCGATGATTTCAATCGGATTCGCATCTGGCGAGAGCCGGCGGACCAGCCAGGCGCCGGTGATCGACTGGAACGGATCGCGCGAGCGCACTGCACCGTCGAGTGCGCGCTCGTAGTACGACTCGTCACGATTGACGCGACCGTCGAGCCACGCGAGAGCGGAGGGCACCATGGACTTCACCTCGCGCGCGACGAGCCCGCCCTTCCACATCGCAATCGCCGCGAAACGCTGCTGTCCCAGACTGCCCATTCCGGTCGTGCGTGTCACGACGCTGTACTTGAGCCCGGGCTCTGGCAGTGCGTGTTCGAGCGCCCGGCGCGCATCACTGCGCAGCGGACGCCGCACGTGCGGGAGCGCCTGGAGCTTCGGCCAGAAGTCTTCCGGCGGCTTCAGCGCGGCAATGCCGAGCCGCTCAAGGGTGACCTCGCGCTCGCCCAACACAATCGGACAGCCACCCTGCCGCAACGTCCCTCGATAGCCCTCGAGGATGGCGTCGCATGCATCTCTGAAGCTCATGGCCAACCGGTCGTCGTCAATCACGATCCTCGCACTCGCGGCGAGTCGGACGAGGTCGTTTGTGTAGGCCAGGGGATACGCATCGTCGAAATCGTCAACCCCCCAGCAGAGACGCCCTTCGGCGTCCCGCCACGTCCCGAAGCTGTCGACGTGGAGATCGCCGATCGCCAGGACTCGAGGTGCGTCCCGCAAGTCGGGACATGCCTCCGGCCAGAGCTCAGCCCAGCGATAGAACGTCCCCCGAAGGAATGCGAACAGATCGCCGCGCATCTGCACGTGCTTCCTCCGAAGATGCGCCTCCACCACGGTCGTGCACCGGCGCATCCATTGTTCGTAGGATCTTGTCGCTTGCAGTACGTCCATGGCCGGCCATTTCGCGACTACCCGCCCTCGACGGCTGCGTTGCCGCCGAGCTCTTCGAGGGCCTTGCCAAACTCCCCGGCGGCGATTCGCGACAGCTGCTGGGCTGCTCTCTTCCGCCGCGTCAAGCGATACGCCATTACTCCCTCGTGTGATGAGTGCTCGTCGGTATCCGCCGGGCGATTCTTGACCAGTGGGCTGCCGATGTTTTCCCCCCGTCTCTTCGCGGAGGTATCACAGGCGCGCGCGCGAGCCGGTGATCACCAGCGCGATACCGCCGGCGAGCGCCGCGAACCCGGCAACCGGCGATAGTGGGATCGTCTCGCGCTTTTCGGTCGTCGCCTGGATCGGACCGAGGTCGATCACTTTTTCCCGTTTCGTGTAAGTGATTCCACCGATCGCGATCACGACGACACCGAATATGATCAGCGCAATACCGATGAGTTTCATATGTCGCCCCCGCTCAGAATGGAAAGCAGACACTGCGCCAGGAGCGATTGAGGATGCGGGCATATGCCTTGCTAGTTCCACGTTGGACAACACAAGGAGCCAACATGAACTCAGATGTGGTCAAGGGAAAGTGGCATCAGCTCAAGGGCGACGTCAAGGCCAAGTGGGGTCGATTGACGGACGACGATCTCAAGGAGGTCGAAGGCGACGCGGAAAAGCTGGTGGGGAGGGTGCAAGAGCGGTACGGCTATCAACGCGATCAAGCCAAACGCGAGGTTGACGCGTTCTTCGAGGGTCATTCCACCGTTCGCTGAACGGAACACAACAGAAGGGAGGGGCCTTAACTGCCCTTCCCTTCGCGCTCCTTCCCTTCCAGAAACTTTGACAGGCTTCCCGCCATGTGAACAAACTCGGCCGGCATCATCAGTACGGTTGTGCTGTTGTTCTCGGCGCCCACTTCGGCCACCATCTGCATGCGGCGCAGTTCGAGCGCGGCGGGGTTCCCGATCATCACATGCGCCGCCTCCGCCAGCTTCTTGGACGCCTCCAATTCGGCATCCGCTTTGATGATGCGGGCCCGCTTCTCACGCATGGCCTCGGCCTCCATGGCCATGACGCGCTGCATGTCCTGGGGAATCTCGACGTCTTTCATCTCCAGCAATTCGACGGCGACTCCCCACGGCGTGATGTTCTCGACCACGTTCCGCCGCAAGATCCCATTGATCTGGTCTCGCGCTTTCAGGACTTCATCCAGATCGTGCTGGCCGATGACGTTTCGCAGGCTCGTGAGCGCGACCTGCTGGACGGCGATGCGGAAGTTCTCCACTTGTAGAACGGCTTTCTGAGGGTCGCTGACGCGGTACCACAGCACAGCATTGACCTTCACCGTGACGCTGTCACGCGTGATGGTTTCCTGCTGTTCGATGGGAGCCGTGACGACGCGGAGATCGATGCGGGTTTCGTTCTCGATGCCGAGCGGAATCAGCCAGAACAGACCCGGGCCGCGCAACCCCGTGTAGCGGCCAAGACGGAACACGACCGCGCGCTGGTATTCTCTCGCGATCCGGAAACCGGACAGCAGGACAAAGAGCACGATGAGCGCCGCGAAGGGCGTGAGATTCATGACACCAGCCTACTACGTCGAGACCGAGGCGACGACGAGTTGCCGTCACCCCCGCCGCGCTGAAAACGGCGCAACGCTGACATACGCGCTCGTGATGTCGGCGATCGTCTGCGTGCCGCAGTTGCCCATCACCAGCTTCAACTCGCCCTGCAGGATCTCCAACACGCGATCGACGCCCGCCTGCCCGAAGGCCCCCAGGCCCCAGAGAAACGGGCGTCCGATGCCGACGCCCTTGGCGCCGAGCGCGAGCGCCTTGAAGACGTCGGTGCCACGGCGCACACCGCCGTCGACGAACACCGGGATCCGGCCGCCGACTTCCGCGACGACGTCCGGAAGCGCCTCGATCGTCGCGCGCCCCGTCTCCGTCGAGCGCCCGCCATGATTGGACACGAGAATCGCATCCACGCCATGCTCCACACACAGCTTCGCGTCGTCGGGTGAATCGATCCCCTTGATGATCAACTTGCCCCTCCATGCCTTGCGGAGCCGATCGACGAATGCCCAGTCCATCGCCGGGTTCGTCCCGCGTCCGCCGGGCATGGTCAGGTTCCCGGTCATCGGACGCGGTCCGCCGCCCGGCCCCCCTTCGTGACACGCGTCGCACTGTTTGAGATCCCTGGGCCGCGTCCGAAGATACGTCTCGCTGTTTCTGCCGGTCGTATTGTCGACGGTCAACGCGATCACCGACGTGCCGGCGGCTTCCACGCGCCGCAGGAGCAATTCGTTGGCTTCCCACGCGCGCGGTGCATACAGCTGGTACCAGCACGGCCGGCCAAGCGCCTTGTTCACGTCTTCGATGCCGGTCGATGCCGCCGTGGACAAGACCTGAAGCGTGTTCCGGGCCTTGGCGGCCCGCGCAACCGCGATCTCGCCGTCGGCATGGAACGATTTCTCGCCGCCGGTCGGGCAGAGGAAGATCGGGCTCGCGTAGGTCGTACCGAAAAGATCAACGCGCATGTCCACCTTGGTGGCATCCCGGAGCCGCCGGGGGCGCAGCTGCAGGTGCGAATAGCCCTCGCGATTCGCTCGCAGCGTCACATCGTCGTCTACGCCGCTCGCCACGTAGGCCCAGTGGCCGGGCAGTACGCGGCGATGGGCGGCCTCCTCGAAGTCGAAGACGTTCAGCGCATCAGCGGGACTCGAGATGACGTCCGTCCGGTTCTGCGCGGCCTGAGCGGCGCCTCGCTGCTCGAGAAACGCGGCGACACCGCCAAGCGCTGCGACGTAAGGACTGCCGGCGAGAAACCGGAGGAATTCGCGCCGGCTGGCCGAGACGTGGTCCTGGTGTTTCATCGCGGACATCGTATAGATACGGCCTCCTCGGCGACCACATTTTTCTTCTTGTCGTTGACCTGTGAACCCTGAGGCCGCCCGGCCGCTGGCGACCGTTGGGGTATGCTCCCCCGATCAACGATGATGAACGCATGACGAACGCATGACGCCCTCGACGGTGGCCGCGCCGCCTGCGACCGAGGAGGGCCTGCGGCGCAAGCTGGTTCCGCGTCAGATCGCGATGATGGCGATGGGCAGCGCGATTGGCGTTGGTCTGCTCCTCGGCAGCACCGTGACGATCCGGCTGGCCGGGCCGGGCGTCATCGTGACCTACGTCTTCGGAGCCCTGATCGCTCTGGTCATGGGCTACGCCCTCGCCGAGATGGCGGTCATGCATCCCGTGGCGGGGTCGTTCGGCGTGTTCGCCGACCGTTACCTCTCATCGTGGGCCGGCTACATCGTGCGCACGACGTATGCCTTCGTGCAGATCCTGGCGATCGGCGCCGAAGTCACCGCCGTCGCCATCTACTTCGCCTTCTGGTTTCCGGCCGTGCCGGCGTGGTTCTGGGTGGTCGCGATGGCCGCAACGCTCGTCGCGATCAACACGGCGCACGTGGGCGTGTTCGGCGAGCTCGAGTATTGGTTCGCATTGATCAAAGTCGCCGCGATTCTGGCCTTCATCGTCGCCGGGCTCGTGTTGGTCGCTGGCATCGGGCCGTGGCCAGCGATCGGTCTTCGCCATCTCGTCGACAGCCCGGGCGGGTTTCTGCCAAACGGCTGGCGCGGCGTCTGGCTGGCGCTCACGCTGGTGATCACCAGCTACATGGGCATCGAAGGAATCGCCGTCACCGCCGGCGAAGCCGAGCATCCCGAAACGTCGATTCCCCGGGCCATGCGCATGATGGTGCTGCGGCTCATCATCTTCTATGTGCTCGCCGTCTCCGTGATGCTGATGATGAGCCCGTGGCGCCAGCTGGCCGACAGCGGTGGAAGCATCACGGGCAGCCCATTCGTCCGGGCGTTCACGGCGATTGGTATTCCGTCGGCCGCCGGCGCGATGAACCTGGTGGTGATATCGGCCGCGGTTTCCAGCGCGAATGCCAACCTCTACATGACAGCGCGCATGCTCCTGTCTCTGGCGCAATCTGGCTACGCTCCACGATCGCTGGGCATCGTGAGCCGCACCGGGGTGCCGCTTCGCGCCGTCGCGACAGCCAGCGCCGGCGTCGGCGCGGCGATCCTCTTGGCGATCTTCGCGCCCGCGAGTGCGTTCCTCGCGCTGTACGGCACCGCCGTAGCCGGGATGCTCTTCATCTGGATAGTGATCCTGGTCACTTATGTCCGCTTCCGGGCGGCGCTGACGAGCGATCAACTCATGCGGCTCCCGATTCGGATGCCCGCTCATCGCGCGGCCGCGTCGTTCGGCATCGTTTCACTGGTCGCGATTTCGGCGACGACCTTTTTCGTGGACGGGCTGCAATATAGTGTGACGTCGTATCTGTCTTTTCTGGCCCTGATGTCCTTCACCTACGCGCGGGCTCGCAGGCGCGCGGCGCGTTCATAGCCTATGC
>DASZFS010000364.1:0-13013 GCA_035939575.1 Vicinamibacterales bacterium | reverse complement strand
CTCCGCCGCGCGGTCGCCGTTGACACCGATGAGATCCGGCATCACGTAGCTCTCTCCGCGCTCCCCACGATTGACCAGAAGGCCGATGTGGGACGCGGCGCTCCGCGCGGGCGGGTCCTGCGCGACCACGACGTCGGACGGCAGATCGTGCGATCGGATCTCGGAGACAGCGGAAAGCGATAGCCCGTCCTGCGCCAGACGCAGCTGGGCCGAACGCTCGGTCTCTCCAACGAGCGCCGGCATCGTCGCGGCATGTTGCCCCGCGCTCAACCAGACCCGGATGCTCCGCTGTCGCCGGGCGATCGATCCGGCGGCAGGCTCCTGCGCGATCACGCGGCCGGCCGCAACCTTCAGATCGGGCCGGCGCGTGTCGTCGACGCGCAGCGTCAGTCCGAGATCAGCGGCGATCGTCGTGGCCTCGTTGGCGGTCCGATCGGCCAGGTTGGGCACTTGAACTTCGCGGGTGCGCAACGCGATGCGCATGGACGCGGCCGCAAACAGCAAGTAGGTCCCGAGCAGCGCGCCGCCGAGCACCAGCAGCTTTCCCGCGCCCCAGACGCGGGTCCTCAATGCCATTGAAGAGGAGATCGTACTACAATCCACCTCCGCTCGCCCGACTGACGCGGCGAGCTACGGTGGACCCGCCGAAGCGTGAAACGCGAAGGCGGGCCAGCAACCTACCGTCTCCTCGCGAGCACCGCACCGAAGAAGGCCTCGAGGCCGTGCCGGTGCGGCTCGGTCCGCAGCCAACCCCGGTCGTCAACGACGCTCGGCGCCAGTTCAGGGGCCGCGTCCCCGGCGTCCACGGGCACGAACCGGTCGGTCCCGGCGAGGAAGGCATTGACGACGCCGTCGTTCTCGTCGGGTTCGCTCGAGCAGGTCGCGTACACCAGGCGCCCACCCGGCGCAACCGCTTGCGACGCCTGCTGCAGCATCGTCAGCTCGCTCGCCGCCAGCGTGACCAGGTCGTCCTCGCGGCGCCGCCATTTGATGTCGGGATCGCGGCGAAGCGTGCCAAGGCCGGAGCATGGCGCATCCACGACCACAAGGCCGAAGACGTCGGCGAACGGGAGAGGATGCAGAAGGTTGGCCTGAACGATCGCGACGTTCTGAGCCCCGCTCGCCGCGATCGTCTGGCGCAGCAGATCGAGCCGTCGATCGCGAACGTCAGCGGCGACGAGCAGGCCCCGGTCCTGCATGTCCGCCGCCATCGCCGTTGTCTTGCCGCCCGGCGCGGCGCACGCATCGAGGACGCGCATCCCTGGCCGCGCATGCGCGAGTTGTGCAACGAGCTGCGAGGCCTCGTCCTGTACCACGAACGACCCGTCGCGGACCCCGTCGCCGCGGAGGGGGTGCCCCTCCTGGACGACCAGCGCGCCGGGCGCGAATGCACCCGGCCGGACGATCACGCCCTCGTCGGCCAGGCGCTGGACCAGTGATTCCGGGGACGTTCTTAGCCGATTGACCCGGAGCGTGAGCGGGGCCGGCGAGTTGTTGAAGCGGGTCCAGGCTTCCGCCGCCTCGAAGCCGTAGCGGTCCAGCCAACGCGCTGCGAGCCATCTCGGGTGGGAGAGCGTGATACTGAGATAGTCAAGGACCGCCTCGCGATCGGACGCGCCCTCCGGCCGCCCCGGCAGCGGGAGATCCCGGCGCCTCCGCGAGATCGATCGCAGAATGGCGTTCACGAAACCCCTGGCGCTCTGCTTTCCCGCTCGTTTCGTCAAGTCGACCGCATCGTCCACGACTGCGGACGCCGGAACGCGGGTGAGGTGGAGAAGCTGGTAAGCGCTCAACCGCAGAATCTCGACCACCTCCGAGTCCAGCTGGGCGAGGCGACGCTTGGAAAACTGGACGATAAGGTAGTCGAGCGCCGCGCGCCATCGTTGAACCCCGGTCGCGATCTCGGCCGCCAGCGCGCGGTCGCGATCGTCGTTGAGGCGGGAGCGCGCGGAGGCGATCGCCGACGGCAGGTCGGCGCTGCCCGACGAGGTGGCTGACAGAATCTCGAAGGCGGCGATCCGCGCCGGCGCGATCATGAGGCGCCGGAGAACCTGGAGCCAGCCGCGAGGTGATGCCCGGCCAGGAAATCGCGTGTGGCGAGCGCGCGGCGACCTTCCGGCTGGACCTCGAGAATCTGCAGCTGCCCGGCACCCGTCGCGGCGAGCAACGTGTCGCCGCTCGCTTCGAGGATTGTGCCCGGCGGCTGCCGGCCGTCGTTTCTCTCTTTCACTGACGTCCGACGAAGGATGTACCGTTTGCCATCGAGAAACGTGAAGGCGTGAGGCCAGGGATACAGTCCGCGAACCAGGTTGTGGATCTCCAACGCCGACCGCCGCCAGTCGATGAGTCCTTCGTCCTTCGTCAGCCGCGGCGCATACGTTGCGTCAGCGTCGCGCTGCGGCGCTTCCTCAACGCCGCCATGCGCCAGGCGATCGACGACCTCGACGAGGAGCGCGGCGCCCATCCGCGCAAGGTCGCGCTCGACGTCCTCGCTCGTCTCATCGGAGCCGATCGCTCGTGTGGCAACGGCCATCATCGGTCCAGCGTCCAACGCCTTGACGACGCGCATGATCGTCACACCGGTTTCACGATCGCCGGCCATGATCGCACGCTGGATCGGGGCGGCACCGCGGTGGCGCGGCAGCAGCGATGCGTGGACGTTGATCATCCCCAGCCGAGGGATGGCGAGCAGCGGCTCTGGCAGAATTCTGCCGTACGCCGCGACCACGCCGAGGTCCGCACCGAGCGCGTTGACGGCTGCTGAGAATTCCGGATCCTTCAGACGGTCGGGCTGCAGAACGGGCAAGGCGCTCGAAACGGCGCGTGCTTTGATCGGGGCGTCGGACGTCTTCTGGCCGCGCCCTCGGGGGCGGTCCGGCTGCGTCACGACGGCCACAACGCTGTGGCGCGACGCGAGCAGCGCATCGAGCGTCGGCACGGCGAATTCAGGCGTACCGAAGAACACGACGCGGAGCGGGGAAGCTACCATTTGCCTGCGCGCGTCATCTTGCGGATCTTGCGGACGATCAGGTCGCGCTTGATCCCGCGTAGTCGATCCA
Organism: Vicinamibacterales bacterium; assembly: GCA_035939575.1. Lineage (GTDB taxonomy): Bacteria > Acidobacteriota > Vicinamibacteria > Vicinamibacterales > CAVVIG01 > DATKHR01. Next base: position 9,954 of record DASZFS010000364.1, on the reverse strand, counting down.
CGAACAAGGTGCCGTCGAGGTGATCCATCTCGTGCTGAAACGCGCGCGCGAGCAGCCCCACGCCTTCTGTCTCCCGTTCGGCGCCGAGTCGATCGAGTGCCTTCACGACGATGCGCGATGGCCGCACGACGGTGGCGTTGAACCCGGGGAGGCTGAGACAGCCTTCCTCTTCGAGCTGCATGCCGTCGCGCTCGACGACCTCCGGGTTGATCATCACGATGAGGCCGTTCGGATCGCGGCCAACCGAGAGATCCACGACGAAGAGGCGGAGCGGGACGCCGACCTGAGGCGCGGCGAGCCCGATGCCTGGCGCCGCATACATGGTCTCGACCAGGTCCTCGACGAGGCGGTCGATATCCTGCGTGACGGCGTCGACCGCGCGCGCCTGGCCATGAAGCGGCGCGTCGCCATATTTGAGGATCGGACGGATCATGGCGAGGCGGCGCGCGAGCTACCGCCGGACGAAACGTTCTGAGGTCCGCGCGCGGAACGTCTCCCAGTTGCCGACGAGCTCGCCCATCGAGTCGCCGCCGAACTTTTCGATGAGGGCATCCGCGAGGACGAACGCGACCATGGCCTCGCCGACCACAGCCGCCGCCGGAACCGCGCACACGTCGCTGCGTTCGATGGCCGCGGGACTCTCGATCATCGTCGCCAGATCGACGGACCGCAGGGGCCGCATGAGGGTCGAGATTGGCTTCATGTAGGCCGTGATCCGGAGGTCCTCGCCGTTGGTGACTCCGCCTTCGAGACCGCCGGCATTGTTCGTCGGCCGCTTGACGCCGAGCGGGGACGGCATGCCCTGGACAATTCCGACGATTTCATCATGGACGCGGGAGCCGGGCAGGCCCGCGACGGCGGGGCCTCGCCCGATGCCCACGGCCTTGATGGCAGGAATAGACATCAAGGCCTGCGCGAGACGGCCGTCAAGCTTGCGATCCCACTGCACGTAGCTGCCCAGACCGGGTGGGACGCCGTGCACGACGACTTCGAAGCTTCCGCCCATCGTGTCGCCGGCGGCCCGGGCCCGGTCGATTTCCTCGATCATCCGCAGCTCAACGTCGCCGTCGGCACAGTGCAGTGGCGTGTCGTTCGAGATGCGCCGGATCGCGTCGAACGACAACGCCAGCGGGTCGGCGACCGATGCCGCGCCAATGACCGTCACATGACTGGCAACCTCGGCATGGACGGCGCGGAGAAGTTGACGCGCGATCGCGCCGACCGCGACGCGGGCCGCAGTTTCGCGCGCGCTCGCGCGCTCGAGCACGTTCCGCATGTCGTCGTGGCCATACTTGACGTAACCAGCCAGGTCCGCGTGCCCGGGCCGGGGCCGCGTCACAGGCGGGCGGTCGACGCCCGACGCGTCAGCCGGCATTTCGGCCTCGACATGCATTGTGCGCTGCCAGTTCTCCCAGTCGCGGTTCGGAATCATCAACGCGATGGGCGCACCGGTGGTCTCGCCGTGCCGGATGCCGCTCAACGCCTCCGCGCGATCGGATTCGATCGCCATCCGGCGCCCACGGCCGTAGCCGGTTTGACGCCGCCGCAGATCGGCGGTCACCGCGTCGAAATCAATCGCGAGACCCGCTGGCACCCCCTCGACGATCGCGAGGAGCGCTTTTCCGTGCGACTCGCCCGCAGTGAGAAATCGCAGCATGCGGGCTTCATTCTATCCGAAAAAATTGCAACGTCCGGAACGCCCCGCGACGATCTTGGCGGCGATTTGTGAAGGCGGAGTTCTTGCACTCGGCCGAGATGCGTCGCACCAGCGAGAGGAGGACGTGATGCGCTTCGTGGCGGATCGGTTCGCGATGAACACGACGGAATCGCGCGGGCTCGCGCTCGACCTGGCGCGAGCCGCGATGGTGTGGATGGAAGAGTCGAGCGCGACGAACGACGAAGAGCAGCAGCAGTGGGTGTTGCGCTGTGATGAGCTGTTTCGTCTGCGGCATCCGGCGATGGCGACGCTGGTCGACTACGGGCTGATCGGCGCAACGCGCCGATTCGAGGCGTGGGCGTGCGGGCCAGCCTGGCGAGGGCCGAAGGCCGCCGCAGCGGCAGCCGAGCGGGCTGCGGCCGGGTTTCTCCGGCAGGACGGCAAGAGCGCCGGCCACGGTGGGGCACAGGCGTTCTGCAGCCAGGTCGGGCCCGTCATCGTCCCCGCGTCGGATGCCGGATACCCTGCCGGCGAGCCCGACGCCGCAGACGATTCTGCTCCCGGCCTCGCGCTCATCGAGCGGCCCGCGGTCGTCGCGCTCGCCGACATGCTGCGCACCGCGTCCGAGCGCCGGCCGCGCGTCGCGGCATTGTGGGGGCCGTGCGGCGCGGGCCTGCGAACCGCGGTCATCGTGCTCGCGCGCGAGGCCAGGGTGAACGGGTTCGTACCGGTGGATGCCCGTCTGCTCGACACCTATTCGGCGTTACTGGCGGACCGCAGTCTGTTCCTGACCGAGTGGGATCCGCGCCGACGCGGCCTCACCGCGCTGCTTCGCGCGACGTTGAGAACATCTCGCGGCCACGTGTGCCTCGTGGCGTCGGGCGAGGACCTGCGCGGGGTCGACGGCGTCGGGCTCACCCCGGTCAGCGTCAGCGCGCTCGTCAATGCGATCCGGCCCCGCCCGAGCACGACCGCGTCCGCCCGACGACTTGAGCGCGCGGCGATCCAATCGCGCGGGCTGCCGGGGCGGTTCACGGCGGCGTTATGGTCGATCGAGCGCGAGCGCCGCCACTCGACCGCGGCAACCGTCTCACGCGTCGCCGAGCGACCGGCGACGTACGCCGATACGAACTGCGCAAGCGATGGCCGCTTGTCGTCGACCGGGACGCCCGCAGAAGGCGATGTGGCGACCCTCCGCGCCCGCGTTGAGCATGCGAGCGGTCTGCTGGCGGCCGGCCGTCACTCGCCCGGCCTGCGCCTGCTGCGCCAGACGGTTGCGGCGCTCGCGCGCCGCCAGGCGTGGCCAAGCGCTGCCGAGGGCGGCGTGATCCTGGCGCGCGAGCTCCTCGCGCGCGGCCGTCCACGCGAGGCGCTACGGGCTCTCGACGAGCTGACTGGGCGCGCATCGCCCGACGGCGGCCTTCTCATCGACTGCGCGGTGCTGTCGGCCAACGCCTGGATTGACCTCGCCAGGCTGGACGAGGCCGAACGCGTCCTGGCGGCGGCATTGACGAGCGTCAAGGCGCAGGGGGATCAAGGCTGGCGGCAGCCGCTCTCGACGAGCCTGGCGCGATGTCTCTTCTGGCGAGGCGACTACGCCGACGCGCGCGCCCTCGTCGAGGCGGGTCCACTCGATGGCCCGGCAGCGGACATTGTTCGCCGGCATCGCGTGGTTGCAAGCATCGCGATCGCTCAGGGCGACTCCGCGCGCGCGCTCGCGTCACTCGAGGCTGCGCGCGAGGTGGCTCACGCCGGCGTGGATCTCCACCTACAGGCGGATGTCGCCGACACGTCCGCGTTCGTCAAGCTGGTCGTCGGCGACCTCGACGGAGTGGATCGCGAGGCGTCGGCCTGCCTTGCGTCCGCGCGGCTGGCGCGTCATCCCCTTCGGGCGTTCTCCTCGAGGCTCCTGCGCGCGGAAGCCGATCGCCGGCGGGGCAGGTTGGCCAACGGCGACAGCCTGGCGGCTCTCCGTCGGATGGCGGCAACCGTACCACCGCTCGTCAAGGCGCGCTGGAACCTGCTTCTCGGGCTCTGCGGGTCGGCCGATCCTGGCAACGTCACGACACGTCACATCTCGGCGACCGGCCTCGGCGCACTCGGTCTCTTCAGCGGGTCACCCCTCTGGACAATGTCGACAATGTCGCCCTTGGGGCGCTCCGGCCTGGATCCGCTGGTCGACGAGGTGATTGCGATCTTGAATCTCTGCCAGCACGCCGAAGACGAGGTTGCCCTGTTGACCGATGTCTGCACGAAGGTGCGGCAACACCTGGGCGCCGCTGCGGTCGGATTCGCCGTGACCGCAGGCACGGACTGCCAGATGGTGGCCTTCGACGGCCCGCGGCTCGAAACGGACATCGCCGTTCGAGGGATTGAGGCCGGCATCGCCATCGCGCCCCAGCTTACGCACGGGCGCCTCGAGGCCGCGGCGCCAGTGCGGTACGGCGGGGCGCCGATCGGGGCGCTCTGCGCCAGGTGGTCGATCGGCACCACGAACGACCTGAGCCGTGCGCCGGCCGTACTTTCGATGGCGGCGGCCGCCGCTGCCCCGCTGGTGTCCGCGGTCCTGGCGCGGCGCACCCAGACCGCGCGAAAAGGAGCGCCGGATCTTCTCGGCATCACCACGCAGATGGCGGATCTCCGGCGTTCGATCGACCGCGCCGCCGCGGCGCCGTTCGCCGTGCTGATCGAAGGGGAGAGCGGCAGCGGCAAGGAGCTCGTCGCACGTGGTATCCACCGGATGAGCACGCGCCGGGATCGCCGCTTCTGCACGCTGAACTGCGCCGCCCTGCCGGACGATCTGGTTGAAACCGAGCTGTTCGGGCACGCACGCGGGTCATTCACCGGCGCGATGGCCGACCGCCCGGGCGTCTTCGAGGAAGCGCACGGTGGGACCCTGTTCCTCGATGAGGTTGGCGAGCTCTCCCCGCGGGCTCAGGCCAAGGTGCTTCGAGTCATCCAGGAAGGAGAGCTGCGGCGGATCGGCGAGAACGTCGCACGCCGGATCGATGTGCGCATTGTGTCGGCGACCAATCGCGACTTGCGGCGCGAAGTCGAGGCCGGACGATTCAGGCTGGACCTGTTGTATCGGCTCGACGTCATCCGGATTGCGGTTCCGCCGCTGCGCGAGCGGCGCGAGGACCTGGCGCTGCTCGCGGATCACTTCTGGAGCGACGCCATCAACCGGATCGGCAGCCAAGCGACGCTCGCCGCGGCCACCTGTGCCGCGTTGACGGCGTACGACTGGCCCGGCAACGTCCGTGAGCTGCAGAACGTCCTCGCCGCCCTCGCCGTGCGGAGCCCGAAGCGCGGCGTCGTCCCGCCGACCGCGTTGCCCCCGCACGTGGCGACCGTCCGCCGTCCTGCGAGCTGGCGCCTGGACGCGGCGCGGCGGACGTTCGAGGAAACGTTCATCCGCGCCGCGCTGGTTCGCTCCGGCGGACATCGAGGGCGCGCAGCGTATGAGCTGGGTGTGACGCGCCAGGGTCTGGGCAAGCTCATGGTGCGCCTTGGTATTTCAGATTGAGGACTTCAGATTGCGGATTGAGGATTGCGGATTGATGGGGTGATTTGGGGATTGAACAGGCGATCGCGGATTGGGCGCGAACCGGTGCACCTTGAAATCCGCAATCCGCAATCCGCAATCCTCAATGATAATTGTCCGATTGGGTCGCTACCTCGCTCGACGATTGTTGTTGACGATTCCGGTGCTGCTCGGGGTCGCGACGCTCGTCTTCTCGCTGATTCATCTCGTTCCGGGGGATCCGGTTCGGTCGATGCTCGGGGAAGGCGTGTCGGAGCAGGACGTGGTGGACGTGCGCGCGCGGCTCGGGCTCGATCGGCCGCTGTACGTCCAGTACGGTGCGTTCCTCTCAGGTCTCGCGACGGGCAATCTCGGGACCTCCTTGCGTACGAACCAGCCCGTCGCCGCAGCCATTCTCGAGCGCATGCCCGCGACATTCGAGCTCGCCCTGGCCGCGATGACCGTGGCGGTCGTCATCGCCATCCCGCTCGGCGTCCTCGCGGCCGTGCGCGCCGGCACATTCACCGATGTCAGCGCGACAACGCTCGCGCTTGTCGGCCTGTCGATTCCCAACTTCTGGCTCGGTCCGCTGATGGCAATCGTCTTCTCGGTCGAGCTCGGCTGGTTGCCCGTCTCGGGGCGAGGCACGGCCGCGCACCTCGTGCTGCCGGCCATCACGCTTGGAGCGCCGCTGGCCGCAGTTCTGGCGCGGACGACGCGATCGAGCGTCATTGAGGAGCTCCGCGAGCTGTACGTGCTGGCGGCGCGCGCGCGCGGCGCCTCGAGGCTGCGAGCCGTCGTGCGGCACGCGCTGCGCAACGGTCTCATCCCCATCGTGACCGTACTGGGACTCCAGTTTGGCGCGGTGCTGACCGGCGCCGTCATCACAGAAACCATCTTCGCGTGGCCGGGTGTCGGCCGTCTTCTGATCCAGTCGATCAGCTTTCGAGACTATCCGCTGGTGCAGGGCTGCATCCTGCTGATCGCCGTCACCTACGTGACCATGAACGTCCTGACGGATGTGGTCTATGGGCTGCTCGACCCGCGCATCCGGTTCGACTGATGCCGCCAATGATGAAGACAGGCGCTGTCATCGTTGCGCTCGTGGTGCTGGCGGCGATCGCCGGTCCTGCCATCTCGAGCCTCGACCCTGCGGCCCAGGCATTGCCATTGCGACTGGCGGGACCGAGCGCGGCACACCCGTTTGGCCTCGACGAGCTCGGCCGCGACATTCTGGCGCGCGTCCTGGCCGGCGCGCGCGTCTCGCTCCTGGTGGGTCTCACCGTGGTCACGGTGTCCGCGTCGATCGGCACGCTGCTCGGTGCGATCGCCGGTTACTTCGGCGGGTTGCTGGACGACGTCATAGGACGGGTCATCGACGTCCTGCTCGCGTTTCCCGGGTTGCTTCTCGCGATCGCGCTGGTCGCCGTGCTTGGGCCGAGCCTCGCGAACGTGCTGTTCGCGCTGACGGTCATCGGATGGGTCGGGTACGCGCGGCTCGTGCGCGGTCAGATCTTGCGGGCGCGGGAGCTCGAGTACGTGCAGGCGGCGCGCGCGCAAGGCGCGGGCGTCCCGCGCATCCTCTGGCGGCATCTGATTCCGACCGCCATGCCAGCGGTGATCGTCCAGGCGACGCTGGGCATGGCCGGCGCCATCATCGCCGAGGCGGCGCTGAGCTTCCTCGGGCTCGGCGTGCAACCGCCGACGCCAAGCTGGGGCACGATGCTCAATGGAGGGCGCGCGCACCTGCTCGACGCGCCGCACCTGACGATTTTTCCCGGCGTGGCGATTGCGGTGCTGGTCCTCGGATTCAATTTTCTCGGCGACGGCCTGCGCGATCTGACCGATCCGAAGAAGGTGCCGTGATCCGCGCCTCGAGCTCCAGCAGTTGGACGTTGGCGGGATCGCGATTGAGGCCTCGATGGATCCACTCGGTGGCGGTCGCCGTGTCGTCGACCCGCGCGCAGAGGGTCGCAATCTTCACTATCCGATCGACCGGGTCGGTGTCGTCGTTAACGAGCGCGTCGTACTGAATCAGGGCGCGGCGGGCGATGTCAGGATGACCCTGGCGCTCGGCGACGTTCGAGTACAAGAGCAGAGCCTTCGGATCGATCGGAAAGCGCTCCGTGGCCAGTTTAAGCAGTCGCTCGGCCGCCTCGGTGGCGCCGTCCTCGAGGGCCGCGCGTGCGGACAGCGCGAGGACATCGCTCGACGCGCCGGGGCGCGACGCCGCGCGCTCGAGCGCCTCGCGCGCCTTGCCAAGGTCGACACGGTCGTTTCTGGCCTGCGCGCTCTCGAGCCAGACCTGGCCGAGTGTGCCATACAGCGAGGGGTCATCCGGCGCACGCTCGAGCGCGCTCCCGATGGTCACGACGGCCGTGTCCCAGCGGTGCCGGCGCGCTTGCGTCAGCGCGACGGCGACATACCGCGCGGGCCGACCGCGGTCCAGCCCCGCCAGCAGCTGGAGCTGGTCGAGCTGGTCGGTCCGTCGGTCGAGCGCGCCGAAGGCGTCGGCGAGCTCCTCGCGCGCGGCGATGAGCCCGGGAGACAGCGTGACGGCTTTTTCGAGCGAGCGCGCCGCTTCGGGCAGCCGTCCTTTGTCCCGCAAACAGATACCCCTCAGGTAGTACGCTTCCGCCATCCGATCGTCGAGGCGCACGGCCTCGTCCAGTGCGGCGAGCGTACCGTCCAGATCCTCGCTGCGGTAGCGTGCCAGCGCCAGCTTGTAGTTGATGCGGGGCGCATGATCGTCGAGGCGCGCCGAAGCCTCGTAAGCCTTCACCGCCTGGTCGTAGCGTTCGCTCTGGTAGGTGACGTCGCCCAGTTCTTCGAGCGGTCGCGGCGCCGAATGATCGAGCGACGCCGCCTTGCGGAAATCGCGTGCGGCTGCTTCGAGATCGGCGCGATCCGGGCTCCGCCGGTAGGTCTCCCCGCGGCGGAGATAGGCGAGCATCGAATCGGGGCGCAGCGCGATGGCGCCGCTGTACGCCTCGATCGCATCGGATGTCCGCTCGTCGTGGAGCGCGACGTCGCCACCGACCAGGAGGGCGCGGTAGTCCCGCTGGCGCGCTGCCGACTGCTTGGTCAGAGCCGCCGCGACGACCCCGAGGGCGATAATGGCGAGCAGGCCAATCGTTCTCTTCACAGTCTTTCCCGGCCGTCGGCCTTCCCCTGGGGGCGGAACCTTGGGCCTCGAACGGGGTCTAAGTTACTATAGTGGAAGTCTCAGTGAAGCAGGCGCGGGTCGTCAGTTGGTCGGACGTCGGCGGCCGTGAAGCGGCGCTCGTGCAGCGTTGCGCCGAAGGCAACGAGGCCGCCTGCGCCGATCTGGTCGCCGAACACCAGCGCATGGTCGTTCAGCTGGCGATGAACCTGCTCAGCGACCGGGACGAAGCACTGGATCTGTCCCAAGAGGTCTTCCTCCGGGTCTTCCGCACCATTCACCGATTCCGCGGCCAGTCGAGCCTGCGGACCTGGATCTATCGCATTGCCGTGAACCAGGCTCGGAATCGCCACCGCTTCTGGCGGCGGCGACATCGGGCCGATCAGGTCTCCCTCGATGAGCACATCGCGGCCCACGGCGACTTCTTCTCCGCCGGCACCTCAACACCGGATCGGGTCCTGGCGCAGAAGGAGCTCGCGGCCCGCCTCGAGCGCGCACTCGACGGGTTGCCGTTCGACCAGCGGACGGCGATCGTGCTGCGTGAAATCGATGGTCTGAGCTACGAGGAGATTGCGTATTCCCTCGGCGTGGCTGTCGGCACGGTGAAGTCCCGGCTGACGCGCGCCAGGCAGGCGCTCAGAACCGAGCTTCGGGAAGTGAGGGGAGCATGAAACCGCTGTCGTGCACCGCGGCGCGTCGTCTGCTCCAGGCCTTTCACGATGACGAGCTGCCGGTCGCGGAGCAGATCGCCGTCCGCGCTCATGTCGAAAAGTGTGGCGACTGCGGGGCGTCGCTCCTCGAGCTCCAATCGTTGAGCTCCTTGTTCGGCGCGTTTGCCGCGTCGCGCCCCGCGCCGTTGAAAGAGCAGTCGACGGCATTCAACGCCGCCGTGATCAGCCGGCTCAAGGCGGAAGACGACGCGTCGCTTCTCGCGCGCGTGCGGGACATGTTCGACGACGTCAGGCTGGTGTATGCCGGGGTGGGCGCCGCCACCGCGACGGTCGCGTTCGTGGTCATCATGCTCGGCATGATGCGCTTTGCCACCAACGAGCGCCCCGACTCGCTCGCGGCCATCGTCACGCTGGTCGCGACGCCGCTCGAGTGCGAAACCAGCTTCGATCTCGCCGATGTCTCGGGATGCCGCGCGCGATGGGAAGCGCGCTTCCAGCGCGCGAACGAGTCGGCGGAGCAAGAGTCGGTCTTTGCTCTCGACGCCGTCGTCACGCATCAGAGCGGCCACCTGGCCGATCTGGCGATGCTGCGCGCGGGCCGGCGCGCTGCGCCGCTGGAGGCAAGGGCGATCGAGGCGCTGCTTGACGCCGTGACGCGGCTCAGGCTCGAGAGCACTCTCCCGGCAGGTCCGGCGGTTCCCGGAAGCGTCCTCTGGCTCGTGGAGCACGCGACCGTGCGCGCGCAAGTGGTGAAGCCGCCGCTCGATCCGGGCGCGCCACCCCCGCTGAAGAAGCGGGCCGACTCGCAAATCGCCAACGGGCGCGCCGTGCGCGCCTGATCTCCTAAACGCGAAGGCTCTGAGGGCGGCCGAAGACTTTGAGCGGGCTGAAGACTCATGGTCGCGTGCAGTTGCCTATCGCCCTCGATTTCTGACGACTT